>CASFZN010000022.1 GCA_949299195.1 uncultured bacterium | reverse complement strand
CCCGAGTTTTACAGTTGTTATGCTACAAAAGCCGGCTACCTACTTGATTAAGTAAGTAATCGGCTTTTTATTATGGTTTGTAAACTATTGAATTTAAGTATTTATCAAATTCTTGTTTAGTATATTCTGCATAAGGAACTTCTGCATCCATAGCACTAATTATTTGTAATAAGTCATTAATTGTTTGATTATCTAAAGTTAATTTGTTTGTCTTATCAAATAATAAAACTTCATCATTTCTTAAAACTCTAACCTTATTTGGTGAATCAGTAATGCACATACTAGTATTTAAAGCTTTAATTATTCTTTCAGCTGAAAGGGAATAATTCATTCTTAATTGAAGCATTCTTATAAGTAGTAAGGAAATAAAGCAAATCAAGAAATGACCTTCTATATGTTTTTGAGTTCTAACAAAAATAGGTCTAACTTCAAATTGTGATTTTGTTATTCTAAAACTCTCTTCGATTCTCCATAAGCCACTATATGTTTCTAATATTTTGGAGTAATCAAAATCTAATTCTGAAGTAATAATCGCAAAATATCCATCAAATTTAGCATCTTCTTTAGCTTTTTCGTAATCTACAGTTTTGTAAACTGTATCTGCAATTTCGCCGTTTTTGGTTGTATAAAGTTCTTTTAAATATTCATCATAAGCATGTTTAATAGTAAAAGCATTATTACCAAGTGATTTTAAAGCTCTATCAAGTTTATCATTTCGTTTCCTAGCAGCCATTAGCGCATCCTCATATTTCCAATATATGAGTACTTTTCTTTGTCTTTTGATTTTGTTTCCATCTTTATCAATTGCATCATAATCTTCGATAAATGTTTTATACTTAAATGTTTTAGAAGAATTATAAGTATAACCATTTTCATCAAACATTATTTCATGATATCTTTTACCTTTTTTACCTTTTAATATTTGACTGAAAACAAATCCGTTACCATTATTAATTAAGTAATCAATATTCTTAGAAGAATTCATTCCTTTATCAGCAACAGCGATAATCTTTTTTAAACTATAATTTTCTTTAATTTTGTTCATAGTAGGCTGAAATGTTAACGAATCAGAAGTATTACCAGGAAATATACTCATACATACAGGTAATGAATTTTCATCCATAAATAGTCCGAATTGAATAATTGGATCAGTTCTATGTTCTTTAGATACTCCTCGTTGTCTTAATCCTCCAGCTTCGTCTGGAAAATCTACTTCGCAATAATAATTGGTAACATCATAAAAGCCATAATCAAAGTTTCTTCCAATTAGTTTAACTATTCTATCGTTAATATACTTTTGTAAATCAGTATTTAAATCACTAAATTTATCTAAAGAGCGATAAACATCACTAAGTTCAAACTCTACACTTTCACCATAAAAGTTTCTTATAGTTTGCGTAGTGTGTCTTTTTGAAGCCGGGTTTAAAATTCTTTGTATAGCAAAATATTTTAATATGGAATTCAAATCGTAATCCCCTTTAAAATTAACCTTATTAAAGAATTCCTCAAGTTTAAGAGAATTGTAAATAGCTGACAAAAATTTATAACCGTAGTTATATTTAATTGAATTATCATCTTCAAAAAATTTTTTCCTAGTATTCTTTTTTAAAAGAAGCTTATTTTTCTTATAATCCTCATCAAATTTCTTGACTGAAGCAATAAATTCATCTTGATTACTTTGATCTTCAAGATACCCAAAATCTTTTATTGTTTTTTGTTTGATTTTACCATCAACTCTATAGCCTTCAACAACTCGAACTTGAGTTTTAACACCATTTTTCCTTTTATGCTTATCATATCTAATCACAAAAAACACCACCAATCATTCTAAATATATTATAGCATAAACCATAGCATAACGCAATAAAATAAAGAAAAAAGTGAGAAAATATATGTATTTTAACAATTTTCTCACTTTATAGCATAACAACT
>CASFZN010000021.1 GCA_949299195.1 uncultured bacterium | reverse complement strand
CGAACAAGGAATTCAAGGTGAACCTGGAGAAGATGGAAAAGATGGAGAGGATGGTTCAGTTTGGTTAACTGGAAGTGGTGCTCCTACATCAACATTAGGTAAAGAAGGAGATATGTATCTAAATACATCTAATGGTGATGTTTATCAAAAAGAAGCTGATGGATGGATATTAAAAATGAATATCCAAGGCGAAGATGGGAAAGATGGAGAAGATGGGAAAGATGGTCATAATGGAAGTAGTGGAAGTAATGGAAAAACTGCCTGGTCAAATACAATTCTTCCTTCTAACGAAGGTTATATTATTCCTTCTTTAGGAAGTCAAATAGAGGGGGGAGAGATTTCTTTTACTTTTGAAAGTAATCATGAATTAAATGAAAATGAAAAAGTTATTTGGACCATTTTAAAAGCTGATGGTGAAAGTAAAAATTATGAAGGTGAAGAAATCTCTTTAACAATGGAAAAAGGTGGATTTGTTGTTTCTGCACTGATTGAAGAAAATACCACCATTGCTAATAATGAAGAAGAATTAAAAGAACAACTTCAAAATTTAGAACCAGGTTTAAATAAGATTATTTTAAATGAAGAAATTAGTTTAACAGCAGAAGATTTTACTACAAATAGTAGTGAAATCTCTACTCAAAGTACCTTTACTTTGAGTAGTAATAAAAATAAAGAAAATAATTTCTTTAAAACTGGAAAAATTGAAGTTAAAACTTATGGAGAAGAAGATGTTGAAGTAGAATTCCTTTCTAATGGAAAACATAAAGAATTAAGATTCCCGTTTTTAAGTATTGAAGCGAGTAATTTAGCTAAATTCAGATTTAATAATATCAGTTTAGTTTGTGATTACGATATTGAAAAATTAGGAACACCTCTATCTGGCTTTAATAATTTTATTAACTGTAAAGGAGTCGATGAACTTTCTTTTAAAAACTGTGAATTTACAATTGATATTAAAGAAAATGCAACTGTAAACGAATTAATGAATAATGGAATACCAAATTTTGTTAATTTTGACGGGACTAAATTAGATTTTAATAATTTTGTTCAAAATCCATTAAATTCTAATTATAGTTGGGGCTTTATAGTTATTGAAAATGGAATGAATGAAAATTTAAATTCATTAAACATGAATAATTGTTCAATTTTTACTTCAATACCGCTTAATATTTCTTATTATTTTGATGAACCGTTAGAAAAAGAGTTTAATGTCTATATAAATAATTGTAAATTTTTTAACTTTAGACCTCTTGATATCTCAGGTATGATGCCCTTTTTGAATTTAAATAATGTATATTATGAAGAAAAAGATGTTAAAGAAAAAATAAAAATTAATATTAATAATGTTGAATATAGCAAATATTGGAACGAAGAATATATTAAATATCCTCTTTATTTAAATGGTTCAAGTATATCTATATTTGGTTTTGTTGATTGGAAATTTGAAAAAGAAGAAAATGAAGAACATGACAATGATTATTACTTTAATTATGATCCTTCAACCACAAATATTGACTTAAGTGATAAAGTATTTATAAATGTTAATAACTATAAAGAAAACAATGTTAGAGTTACTCCTACTAGTTTAGAAAGAAAAATTCCAAAAATTGATAGATTTTTTGATTATAGTGAGTATTGTGAAATGCATGATACATATGAAGAATCGTTATGGGTAGATCCGGATCAATATAGTGATGTTTTTGAAAAAACAAATGATCGTTACTATATCGATAGATTATATAAAAATATAACAACTTGTGGAGTTCAACATACTTATTTTGATTATGAATATTCTTCTTTCCCTTCATTAACTGTTGATGGAGAAAAAATAGATTATACTTCTTTAGGAGAATAATAATAACAATAATCTTATTTAATAATTAATTAATTTTAGAAGAGAATACGAATTTAAATAATTGTATTCTCTTTTATTAATTTTTTAAAATAAATTTATTAGGTTTTTGAATATTTAGCAAATAGAGATTATGTTAAAGTTAAATAATTTATTTCTAGAAGTTCTAGAAGTAAATGGTAATTTATCTAGAAGTTATCTAGAAGTAAATTATGATTTATCTAGAAGTGATCTAGAAGTAAAAGTTATTATTTTATTAAATAATTTTTTATTAAGATTTTAATATTAATAAATGAATAATAACCTTTATCTTAATTAATAAAATTTTAAAGTATACTTTAAAGTCTACTTTTAAAGTCTACTTTTTATTAATTACTCTATCTATCCAATACTATCAAGTAGTTTTGCTTTAAATCTTTTAGTTGCTACTATTAAAACAAATAAATATTTTAATTTAATTATTTATACAAGTAGAAGAAAATTAAAATTCCCGATATTTGCTATTTTATTTAAATATAATAGAATGGCTAATTAATTTATTTATAAATAAATAATAATTATTACTATATTAATTAATGTAATTTATAAACGTTATAAATTACATATATTTTAATTTTTAAGGGAAGTAATATTTATGAAAAGTAAAAAAATAAAATTATTCTCATTACTTATTTTAACTTTAACTACTTTTTTATCTTTAAGCAGTTGTCAAGGCAAAAAAGGAGATAAGGGCGATAAAGGTGAAGATGGAGAAGATGGCAAAAACGGTAGCGATGGTGCAAACGGAAAGACTGCTTGGTCTAACACAATTTTACCAAGTGAAGGTGGTTATGTTATTCCAAGTGTTGGAAGCGCAATAGATGGAACGGAAGTTACTTTCACTATTACTCCTAATGAAGGATATTACTTAACAGATTTTTCATTAAGTGGAAGCAGTATTAGTAGTGATGATACTTCATTAGTTTATGATAGTACTTTAAAAGAATATAGTTATACCACAACTATGGTAGAAAATGGATTTGTAGTTTTAGCTTCTTTTAGTAATCAAGCTAAAACTAATTACATTGATGGTGTAGCATAAGAAAATTCTAAAGTAGATAGTTATGGAAATGTTATTGAACAAGGTACAAAAATACAAGTATTAGAAAATGAAACTTTAGTTATCGATAATGGTTCCATTGTTTCTAATAAAATGAACGATCCTGTCGTATCAGTTTTTGCACTTGGACCTACACCCACTAATTCATATGTCGAGTTAGATGAAGTAGATATAACAACAAATGGTTGTGGTTTATATAGTCAAGCAAGCGATTCTCATATTGTTATTAAAAATTTGACAATTAATGCAGGTGGCTATGGTGTTGGAACTAATGCAAATAATGGTCCAGATATTAATGTAAGCATGGATATTATTAATAGCGAAATTAATGCTTTAGATGCTAGTGGTGCATGTGGAGTTCTATTTAATTTAAACGGAACATTAAATATTGAAGATTCTAAAGTTTATGGCACTCAACAAGGTGTTTTTGGAAGATTAGGAAATATTAATATTAAAAATAGTGAAATTTCTTATACCTATTATGATAACGATCAACAAAATGGCGCTGATTGGGGTAGTGGAAATCTTGCTCCAAGTGCAGCATTGCTTTTAGGTAATCAAAGTAGTTCAGTAGGTTATCAAGCTCCAACTGTTGCAAATTTAGAAAATGTATCTTTTGTTAAAGTTGAAGAAAATAGTAATGTCGAAACATTAGCCGATGGTGAAACAGTGGTTGATGAAACTAGTGATAATAAGTATTACTTATTTGCACATGGTTATAGCGAAGAAAACGATGTAACAATTACAATGGATGAAACTACTGCAACCAATTTAGGTGATGAATATCTTTATAAAGGCTTTGTGAGTGTAACTACTCCAAGCGAAACATATTTTAGTCATTAAAGTGCGTTCAATGATGGACAATTATATACTTCAATTTGGACAAAAAACGAAGAAGTAGATACTACAAAATCAACATTAGTTGAAGGAATTAAATTTACTAGTGGTGATGGAAGCGTTGAAAATCCATTAGTTATTAGTAGTATAAAACAACTTTTATCAATTAATAAATTAAGTGGGCATAAATTTGCATCAACTTTAATTTTTAAAGTTGATGATAGTGTTACATCTTTAGAAGTTAATGAATCAGTTTATTTAAAAAATGATTTAGCTATTGAAATTGATTTTAATGGAAAAAATGTAATCTTAGGAAAAGAAGCAGTATTTTATTTATCTGAGAATTCTTCTTTAAGAGTTTATGGAAATCCTAATTTCTCTTTAGTTTTAGAGGGAGAAAATTTAAACACATTAGGTTATTATTTCATGCTAAATGATAATTCTTCTATTACTATTGATAGTGGAACTTAAGAGTTTTGTATGACTGTTGTACAGTTAAATGGAAATTCTACTGGTTATATTACCGGAGGTAATTTCTTAGAAACTCAAACAAGCAACGGTCGTTACTATACTTTAAATCTAATTGATGATAGTAATGGAAAGTTTTATGTTTCTGGGGGAAATTTTGTAAATTTTGACCCTTCAAATTCTAGTAGTGAAAATCCTAACGCTTGTTTCTTGGCTGATGGTTATAAAGTTAATCAAGAAGAAGTAACAAATGAAGATGGAACTACTACACGTATTATCATGTTGTTCCTAATGAATAATATTTAGAAAGTTTTATTTTATTGCTAATAAGGTTACGCATATAAAAAGAAATGCGTAACCTTTTTGCTTAATTTAATTAATTATTTCTTTCGTTCTTATTGTATAATTTATTCATAAATAAGAAATTTAATTTTAAATATTAAATATTTTAAGTAAAGGAGAGAGAATATCTATGTTTTTTAATAATAATAATAAAGTAAGGTCATATAAACTAGGCATAATATCGATATTTTTTCTTTTAACAGTTTCATCTTGTTTTAACACTAATAGTGGTGGTAACACTACTGGTAACTATGATGAAGAAGTATCAAAATTTAATGATATCCATATTCTTTTTACAGGAGATACACATGGTAATGAGCCTTTAAGTGATATTAATAATAATAGTAGTAGTAATAGTGATAATGAAGAAATAGAAGAAGAAAAACATGTTAATCATGCTTCGCTATATGAATATAAAAAAGATTTATTAAATAAAAATAATAAGGTAATTACTATTGATTTAGGAGATGCAATCCAGGGAAATACTTATACTAGTATTACTAAAGGTAGCTATATGATTCAAAATATGAATCATATAGCATATGATATTTCTATTTTAGGAAATCATGAGTTTGATTATGGTATTTCTAATTTAATCTCATTAATTAAAGACTCTAATTCTATTTATTTAAATGGTAATGTAGTCTATAAAGGGAAAAATGAAGAAAGTAGTGGTAACTTCTTAAATGAATTATCTCCGATATATACCATTGATTATGATTATATAAAGATTGGATTTTTTACCCTTTTAACTCCTGATACTTTATATAGTGGCATTCCTTCAATTTTTAAAGAGAATGATGAAACGGTATATAGTTTTTATGAAACAGGGAGTAATGGGAATAAGTTTTATGAAAGAGCCCAAGAATTAGTAGATACTTTAATAGAAGTTGAAGAGTGTGATTTAGTAATTGGATTAACTCATCTAGGAGATATAGAAAGTGCATCAATTTTTAATTCAAGAGAATTAATTAAAAGAGTTGAAGGAATTGATGTAGTGCTTGATGGACATGCTCATAATGTAATTGAAAGTGAATATGTTACCTATGAAGGAGATAAAGATACTAAAAGTGATGATAAAGAAGTCTTACTTTCTTCTATAGGAGCCTATTTTGAATATTTTGGAGATTTAACTATTGATTACTCTATTAAAAGTGACGGAGTCACTTTTGATAGAGATATTTATGTTAATTTAATTGATGATTATGATGAAAATAATCGAGTTTTAAAAGAGATTAGAGGATTAAATAATTCTCTTGATGTTACTTTAAAAGAAAAGGTTGCAACTAGTGAAGTAGATCTAAGCGAATATAATATTAGAAACGGGAAAAACTATCGAGATGTTAGAAGTAGAGAAAATACTTTAGGAAATTTAGTTGCCGATTCATTCAACTATACTTTAGAAAGTGATATTGCCTTTATTAATGGAGGAGAGGTTAGAAACTCTATTAAAAAGGGTGATGTTAGTTTATCTGATTTAATTAATATTCAACCATTTGGGAATAAATTAAGTGTTGTTTATTCTAATGGTAAGGATATTATGGATGCTTTAGAATTTGCTTATCGAGCAGTAAGTGATGATATTGATGATGTTAACGGCTATATTGGAGGATTCTTACAAATTTCAGGAATAAAATGTGAAATTGATACTTCTATTGAATCTAATGTTGTCGTTGATGAAAAAACTGGTGAGTTTATTAAAGTAGATGGCGAAAGAAGGGTTAAAAATATCATGGTTTATTCTAAAACCAAGAAAGAATATTTACCATTACAGTTAAACGGCAAATATAAGGTTGGAAGCATTTCTTATTTATTAAATCAAAATGGTAGTGGCTTTAATATGTTTAACGATAACGAGTTTATCGTTAAAGATGGTCTTAATGATTATGAAGCTATTCAAAAATATGTTTTGGATCCAATCAATAATGGTGGCTTAGGAGGAGTCATTAAGAAAGATAAATACTTTGTTCCTGAAGGTAGGATTAAGTTAATTTAACTTAATTATCAAGTAAGTTATTAAATAGTGACAAAAAGTTTCTAGTTTTATGGCTAGGAACTTTTTTGTTATATGAAAGTTAAAGTTATGACTATATTGATCTCAACTCTTAAACTTGTTATTAAATATGAACTTAATCTTAAAAATTATGTTTGAAAAATTTTATTTTTAGAAAATTTAAATTAAATGAATAATTTTTATCTCTTTTTACGTTCTTATATATAAGGAGGTATTTTCATATGAAATACATTGAATCTTTTGAAACAGAACTAAAAAGAGAGGTGACAATATCGTTAGATAAAGAAATTATTTCTTTTTTAAATGCGAAAGGGGGAACTATTTATGTTGCCGTTGATGATAGCGGGGAAGTTATAGGAATTAAAGAACAAGATAGAGACAATTATGATAAAATAATCAGTAAAATAATAACTAACACCATTAAACCTGTTCCTAGGCAATTTATTAAGCACTACTTTAATGACGATGATGTGCTAGTTATTGAAATTTAAGAGGGAAACGTTAAACCCTATTATTTAACTAAAAAAGGACCAAAAAATCGTTGGACCTTTATAAGAATAGGAACCTCGAAAAGGGAATGTACTGACGAAGAAGTTTTAAGGTTTATTATGGATTCAAGATTTTACTCTTATGAAAACGAAGTTTCACCAATTCAAGAACTAACCTTTGAAAAATTAAAAAGCGTTGCGACTAAAAAGGGTTAGATTTTTCATCAAGAAAACATAAAACCTTAAAATTAATAAATAACGATAATAAATATACCCGTCTTACACTTTTAGTTAGCGATCAAAATGATATTGTAATTAAGTTAGCTGTTTATGATAAAAATATGGATTTTATTATTAAAAAAGATATTAATGGAAGCCTTATTTCTATTGCTGAAGAATTATTAGAAACCGCGGAAAGATGTAATGCTGTTTCAGCTGTTATAATGAATAAACAAATATCTAGAATTGAACTTTTGTCTTATCCTTTTCCAAGCTTAAGAGAAAGCTTTTTAAATGCACTAATACATGCCGATTATGCTGTTCCTTCAAATATAAAGTTGATTTTTTTGTAGATAAAGTCAAAATCTCAAATCCTGGAGATGTATATCATTCAACGATTGAAGCTGCAATAGAAGGAATTCAAACATTTAGAAATCCAGGATTAACAAATATTTTTTATAAACTTGGTTTCATTGAAAATTATGGCCCAGGCCTTATAAGAATAACCAACGCTTATAAAGGAACCGGACAAGACCCTTCATTTCACACAAAAAGTTATTATTTTACTACTACGTTACCAAACTTAAATTTTAAGGCTCAAAATGGCGTAAATATAGACGATAATAACGCTTTCTCCATTGATTCTAAAACTTTAAAAGAAGGAGATTTAAATCATAAAAATCGAAATTCAATTCTTTCCCAAACAGAGTTAGAAATTTTAAATTTAATTAAGAAAAATAAAGAAATAACTTATAAAGAATTATTGTACACGTTAAATATTTCTTTAATAAAATTAAGAATAAATTTATATAAATTAAAGAGAAAAAAATAATTAAAAGAATAGGAAACGGGGAAAAAGGTTATTTTAAATTTTTAAAGGAAATTTAATATTTAATCGATAAACTAATAAGGCAGTCAAATCAGGTTAAACTGAGAGCTGTTTTTTATTAGCAATAAATTATTGAAGAATCGATAAGTTTATAAAATTAATTAAGCAAGTGATACTTATAAAGCAGTTCGTAAAAAACGAATAAATACTTATTATTTATAAAGGAAGTGCCCATCTAGTAACTCAAAAGTACTTATTTGCTAGCGACAAAGTAATAAGGTAGTAAAGAACTGGTAGTTATCTAGTAGTTTTCAAGTAGTTTATTGGTTATGTATTTTAAAAAAATAATAATATAAAATTTTAAAGGTATGGATAGTAAGGAAAAAGAATATCTTATAAATAGAGTTAACGATTATATTGATGAATTAGAATATAAAGAACATGTTATTTCTAATATTTTTTATTCTTATACAGAGTCTTCAATTATCATAAATTATTTAAAATCTATTAATTTTTATAACTATATATTTTATGGCGGAAATTACAATAACGATGATAAAAAAGTATTAATTTTATTTACTAATAACATAAAAAACATCGATTCTATCGATAATTTATGGATTCTTAATAATATAGGTGAAGTCTATAAAGATATTTCTATTTTAAAAATATTATTCAAAAATAATAATAAATATATTGATAATTATTCTTTAACTCATAGAGATTATTTAGGTGCACTCATTAATCTAGGAATAAAACGCGAATATATCGGTGATATCTATATTATTAAAGATAATAATTATATAAAAGAAGCTATAATCTTTATTAAATCTAGTATTAAAGAATTAATTATTAATGATTTAAAAAGAGTAAAAAGAAGTGAAGTAATCATAAAAGAATTAGATTTAATAAAAGATTATGATTCTTATATAAACTCAATATCTTTTAATTATATAGATTTAAAAATAAAGGTTATATCCTTAAGACTTGATCTAATTATCTCTAAAACTTTTAATCTATCTAGAGAAGAAGTAAAAGAGATAATTAATAAAGAAAGAGTCTTTATTAATGGTGAAACTATCACTAATCCTTCATATTCTTTTATAAATAAAGAGAATATAAGGATTAGTATTAAAGGAATTGGTAAATTCATTTATGTTAATAAAGAAGAATATCTAACTAAAAAGAATAAATATATTATTAATATTAAAAAATTTTCATAAATAATTAATAATTAATAAAATCTTAATAAACATTAAATAGTACGACAACCATCGTATTATTTTTAATATTTAAAATAGTAATAACCTATAAAATAATAATGAATTAAAAAAATATTGAATAATTTTTCAAATTAAAACGTTCTTGTATAGTAAGAGGGAGAAAGAATAAGAATCAATGATATCAAAAATAATTTTATTTATAACAAGGTTTTTAAAATTAAATCCATCCTATCCCAAAATTCTTTCTCTCTCTTTCATTAAAAATAAATCTAAATAAAGGAGGTAATAAATAAAAAAATATGAATAACAACAATAATAATTTATCAACCAGAAGCTATAACATAAAAAGAAATGATAGACATAAAGAATATCGATTTAACATTAACTATAAATCCATAATTAAAAGCGATTACATTGATCTATTAGCAACCGACTTAGAAAAACATATCATAAGTTTATTAAATAATAAGGGCGGTGAACTAATAATTGGAATTAAAAAAGGAAATATAATTTATGGCATGCCTAGTGAAATAAAAGATAGCTATTCTTTACTTGTTTCTAATATTTTAGTAAGCAAAATTAAACCCATAACCACTGGATTAGTATCTTTTTATTATGATGATAATGAAAGATTAATTATTAAAGTAAAAGAAGGAATTAGAAAGCCATATTATGTGATGCATAAACTCTCAACTGATTTAAATAAATCGGAGATTTTAGAAGAGGAAATGAAAGAAAAAGAAGTCAACAAAGCCTAAAAAATAAGATAAAATACGCAATTTTAACAATTTATTAATATAATATTAAAATCGAGTTTTAACTAAATGTTAAGATTGTTAAGCAAATGTAAATAAGTTATATTAATAGAGATTATGGATTTTAATCAAGTCTTCGAGTTAATTAAAACTTACCCAATGTTAGGAATTTCAATAGCCCTAGTTTTCGGAGTCATTTTTATTAACGGTTGGACTGATGCTCCAAATGCAATTGCTACTTGTATTTCAACAAAAGCAATCAAACCAAAAGCTGCAATCATAATGGCAGCAATATTCAATTTTATTGGCGTATTTAGCATGTATTTTTTAACAACAGCTACCGCTGATACCATTTCAAACATGGTTGATTTTGGTACTGATTATATTACCGCATTAGATGCTTTATGTGCCGGAATGATTGGAGTTATCGCCTGGGGAGTTATTGCCTGGATTTTTGGTATTCCAAGTAGTGAATCTCATGCGTTAATCGCTGGAATTACTGGTGCAGGACTAGCAGCTATGACCATGGGATTAAATGCTTCAATTCCATTTGGGCGGGATTCTTCATGGGCTAAAACTTTATATGGATTAATTTTATCTTGTGTATTTGGCTTTGGTGTTGGATTTGGATTAACCAAATTAATTGAAGTTATATGTAGAAAAATGAACCGCAATAAAACTAGACCATTCTTTAAATATGCTCAAATAGTTTCTGGAGCTGGGATGGCTTATGCTCATGGCGCTCAAGATGGCTTAAAATTTATTGGGGTTTTATTCCTAGCTTTATCGCTTGCTGGTAAACAATATAATGCCGAATTTGGTGCAAATATTATGCAAACTGAATTTAGTGGGACTGCTGATTTATGGTATTTAGCAGTTATAGTTGCCCTAATTATGGGACTTGGTACCTCAATTGGAGGCTATAGAATTATTAAGAAAGTAGGTATGGGAATGGTTGCTCTTGATGGTTATCAAGGTTTTGCTACTGATTTTACCTCCACTTTAGGAATCGTTCTTTCTACTTTTTTAGGAATTCCAGTTTCAACCACTCAAGTTAAGGGAGTTTCTATTTTAGGTGCCGGATGTAGCCGTAATATAAAAAAGGTTAATTGGTCTACTGCTAAAGAAATGGTATTAACATGGCTTTTTACCTTCCCTGGATGTGGAATTATAGGCTATTTATTTGCCTTACTATTCATTAATGTATTTTGATAATTAAGATAAATATTATTTAAAATATATGTAATAAGGAGTGAATTAATTATGGGTTTATTTAAAAAAGAAAAAGATTATTTCTTCTCGAGTTTCTATGAATTAGCACTTTTTAGTAAAGACGCTATCGATAAATTAAGTGATTTCTTACTTAATTTTGATAAGACTAAATTATATGAGAAAAAAGAAGAAATCCACGCTATTGAACATAATGCAGATATTAAAAAACACGAGATTGAAGAACGTCTTGCAAAAGAATTCATTACTCCAATCGATAGAGAAGACATCTTCCTTTTATTAGATAAGATTGATGATTTAACCGATTCAATCGACGAAATATCTTATAAATTATATTTAAGAAACTATGAAGAATTACCTTCTAACATCTCTATTTTTATTAATAAAAGTAAAGAAGCAGTCTATGCTTTACTTGAAATCTTAAAAAACATGGATAAGATTTCTTCTAAAAAAACAATGGATCCATTACTTAATAAGGTAATTGAGGTCGAAGAAGAAGTTGATAGAGAATATGAAATCAATGTTAAGAATCTATATGATTCAATTAAAGATGATAATAAACCATTATCTTTATGGAAGGATGAGAAAGTATATTCTTACTTTGAATATGTCACCGATAAATGCCGTGATGTAGTTAAAGAAGTTCAAATTATAATGTATAAGAACCTATAAAATTTAGGTTCTTTTATTTACCTTATTTTAAGTATTATTTTGATAAGTTTTCTTAAAATCATGTAATTCATGAAAATTATAAAAATTATAGGATATTTTAAAAGTTTTGATAAAAAAACATGTAAATTTTTAAATAAGAACTTTTAATTGGTTGACTAAAAATTTATAATATAGAAGATTTAAAAATTCTTTAAGGAGGAATTTAAAAAATATGGCTATTAAAGTAGCAATTAATGGATTCGGAAGAATCGGTAGATTAGCATTCAGACAAATGTTTAATGCTGAAGGATATGAAATCGTTGCAATTAACGATTTAACAGATCCAAAAATGTTAGCTCATCTTTTAAAATATGATTCAGCTCAAGGAAGATATGCATTAGCTGATAAAGTTGAAGCTAAAGAATCATCAATCGTCGTTGATGGAAAAGAAATCAAAATCTATTCAGAAAAAGACGCTGTTAACTTACCTTGGAAAGATTTAGGTGTTGATGTTGTCTTAGAATGTACTGGTTTCTATTGTTCCAAAGAAAAAGCAAGTGCACACATCACTGCAGGCGCTAAAAAAGTAGTTATCTCTGCTCCAGCTGGAAAAGATTTACCAACAGTCGTATTTGGTGTTAATGAAGGCGTTTTAACTCCAGAAGATACAGTTATCTCTGCTGCATCATGTACAACAAACTGCTTAGCTCCAATGGCAGATGCATTAAATAAATTAGCACCAATTCAATCTGGTATTATGACCACTGTTCACGCTTATACTGGTGACCAAATGGTTTTAGATGGACCACATAGAAAAGGTGATTTAAGAAGAGCAAGAGCTGCTGCTGAAAATATCGTTCCTAATTCAACTGGTGCAGCTAAAGCTATCGGCTTAGTTATCCCAGAATTAAATGGAAAATTAATTGGTAGTGCTCAAAGAGTTCCAGTCAAAACTGGTTCTACAACTATCCTTGTTGCAGTTGTTAAAGCTAAAGATTTAACTCCAGAAGTTATCAATGCTCATATGAAAGCATCAACAAGCGCTTCTTATGGTTATACTGAAGAACCATTAGTATCTAGTGATGTTATTGGTATGACTTATGGCTCATTATTCGATGCAACTCAAACAATGGTTCATAAGTTAGATGATGAAACTTATCACGTCCAAGTCGTTTCTTGGTATGATAACGAAAATTCATACACCAGCCAAATGGTTAGAACAATTAAATACTTCGCAGAATTAAAATAATTGATCATAATTAACTAACATATCTTGAGGGCTTTAAAATTGAATTTAAAGCCCTTAAGTTTCATTTACGTATTGTTTAAGTAAAAAATATAAGGAGTAAACAATGAATACAATTGATAAATTAACTGATTTAAAAGGAAAAAAAGTTTTAGTTAGAGTTGATTTTAACGTTCCTCTTAAAGGTAGTGAAGTTAGAGATGATAATAGAATCGTTCAAGCTTTACCAACATTAAGAAAATTATTAAAAGAAGGTGCTTCGCTCGTTTTAATGTCCCACTTAGGAAAAATTAAATGGGGAAAAGTTGATGATGTAGAAATCGAAAAACAAAAAGCTAAAAATAATTTGGAATATGTTCTTCCAGTATTAAAAAAACACTTAGAAGGAGTTAATGTTTATTTCTCTCCTGAAACAAGTGGTGAAAAATTAGCAGAACATATTAAAGCATTAAAAGAAGGAGAAGTCTTACTTGTTCAAAATACAAGATATGAAAAAGGCGAATCCAAAAATAATAGAGAATTAGCTGAAGATTGGGCTAAAAATGTCGATTGCTTCGTAATGGATGCATTCGGTAGTGCTCATAGAGCTCACGCTTCTACTTATGGAGTTCCTGAAGTCTTAAAAGAAGAAGGAAAACCAGTTGCATTAGGTTACTTAATGGAAAAAGAAGTTGAAAACTTAGGCGCTTGTGTTAAAGGAAGCGACCATCCATATGTTGCAATTTTAGCTGGATTAAAAGTTAGTGATAAGATTAAAGTTATCGATTCTTTATTAAATAAATGCGATAAGATCTTAATTGGTGGTGCTATGGCTTTCACTTTCTATAAAGCTATGGGCATTCAAACTGGAAATAGCATTGTTGAAGACGATCAATTAGATTATGCAAGAAAATGTTATGCATCAGGAAAAATTGTCTTACCAATCGATACTGTTTGTGCAGATAATTTAGAAAATCCAACCAAGATTGAAACTGTTGAAACAAACTTAGATAAACATAGTGAAGGTATTCCTGCTGGATTATTAGGTTTAGATATTGGTCCTAAATCATGTGCTTTATTTGACGACATCATTAGAAGTGCAAAATTAATCTTCTGGAATGGTCCTGTTGGCGTTTTCGAAAACGAAGCATTCTCTAATGGTACTAAGAGTGTTTGTAAATCAATCGTTGCTAATACCAATGCATTCTCTGTAATTGGTGGTGGTGATTCAGCTGCAGCTGCTAAAGAATTTGGCTATGCTAAAGAATTCTCCCACGTCTCAACAGGTGGCGGTGCTAGCTTAGAAATGATTGAAAATGATGGACACCTTCCAGGGATTGATATCATTGGATAATTAATTTCTTATCTATATTTATATATAAAAAGAGAAATATTAAGTATGAGAAGAAAATTATTACTTGGCAACTGGAAGATGAATAAAACTATTAGCGAAGCTAAGGCTTTTGCTAAAGAAGCTAAAGAATTAGGAAAAGAAGCCAGAGCTCATAAAATTGATATGGGCGTTTGTGTTCCTTATCTTTGCTTAGAAAGCGTTAAAAAGATTTTAAAATCTTCTTTAATTGTTGCTTCTCAAAATGTTCACTATTTAGAAAAAGGTGCATATACAGGTGAAATTTCTATCCCAATGTTAAAAGAAATCAATATTGGCTATTGCCTTTTAGGTCATAGTGAAAGAAGAGAATATGATAATGAAACTAGCGAAAAATGTAATCTTAAAATGAAAGCATTATTCGCTAATAATATGATTCCTATCTATTGTTGTGGTGAATCATTAGAAACTTTCAATGAAGGAAAAACCAAAGCTTTTGTTAAAGAACAAATTGTAACTGGTTTAAAAGATATTTCTGCAGAAGATGTCAAAAAACTTGTTATTGCTTATGAACCAATCTGGAGTATTGGTACTGGTAAAAATGCTTCTAAAGAAATCGCTGAAGATATCTGCAAATTCATTAGAAAAGTTTTAAGAGAATTATATGATACAAAAACCGCTAATAAAGTCAGAATTCTTTATGGTGGAAGTGTTAAACCTGAAAATATCAGAGAATACTTATCTCAAAAGAATGTTGATGGCGCTTTAGTTGGTGGAGCATCACTCGATATTAATTCTTATAGACAATTATTAGTAAATATCGAATAATATCGTATTTTACTAAATTTAAGCATTTTTTAATTCATTAAAACGGGGCAAAATACCCCGTTTTTATATGAAAAAAAGGCAAAATACCTGTTTTGATGGATCTTATGGTTTATTAAATAAAAGATTTTTATATTTCTGAATCAAAAATTTCCACGTGGAAACTTTTAAAGCTTATTATAGGTCTACTAATTTTTAATTTAAAACTTACTAAGCATTAAATTGATGTGGATTTAATCGCATTTTTTGAATTGACACAAAAATATATAGACAGAAATTGTTTTAAAAGTTATATTAAATATTAGCCAAACATAAGGCTCTAACTCTATATAAGGAGAGTAAAAAATGAGCGAAAATAGATATTCACAATACGCAACAAACGAGGAATTAAAAAATCCTGGTAAGCCATTTATTAAGGCAACAACTTACTTTTATGCTAAAACATATATCTTCTTTGCAATTATGTTATTAGCAACTGGATTATTAACTTATGGAATTTCTTATTTATTTAATAATATCTTTCCTATAAGTGAACCAGCTAACGCAACAACTTATATGATAATTACGATTATTGCAGCAATTGCATTAATAGTTTTATCGATAATTATCTCGTTTAAATCGATCTGGAGATATTATGGAATCGGATTTAAAAATGCATCAGTTCAAACTGATGAAAGTTACCATTTAGGCAGTTTAATTGTTTTAGTTACTTTATATGTTATCTGTTTATCGTTCCTTTTATCTTCATTAAGCTTCTATGTTGGATATGTTGAAGCTTTACCATTATCAATTTTAATTACCAGCGTATTATTCATTCTTATGGGTTTATTATCGATGTTAATCAAATCTTATACCGTAGTAAGAATATTAATTACCGTTGCTTTAGGATTAGTAATTGGTGCTGGACTTATCTTCTTAGTTAACTGGATCTTATTAATTACAGGTGTATTTAATGAAGGAATGATGATTTCAATGCTTATTGCTGAATTTGCATTATTAATTTATGCCTTAATTATTACTCTTGTAGATTTCTTTAGAATAAGAAGTGCAGTCAATGCAAATAATGGAAATTTGCCAACATCAATGGCAGTATATTTTGCTTTTTCCTTATATAACGATTTCATTTATATCTTATTAAGAATCTTGCCATATGTTGCAAGAGCAATGGCTAATCGTAATTAAAATTTGACCCTTCATCCTTATTATATATAAGGGTTAATTGACAAAAATTTATTTAATAAAAAAATATTAAAAAAAATTTAAAAAAGGGTATTGCTAAAATTCCGATATTGGTATAAGATAATGACACTCTGCTTTTATGGTGCTTATGAAAGCAAAAGTTACTTTGAAAAAAACTTAAAAAAAGTTTAAAAAAAGTATTGACATTAATAATGATTCTGATGTATCATTATCAAGCACGCGTCAAGAAGACAACTGATTATATACGTAGTATATAATAAGTAAAAAAACTTCTTAATTCTATAGAGATATAGACGCGTAAGAGATCTTTGAAAACTAGATAGATGTACAACAAAACAAATGTGAACGTCAATTAATTTAAGTTGAATGATTTAAATTAAATTTGAAAATTTTTAAACCAGAATAATTTTGAACTAGAATACAAATTTTTTGAGAGTTTGATCCTGGCTCAGGATGAACGCTGGCGGCGTGCCTAATACATGCAAGTCGAACGAGGTAGCTTGCTACCTAGTGGCGAACGGGTGAGTAACACGTTGGTAATCTACCATTCAGTTGGGGATACCCAGACGAAAGTTTGGCTAATACCGTAATACGTAATAAGGTGTAATTCCTTATTATAAAAGGAGCGTTTGCTCCGCTGATTGATGAGCCTGCGTCTGATTAGCTAGTTGGTGAGATAATAGCCCACCAAGGCGAAGATCAGTAGCCGAACTGAGAGGTTGATCGGCCACAATGGAACTGAGACACGGTCCATACTCCTACGGGAGGCAGCAGTAGGGAGTTTTCGTCAATGGGGGAAACCCTGAACGAGCAACGCCGCGTGAGTGATGAAGGTCTTCTAGATTGTAAAACTCTGTTATAAGGGATAAATACCTTATCTAGGAAATGAGATAAGTTTGATAGTACCTTATGAGAAAGCAACGACTAACTTCGTGCCAGCAGTCGCGGTAATACGAAGGTTGCAAGCGTTATCCGGAATTATTGGGCGTAAAGAGTGAGCAGGCGGCTTGTTAAGTTTGAAGTCAAATCGTTAGGCTCAACCTAATCTCGCTTCAAAAACTGGCAAGCTAGAGTATGTGAGAGGTAAGTAGAACTCCATGTGTAGCGGTAAAATGCGTAGATATATGGAAGAATACCAGTGGCGAAGGCGGCTTACCAGCACAATACTGACGCTCAGTCACGAAAGCGTGGGGAGCAAATAGGATTAGATACCCTAGTAGTCCACGCCGTAAACGATGATTACTAAATGTTCGAATTATCGAGCGCTGAAGCTAACGCATTAAGTAATCCGCCTGGGAAGTACGATCGCAAGATTGAAACTTAAAGGAATTGACGGGGTCCCGCACAAGTAGTGGAGCATGGGGTTTAATTCGACGCTACGCGAAGAACCTTACCAGGGCTTGAAATAACATGAAAATACATATGAAAGTATGTTAATTATCGCAAGATAATATATGCTACAGGTGGTGCATGGTTGTCGTCAGCTCGTGTCGTGAGATGTTGGGTTAAGTCCCGCAACGAGCGCAACCCTTGTCCTTAGTTGCCAATATTAAGTTAGGAACTCTAGGGAGACTGCCGGTGTTAAACCGGAGGAAGGTGGGGATGACGTCAAATCATCATGCCCTTTATGTCCTGGGCGACACCCGTGCTACAATGGTCGGTACAAAGAGTCGCAAGACCGCGAGGTTAAGCTAATCTCATAAAGCCGATCTCAGTACGGATTGAAGTCTGCAACTCGACTTCATGAAGCTGGAATTACTAGTAATCGCGAATCAGCCATGTCGCGGTGAATACGTTCTCGGGGCTTGTACACACCGCCCGTCAAACCATGAGAGCTGGTAATACTTGAAGCCGTTATCCTAACCGTAAGGAGGGAGACGTCTAAGGTAGGACTGGTGATTGGGGTTAAGTCGTAACAAGGTATCCCTACGGGAACGTGGGGATGGATCACCTCCTTTCAATGGAGAAAGACTTTGATTCCAAAAACGGAATCATTATTGTACAAATTTTTTATAACCTATTTATTAAATCTAGGTATTATTCAGTTCACTTTCAAAAAAGTAGATCTATCTAGTTTTGAGAGAATAGCATTCTCTTAATCAAAACTGTTCTTTGAAAACAAGATATTTATAACATGTTCTTTCTGTTAAGAAGCAAAAATTAAAATTCATTGAGTTTTAAAAAATGCGAACTTAAGTTAAACATTTGTTAAGACACAAAAACTAACAAAAGCCTAATTAAATTTATGAAGTTAAGTTAATAAGGGCGTATAGTGGATGCCTTGGCACTAGAAGGCGAAGAAGGACGCGACTACCTGCGATAAGCAATGGGGAGCTGGTGTGAGCTATGATCCGTTGATCTCCGAATGGGGAAACCCAATGCGTTATGACGCATTATCATCGATTTTGTCGATTGAAGCGACACCTAGGGAATTGAAACATCTTAGTACCTAGAGGAAAAGAAAGATTATATCGATTCCGTAAGTAAGCGGCGAGCGAAAGCGGAACAGCCCAAACTATCTTAGTGATAGGGTTCGGACCACAACATGGGATGAGTTATATGACAGTGGAATGACTTGGGAAAGTCAACCAAAGAAGGTGAGAGTCCTGTACATAAACTTGTATAACCCCCTAGTGAGTTCCAGAGTACGGCGAAACACGTGATTTTGTCGGAATGCGCGGAGACCACTCCGTAAGGCTAAATACTAACTAGTGACCGATAGTGAACCAGTACTGTGAAGGAAAGGTGAAAAGAACCCCGGGAGGGGAGTGAAAAGAATCTGAAACTGTATGCCTACAAAAAGTTAGAGCCCGTTAATGGGTGATAACGTGCCTATTGAAGAATGAACCGGCGAGTTTTGTTATCATGCGAGGTTAAATCGAAGAGATGGAGCCGTAGCGAAAGCGAGTCTAAACAGGGCGCTTAGTATGATAACAAAGACCCGAAACCCGACGATCTATCCATGAGCAGGTTGAAGGTAGGGTAATACCTACTGGAGGACCGAACCGACGTTCGTTGAAACGCCCGCGGATGACTTGTGGATAGGGGAGAAATTCCAATCGAGTTGGGAGATAGCTGGTTCTCCCCGAAATAGCTTTAGGGCTAGCGTCAGAGAATAATTAGTGGTGGTAGAGCACTGAATGGCCGCGGGTCGCACCTAGCGATACCAATTCCAATCAAACTCCGAATACCACTAATCGAATCCTGGCAGTCAGAGTGTGGGGGATAAGCTTCATGCTCAAAAGGGAAACAGCCCAGACCGTCAAATAAGGTCCCTAAATTTACGCTAAGTGTTAAAGGATGTGGAGATGCATAGACAACTAGGATGTTGGCCCAGAAGCCGCCATCATTTAAAGAGTGCGTAACAGCTCACTAGTCGAGTGCCTCTGCGCCGAAGATTTACCGGGGCTAAGCGTAATACCGAATTTACGGATTTATAGTTTACTATAAGTGGTAGGGGAGCGTTCCATGTGGGGTGAAGTCGTACCGAAAGGAGCGGTGGACTGCATGGAAGTGAGTATGCCGGTGTAAGTAACGATTGCATGTGAGAATCATGCACACCATTAGACTAAGGTTTCCAGGGGAAGGGTCGTCCTCCCTGGGTTAGTCGGGTCCTAAGGCGAGGCCGAACGGCGTAGTCGATGGATAGCAGGTTGATATTCCTGCACCCGTATATATGCGATGTAATGACAGATGTGGCTAATTGTACCGGTTATTGGATTCCGGACTAAGCAAGGTAGCTGGTTATGTAGCAAATCTCATAACCTTAAGGCGAAAATGTGATGGGGACCGAATGGGTAACCTAGTAGGGAAGTCAATGATGCCATGTCTCGAGAAAAGTTGCTAGCTTAAGTATATATGGCCCGTACCGAGAACGGACACACGTGGTCAAGGAGAGTATCCTAAGGTGAGCGAGTTAACTGTTGTTAAGGAACTCTGCAAAATTACTTCGTAAGTTCGCAAGAAGAAGTGCCTGTGAAAGCAGGCCGCAGTGAAGAGGCCCAAGTAACTGTTTATCAAAAACATAGCTCTATGCTAAGTCGTAAGACGATGTATATGGGGTGATGCCTGCCCAGTGCTGGAAGGTTAAGAGGAGAGGTTAGTCGTAAGGCGAAGCTTTGAATCGAAGCCCTAGTGAACGGCGGCCGTAACTATAACGGTCCTAAGGTAGCGAAATTCCTTGTCGGGTAAGTTCCGACCCGCATGAATGGTATAATAATTTGGGCGCTGTCTCGACAACAGACTCGGTGAAATCTTAATACCTGTGAAGATGCAGGTTACCCGCGACTAGACGGAAAGACCCCATGGAGCTTTACTATAACTTAATATTGATTGGTTGAAAGTCATATGTAGGATAGGTTGGAGGCTTTGAAGTCGGGGCGCTAGCTTCGATGGAGCCGTCGTTGAAATACAACTTTTGGTTTTCAATTAATCTAACGAGATTATTCACACTAATTCGGACAGTGTTAGGCGGGTAGTTTGACTGGGGCGGTCGCCTCCCAAAATGTAACGGAGGCGCCCCAAGGTACCCTCAGTATGGTTGGAAATCATACATCGAGTGCAATGGCATAAGGGTGCTTGACTGCGAGAGGTACATCTCGAGCAGGGACGAAAGTCGGGCATAGTGATCCGGCGATTCCGAGTGGAAGGGTCGTCGCTCAACGGATAAAAGCTACCCTGGGGATAACAGGCTGATTGCTTCCAAGAGTTCACATCGACGAGGCAGTTTGGCACCTCGATGTCGGCTCATCACATCCTGGAGGGGAAGTACCTTCCAAGGGTTTGGCTGTTCGCCAATTAAAGTGGTACGCGAGCTGGGTTCAAAACGTCGTGAGACAGTTTGGTCCCTATCTGTCGTGGGCGTAACAAGTTTGAACGGACCTGTCCTTAGTACGAGAGGACCGGGATGGACATGGCAACGGTATACCAGTTGTTCCGCCAGGAGCATGGCTGGGTAGCTGCCCATGGAATGGATAAACGCTGAAAGCATCTAAGCGCGAAGCCAACCGTAAGATTAGACTTGTCATTCGCAAGAAGTAAGTGCCCTCTAATGTTAAGAGGTTGATAGGATAGAGATGTAAGTACAGTAATGTATTCAGTCGACTATTACTAATAGCACGAGGACTTAATTTCTAAGATTTTACTAAAAGATCTAAAAAAATAAATTATTAGGGTTAAGAAAGAACAAAATAAAATAAATATCTTGTTTTCAGAGAACACTTTGATTAAAATGTAGTCTCTCAAATAAATATTGAGTCTGGTGACGATGATACAGTGGACACACCTCTTCCCATCCCGAACAGAGAAGTTAAGCACTGCAATGGCGAAGGTAGCCGCAAGGCAAGAATAGCAAGTCGCTGGGCTCTTTTTTTATATTATCTTATATCATTTTATGTTATAATTATTACCGATATAAATTCGAATATAGAATTTGATATCGATAGTTAAAAGAATATAAATTTTAAAGAATATTAAAAAGATTTATGGCAGAAAAGAAAAAAGAAGTTAAAACTAAAGTTAATAAAACCGTAAAAGTAGAGAAAAAAAGTAAAGAAGTAGTTAAAAAGAAAGAAGAATTACCTTCCTTATTTAAAAAAGAATTAGCTACTTTTGTTGGAGAAACTATCTCTACTTGTTTTGGTGTTATTGGACTTGTTGATTATAATTCTTCTTTAAATAATATTTTAAAGAAAGATAACTATATCAAAGGCGTTAATATTGAAAGTATTGCTTCACTTAAAAAGTACGATATTAATGTCCATATTCAAATTGCATATGGCTTAAGAGTCAATGAAGTTATGAACGAAGTCATGAAAAGACTTGAATATTTTATAACCCAAAAATACGGTAAGATTTACCGTAAGATCAATGTTTATGTTGAAGATTTAAAAATTATTTAAGTTTTTAAATCTTTAATTGATTAAAAAGAAATTATTACTAGCAAGTTACTTATATATTAATAAGAAATAGTCGTTTATTGATAAAAAAGTAGGTATTAATCAAGGGCTATTTTCAAAACTTAAAGAGCGATTAATAGGAGTATTTAAAGGAAATGAAAACGATCGATGGACAAATATTTAAAAACATGGTGATTAGTGGATCTAATAACCTTTATAATAGTTATCCAGAAGTTGACGCTTTAAACGTCTTCCCAATTCCAGATGGTGATACTGGAACTAATATGAATTTAACCATGGTTAGTGGGGTCAAAGCTATTCAATTCAATATGAGTGAAGACCTTTCTTATATAGCAAAATTATTAGCAAGCGCTGAAATTCACGCTTCCTATGGTAATAGTGGTTCGATTTTAGCATTCTACTTTAAAGGAATTAGCGATTCTTTAAAGGGTAGAAACGAAATTGACGTCAAAGAATTAAGTGAAATTTTAGAAAGTGCTGCAAAAAGTACCTATAAAGGCGTTATCCAACCTGTTGAAGGTACAATGTTAACAGTCATTAGAGAATCAGCACAAAAATTAAAAGAATCATTAACTCCAAGAATGAGCATTGAAGAAGCTTTCTCAATCTATGTTAAAGCTGCTAATGATTCTCTTGAAAGAACTCCAAATCTTTTGCCTGTTTTAAGAGAAGTTGGAGTCGTTGATAGTGGTGGAGCCGGATTCGTTAAAGTTATTGAAGGTATGGAATCATATCTTTTAGGTAACATGGTTGAAAGAATTCAAGGAACATCCTTAGAAGAAGCTCGTCCACAAGTTGAACATGCAGTTCAAGCTAAGTTTGAAGAAGAAGAATTCGGATATTGTACTGAATTTGTCTTACATTTAGAAAGTGATAACGGAAAAAGAGTCTTTAATAGAGCTAGGTTTGTTAACTATTTATCAAGTCATGGTAACTCGTTAGTAGTTATTGATGATGAAGATTTTGTTAAGGTTCATGTTCATACTCTCCGCCCAGGTGTAATTTTAAATTATGCCCAAGAATTCGGTGAATTTAAACGTATTAAATGTGAAAATATGACCGAACAACACCATGAAATTTTAGTTAATGATGAATCTAAAAATGGCGAAATTGATAAGAGTGATTTAAAAACCGCTCCTTTAATTGTTAAAGACACCAAAAAAGAAAGAAAAAAATACGCTTTAATCGCAACTAGTAGCGGAAAAGGCGTTGATGAATTATTTAAAAGCGTTGGCGTTGATGAACTTGTAAATGGCGGTCAAACCAATAACCCTTCAGCTCAAGATTTTATTGATGCGGCTGAAAAAGTTAATGCTGAAACTGTCTTTATTTTCCCAAATAACTCAAATATTTTAATGAGTGCAAGACAAGCTAAAGAAATTTTAGGTGAAAAACAAGATGTCGTAGTTGTTCCTACTAAAACTATTATGCAAGGTGTTGTTAGTGCTATGAATTTTAATAGCGAATTATCAAAAGAGGAAAATGAAGAAACTTTAACTGAAGCTATTGGTAGTGTTAAATCAGGAGCAGTTACTTATTCAATTAAAGATACCAACCTTAATAATGTTCATATTAAAAAAGGTGAATTTATGGCAATTAGAGAAACAAAAGATATTATCTCTTCCCATAAAGATAAACTTGATGCTTTATTTGCACTTTTAAATAGTGTTATTGATGAAGATAGTAGCGTAGTTACCATTTTAATGGGTGATGATGTTACTAAAAAAGAAGCTGATAAAATATTAAAGAAATTTGAAAAAGAATTCCCTCTTGTAGAACTTGATTTAAGAGAAGGAAATCAACCAGTTTATTCATTCCTTTTAGGTGTTGAATAAATTAAAATAAATAATTAATTACTTTTTGTATAACCACCAAATGTTTTGGTGGTTGTATTCATAAAAAAAGAATAAGAATTAATAGGAGAAAATTAAATATTTATGAGTAAGATTGTTATTGATTTAATGGGTGGAGATGCTGGTAGTGAAATTACTATTAAAGCTATCAAATCTTATTTAAATAGCGTAAAAATAGACGAAAATAACGATTCTTTTATTCTTGTTGGAGATAATAAAGCGTTAGAAAGTTTAAGCGAAGTTAAAGATAAGCCATATATAAAGTTAGTTAAATCTAAAACCGTTGTCGCAATGGATGTTGACCCAATGTCAGCTTTAAAAGATAAGGAATCTTCTTTAATGGTAGCCGTTAAAGAATTACTTGATAATGATTACGATTCAATAATTTCTGCAGGATCAACTGGAGCTTTATTAACAGCTTCAATCTTTAAAATTAAACGAATTGAAGGAGTAAAAAGACCTGGATTAATTACCACACTTCCTACATATATTGAAAATAAAAAGACAGTTATGCTTGATTTAGGTGCTAATTTAGAAAATACTGCTGAAGAATTAGCTCAATTCGGTTTACTTGGTTCTATTTATTATAATCTTGCATTTAATGAAGCTAAACCAAAGGTATTTTTATTAAATAATGGTACTGAAGAAGAAAAAGGAAGAAATGAACATAAAGAAGCTCATCAACTTTTAAAAAATGATTCCAGAATCAATTTTGTTGGAAATATTGAAGGAAGAGAAGTTTTAAGTGGTAATGCTGATGTTGTTGTTAGTGATGGATTTAGTGGAAATATCTTCTTAAAAACTACTGAAGGAACTGTAAAATTAGTTACTTCGTTACTTAAAGATGCAATTTATTCTTCAACCAAAACAAAAATTGCAGGATTATTACTTAAATCCAAAATGAGTGAATTTAAAGAAAAATTAAATTATAAAAATATTGGTGGCGCAATGTTAATTGGAGTTAATAAAATTGTTATTAAAGCTCATGGAAGTAGTGATGAAAAAGCATTCCTTTCAGCAATTAAACTTGCAAACGACTTAGGAAATAAGAAGTTAGTAGAAAAAGTTAAAGAAAAATTAAAAGAAAATAATTAATTAAAAAAAGAAAGAGATTTATATTTTTATGGAAGATTTGGCGAAATTTTTTGAAAAATACGATATAAAGCCTCATAATCGCAAGATTTATGAAAGAGCTTTTACCCACTCATCTTTTAATAGTGACGCTAAAACTTCACATTACGATTATGAAAGATTAGAGTTTTTAGGAGATAGTGTTTTATCCTTTGTTATTGCTTCTAATTTATATATTGATCATAAAGATATGCTTGAAGGAGATTTAACTAAAGCTAAAGCTAGCTTAGTTCAATCAAAAACTCTAGCGAAACTTGCTAGAAAAGAAGGATTTACTCAATTTATTAAAATTGGTCACTCTTTAAATAAGGAAAACGCTTTCAATAATGATTCAATTTTAGAAGATATTTTTGAAGCAGTTATTGGAGCAATTTATCTAGATCAAGGTTTTGAATTTGTTAAAAAATTCATTGAAAAAATCTATCATGATGATATTAAAAATTTATCTTTAGAAGATGTTAAGGATTATAAATCAATCCTTCAAGAAGCAATGCAAGCGGAACATCGTGAATCTGTTTCTTATAAAGTAGTTGATGAAAAAGGACCTCCACATAATAAAACCTTTTATGTTGAAGTCTATTTTAATGATTTATTATTAGGTAAAGGAGTCGGAGCATCTAAAAAAAGAGCTGAACAAATGGCAGCTAAAGATGCTTTAAATAAAAAGGCTATTTAATCGATAAATATGGGATTTTTTGATAAATTAATAAGCGTTTTTTCTAAGAAAGAAAAAGATGAAAAAACATATGAAGTCTATGATTCGGGGTTAAAAGAATCTCGAAAAGCTTTTACACATAGATTAAATAAATTAAATAAAAAATATCGTAAAGTTAATGAAGAATACTTTGAAGAAATCGAAGAGATTTTAATTTCAAGTGACTGTGGAGTTTCTTTTACTCTTAAAGTAATGGAAGACCTTTTAGAAAGAGTTAAAAAAGAAAAGGTTGAGGATAGTGATAAAATTAACGAAATTCTTTTTGAGATTTTATTCTCTTCATATTTAGATGAAGAAGCAAAAGAAAAGAAGAACATTGGATTAAGTTTTGAATCTCATCCAGAAGTAATCTTAATTTCAGGTGTTAACGGAGTTGGAAAGACAACTTCAATTGCTAAACTTGCTCATTTTTATATTAAAGAAGGTAAAAAAGTTTTACTTATTGCTGCTGATACTTTTAGAGCAGGAGCAAAAGAACAACTTACTTATTGGGCAGAAAAAATAAACGCTGAAATTATAAGTGGAAATGATAACGAAGACCCAGCTAGTGTTGTTTATAAAGGTTTAGAATATGCAAAAAATCATGATTTTGACTTAATTATTATTGATACAGCTGGAAGATTACAAAATAAAGTTAACTTGATGAACGAACTTAAAAAAATTAGTAAAGTTATTGAAAAAGAAGATTATAAACTTGATGAATGTTTATTAGTTTTAGATGCTACAACTGGTCAAAACGGCGTTTTACAAGCAAAAGCATTTAAAGAAATTTTACCTTTAACTGGAATTATTCTTACTAAAATGGATGGAACTAGTAAGGGCGGAATTATTTTTTCAATTAAAAACGAATTAGATTTAAGTGTTAGATTTATTGGATTAGGCGAAAAAATGGATGATTTACGTATTTTTGATTTAAGCGAATATATTAATGGCTTACTTAAAGATGATGAAATAGTAGAAGAAGAGGAAAATCGCCAAGAGTAATTTAAAATAGTATGAAAAAGAACGAATCTTTATTAGATAAAATAGATAAGGTTACTATCCTTTATGATTTATATGGAGAACTTCTTACTTCAAAGCAAAAAGATATTTTAGAGAAGTATTATTTTTATAATCTTTCTTTGACCGAAATTAGTGATTTAGAAAATATTTCTAGAAGCGCAGTATTAGATTCACTTAATAAAAGTGTAAAAAAACTCGAAGAATATGAAGAAAAGTTAAAGTTTGAAGAAAGAATTAAAAAGATTGAAACTTTAGAAGATATAAAATTTAATAAAGAAAACATTTTAAAGATATTAAGAGATGAAGAAAGAGAGTAATTGACTATGGCATTTGAAGCATTAAGCGAAAAATTTTCAAAAATTATCAAAAGAATTAAAGGTGAACATCAATTAACTGAATCAAATATGGATTCAATTTTAAAAGAGATAAGAATGGCTCTTTTAGAAGCGGATGTTAATTTTAAAGTTGTTAAAGAATTTATTGAAACCATCAAAAATAAATGTATTGGAATGGATGTTTATAAAGAACTTAATCCAAGCGAAATGGTTATTAAAATTGTTAAAGAAGAATTAACTAATCTTTTAGGTAGTGGAAAAAGCGAGATTACTTATAACAATAATAAAGTTACAACTATCATGCTTGTTGGTCTTCAAGGTAGTGGTAAAACTACAACTGCAGCAAAACTTGCATATTTAATGAAAAACAAGCTTAACAAAAAGGTGCTTTTAGCAGCTTGTGATACCTATCGTTTAGCTGCTATTGATCAACTTAAAGAATTAGCAAATTCGATAAATGTAGATTGTTTTTCACTTGGAACTGAAGTAAGTCCTGTTGAAATTGCTCAAAAAGCTTATGAAGAAGCAAAACTAGGATTATATGATTGTTTAATTATCGATACTGCTGGTAGATTATCGATTGATGAAGAATTAATGGATGAATTAAATAATATTAATAATTCGATACCGATCGATGAAAAATTAATTGTAGTAGATGCTTTATCGGGTCAAGAAGCTTTAAATGTTACTAAATCTTTTAATGAAAAAATATCTTTAACTGGTGTAATTATGTCAAAACTTGATTCTGATTCTAGAGGCGGTGCTGCTTTATCTATTGCTAGTGCTACTGGACTTGGAATTAAATTTTCTGGCGTTGGAGAAAAGATTCAAGATTTAGATATTTTCTATCCAGATAGAATGGCTTCAAGAATTTTAGGAATGGGAGATGTTTTAACTTTTGTTGAAAAAGTGAGCTCTCAAATTGATGAGAAAGAAGCAGAAAAATCAGTTAAAAAGATGATGAGTAATGACTTTACTCTTTTAGATATGCTTGATCAAATGAAACAAGTTCAAAAGTTAGGGAGTGTTCAATCTTTATTAAAATTTATTCCTGGAATGCCAAAGATTACTGATGAACAAGAAGAAAAATTAAATAAAGAAATGAAAGAGTTTGAAGTCATCATCAATTCGATGACTCCTGAAGAAAGAATGAACCCTGCGATTTTAAAAAATTCTCGAAAGGTTAGAATTGCTAAAGGATGTGGTAAAACTAATGCCGATGTTAATAAAGTCATCAAAAAATATGAACAAATGAAAGAAATGATGAAAAAGATGAAAGGAAGAAATGGAAAATTTCCTCCTATGGGTGGCGGATTTAACAATATGTTTAAATAATAAAAAAAGACGATATTATTCGTCTTTTTTTGATTTTATAAATTTTTTTCCTTTTTCGATAGCATCTATTTCCCATTTAGGAGTTTCACTACTTTCTAATTCTTTAAGTAATTTCTTTTCCTCTTTATTAAATTCATAATTTTTTAATAAATCAGGACGATATTTAAGGGTATATTCTAAAGATTTTTTTAAGTTATATTTTTTAATCGCTTCATGATTACCTGAAAATAAAATATCAGGAATATAATCGTTATTAAAGTTATATGGGAGAGTATATTGAGGATATTCAACTAATGATGAATTGAATGTTTCTTCTTTTATTGAGTCTTCACTAATTACTCCTTCAATAAGTCTAATAACTGAATCCATAATTACTAAAGAAGGGATTTCTCCTCCAGTCAAAATATAATCTCCAATAGAATATTCAATATCAAAATATTTAAATACTCTTTCATCAATTCCTTCATAGTGACCACATAAAATAACGATTTCATCATTATTTTTTGAAATATTTATCGCATCAGTTTGAGTAAAAGTTTTACCTCTAGGAGAAGTGATTATTTTTAAGGAATTAAGAGTAGAATTATCATTTAAAGCATCAACAATTGGCTGACATTTTAAAATTAACCCCGCTCCTCCTCCGATTGGATGAGAATCAATTCGATGATGTTTATCAAGGGTATAATCTCTAATATTAATGATTTTTATTTCTACTAACTTTTTAGCAATTGCCCTTTTAATAATTGAAGTATTTAAAAAAGAATCGAAAAAGTCTGGTATTGCGGTTAAGATTGTTATTTTTTTAGTTTTTTCCATAATATTAATATTAATAATAGTAATAATTAAATATCTAATAATCCTTCGATAACATTGATAAGTATTGATTTATTTATTAAATCGATATCAAGAACAAAATAGTCATTAAATGGGATATTAATGATTTTATTTTTATATTCTTCACTTAATTTTAAAATTAAAGAAATATTAGAGTTAAATTCTTTTACGTCTATTATTTCTCCGATCACTTTTTCTTTATTATCATTAGAATAAGCTTTTAATCCGATTAAATCGCTAAAAAAATACATATTCTTATCTAAGATTTTTTCATCCTTTATAACTAAAATGTCTTTATTTAAATATTTCTCAATTTCATTAACATCATTAATCTCATTAAAACTTAAAATATCAATATTACCTTCCTTTTTTTTAAAGGATTTAATAGTTACTTCTTTAAGTTCTTCATTATTATCAGGATTAAGTTGAATGTATAACTTATTATTTTTCTTATATCTTAAATCTTTAAAAGAAGAGGTAGTATAAACTCTTACTTCGCCTTTTAATCCATGGGCTTTTAATAATTTTGCTACTTTTAAATATTCCATACTCTTTACTTTCTTTTTTATATTCTTATTTCAAGTACTTATTTTACATTATTTTAAAGTCAGATTATATATTAAATGAAAGTAGGTATTAACCACGCGTTAATACCTTTTTAACAAGATAGAAATAGTTAATTTTTATTATTATTTTTAAAATATTGGTGTAGGAGTAATAAAAATTAATTATAAAAAGAGCAATTATTTATTTTACATATTCTAATAACACTAAACATTTAGTTGAAGCTATTAATAAGGAATTTAATTATGATATCGATCGAATTGATAAAAAAGTGCCCTATTCAAGTGATTATAATACTTGTGCATATATTGAGGCAAAAGAAGAATATGAGAAGTGTTTATATCCTGAAAAGTAAGGATGATATAGACTATAACAAAATTAAAGAAAATAACGATGAAATCTTATTATTTTTCCCTATTTGGTGGTATACATTTCCTTTAGTTATCGCTACCTTTATAACAAAAATAAAAGGATATAAAGGAAGGGTAATATTTTTTGCAAATAGTTACACTAATGATCATCAATATATGGTCAATTCATTAAATGATTTTAATAAGGTAGATCCAAATATCACTTATGTTGAAGGATTATTTAATAAAAGTGAAGAGGAACATATTTCTTATTTAAAAGGAGATAATAAATAGTATGGAAGGCTTTAAATTAAGTAATGGAATATTTATTCCTGCAAATGGATTTGGAGTTTATCAAGTTAGTAAAGAAGACTGCAAAAGAAGTGTTTTAGCAGCACTTAAAGCTGGATATCGCCATATTGATACTGCTCAATCTTATTTTAATGAAAGTGAAGTTGGTGATGCTTTAAATGAAAGTGAAGTTAAAAGAGAAGAGATCTTTTTAACTACAAAAGTCTGGATTGAACATTATGGAGAAGGTAAAACCTATGATTCAGTTATTGAATCGATAAGAAAATTAAAAACCGATTATATTGATTTAATTTTACTTCATCAACCAATCGCTGATTATTATGGAGCGTGGAGAGATTTAGAAAAACTTTATGAAGAAGGTAAGGTTAAGGCGATTGGAGTTTCTAACTTTTATCCAGATAGATTAGTAGATATCTGTAAATTTTCTAAAATAAAACCGATGGTTAATCAAATTGAAATTAACCCATTTCATCAAAGAATAGAAGATAAAAAATGGGCCGAAAAATACGGGGTTATTTTAGGAGCTTGGGCTCCTTTTGGAGAAGGAAGAAACGACATGTTTAATAATGAAGTCTTATCTCAAATTGGTAAGAAATATAATAAAAGTGTCGCTCAAGTTATATTAAGATGGCTTTATCAAAGAGATATTGTTTCTTTAGCAAAATCAGTTCATGAAGAAAGAATAGTTGAAAACGAAAATATATGGGATTTTGAATTGGATGGTGAGGATATGGAAAAAATTAAAGCCTTAGATACTAATAATTCTTTATTTTTCTCTCATCAAGATCCTGCAATTATTGAATGGTTTGGGCAATTATTGGAAGAAAGAAACACTTAAAATAAGTAATTATTAAAAAAATAGAGAGGTTTTAACATGAAAAGAACAATTAAAGTATTAACTTTATTATCTTTATTAATTTTAGTTGGCTGTTCTAATTCTCAAGTAGAAATTCCTCCAGAAAACGATCCTTTGCAAGAAGTTCCTATTGAGCCTCCGGTGGAAAATCCTCCAGAAGAATAGGAACCAACTATTGAAGAACCACCAGAAGAAGACCCACCTGTTGAAGAACCAAGTGGAGAAAATGATGCGATTATCGTCTATTTTTCCTGCTACAGAAAATACAGAAAGGGTGGCAAATATCATTGGAAATTATATCGGTTCTCCTTTATATGGATTAGAGCCAGTAGATCCTTATACAAGCGAAGATTTAAATTATAATAATGAAAATAGCAGAGTTTTCGAAGAACACGAGGATCCAAATAGAGTTGTTGAACTCGTCAATACTTCGTTTGAGGGATTTGATGAAGAGGAAAATATATTATTAGGATTTCCTGTTTGGTGGAGAGAACCTTCGCGGGTTGTAGATGAGTTTTTAAGAAATAATGATTTTGAAGGTAAAAATATAATTCCTTTTGGAACAAGTTCGGCTTCTCAATATTCTACTGAGAGTAAAATTGAATTAGCTCCAGAAGCCAATTGGATAGGAAATCATAGGTTTTCTTCAAGAGCAAACGAAAGCTTGATTATTGAATGGATTGATAGTTTAAATATCGATTTTAACTCTTAAATAGTAAGTTTTAATCTTTCAAAAAAAGTTTAAAATGAATTTAATAAAGATAATTTTGGAGGAAATAATATGACCAAAAGCAAAGTATATATAATAAGGAAGGTTGAACCTGAATCTTTAATCAAAGTTTATGAAGCACTAGGAATTAAACTAGAAGGTAAAGTCGCGGTTAAGTTACATTCTGGAGAAAAAGGTAACAAAAATTACTTAAAACCAGAATTTGTTAAACCAATAGTTGATTATTTAAATGGTGTAGTAGTCGAATGTAATACTGCTTATGAAGGAGCTCGAAATCATAGTGACAAACATCTTAAATTATTAGACGAACACGGTTGGACTGGTACATTTAAAGTAGACTTATTGGATGAATATGGTTATATAGCTTTTGAGATTCCTAATGGAAAAATAATTAAAGAAAATTATGTCGGAAGAGACATTTTAAAATATGATTCATGTTTAGTTTTATCGCATTTTAAAGGTCATGCTATGGGCGGATATGGCGGTGCCTTAAAACAATTGTCTATAGGTTTTGCTTCAAGTGAGGGTAAAACTTGGATACATACCGCAGGTAAAACTACTGATCAAACCATTTTATTTGATAATTTGCCTGAACAAGACCGCTTTTTAGAAGCAATGGCTGATGCTGCTAGTAGTGTTCATAAACATTTTAACGGAAAGATTGCGTATATTAACTGTATGGTTAATATCTCTAAAGATTGTGATTGTGATGGAGAAGCAGCACCTCCTTGTATGAAAGATATTGGAATTTTAGCTTCTTTAGATCCAGTTGCTATTGATAGAGCATGTATGGATTTAGTCGAAAATAGCGATGATAATGGGAAAAATATCGTTTTAGAAAGAGTTAACAGTTTAAATGGTACTCATACAATTGATGCTAGTGCTTTATTAGGATTTGGTAATAAAGATTACGAATTAATTGAAATAGAATAGGTAGGTACCTATAAACCCCTCTGGTAGATATCTAGTAGTTTTCTAGTAGTTAATTAGTAGTTTGATGGCAAAAGAAAAAGGAGAAGCAGAAGGCTTCTCCTTTTTTAGTTCTAGTTATTACTTATCTTCTTCGAATGATTCGAATTTGATATGAACTCTTTTATTTTCTAATTTACCTGCGATAGAAACAATTTCTCTAATAGCGTTAGCAACACAGCCTTTTTTACCAATAAGTTTTGCAGTATCGCTATTTTCGCTGCAGATAAGAATTGTTACATCCTTACCTTCATTTGATAATTCTCTAATTAATAATGATTCAGGATTTTCAACAAAAGGTTCGACAATAAAACGAATTAAGGAAATATAATCCATGTGTTCTCTCCTTATAATAGTAATATAATACTAATTTTATTAATTAGAATTAAATTATTCGTTTGGTGTAGTTGTTTCTTCAGCGACTGGTGTAGCTTCTTCGCTAGCAGCAGTTGCTTGTTCAGCTTCTTTAGCTGCAGCTTCTTCAGCAGCTTTTAAAGCAGCTTCCTCTTCAGCCTTTTTCTTAGCAGCTAAAGCTTTTCTTTCTTCAACTTTCTTTAAGTTTTCAGCTTTAACTTTTTTAGCTTCAGCTTTTGCTTTTTTGCTTTCTAATTTTTTCTTAGAAACTTTTTTACCGCTTCCGGTTTTGACGACTTTTTCTTTCTTTTCGCCTTCGTCTTTAGTTTCTTTAGCCTTTTTAATTAAGCCTTTTGCACTTAAGATAGCTTTGATGGTATCGCTATATTGAGCACCTTCGCTTAACCATTTTAAGACTTTTTCTTCTTCTAAAGTTGCGTTTTCAATACCTTTTGATGGATCATAGTAACCAACTTGTTCGATGTATCTGCCATCTCTTGCATATTTATGATCAGCAGCAACGATTCTATAGATTGGATCTTTATGTCTACCAATTCTTGTTAATCTAATTTTTACAGCCATTTTAAAATTCTCCTTTTAAATATAAATAACTTAGTAAAAAGTTTATCTTTTCATAAACCTTGATAATTATAGTAAGTTTTATATGGTGGTGTCAAGTAAAATTACTTGACAGCATTAATAATTTTTCTAAATTCTTTTAATAGTTCTTTATTTTCGTTGCTTACTCGATAAGAATCGATACTTTTTTGAATTCCAACCTTTATGATAGGAACATTAAAAGAAGTATAATTTTCTTTTAAATAGTTATACGTTTCATCAAAATTATATATAAATAAGTAAGATAAAAGCCATCCAGCTCCCATTTTAACGTAGTATAAATTGTCTTTAGTTTCTTTTTCGATTAATTTTAACATAGAAATAGTTAATTCTTTGTTTTTGGCTTCTTTTAATAAAGAAACATAAGCGTATCTAATTAAGAACTCTTCATTAAAATTAAAGAAAATATTGGATACTCTGATGCTTTTTTCTTTTAATAGATCATAAGTAGCATCAACAATTGCCCAGTTATCAATATAATCTATATTATTCTTTAAAAAAGTTATTTGTTCATCAATAGTATTTATTCTATATAAAGAAATATAGATATAGATAAAGTTAACTTCATAATATTCATTTAATTTTAATTCATTTAAGTTAAGTAAGTCTTTATATTTTTTAATTAAAGACATAGTTTCTTTAGTGTATAACATTAAAGAAGGGAGTTTTGAATTAATAATATTGTTTAGTTTTTCTCCCCTACTATAACTCTTTATATCAGAATAAAAATTAATTGTTGTTTCTTCCATAAAAATAAGCAAAAAGTAGCGAAAACACATTTACTTTTATATTTAATTGATATAAAATTATTAAGCATTTTGATTAAAAACTTAATTAAATTGCTACGAGTGGTCCGCTTTAATAACTATTATATGAACACTAAGAGAAAGAAACAACTATATAAAAGGAGAAGTAAACATGAATAACAATTTAGTTAAAGAAGTTACTGCTTCACAATTAAGAAACGATCTTCCTGAATTCTCATCAGGAGATACTGTCAGAGTTTCAGTTAGAATTACCGAAGGTGGTAAATCAAGAATCCAAGTCTTCGAAGGCGTTGTTATGGCTAGAAGAGGCGGAGGAATTGCTGAAACATTCACCGTTAGAAAAATTTCATCTGGCATTGGTGTTGAAAGAATTTTCCCTTTACATTCACCAAACGTTGCAAAAATTGAAGTTGTCAGAAGAGGTAAAGTTAGAAGAAATAAAATCAACTACCTCAGACAAAGAAGTGGTAAATCAGCAAGAATTAAACAAATTCTTAAGTAAGAAAAATTACACCAGTCCCTGTGACTGGTTTTTTCTTTAAAATATTTAATCTTAGTAAGTTTTAAAGTTTCTACGTGGAAAAATTTTATTAGATAAATCTCGATTTAATATTTCCTATATTAGGATTAAAACTATTAGAATTAATATTATTTCTTACTAATACATAGTTAGCATTAAAATTAAAAAAACATCGATAGATGCCGTAAAATAGTAAGGAATATAAGGTTAAGTTCCTCTATTTATTAATTTTGAATCATGATATTATTTAGAGGTAGATTTTAGAAAGAAAAAACAAATGGAAACTAATCAAAAAACAAAAAATATACACCGGTTCCCTGGACATATGAAAAAGGCTAGTAACGAAATTAAAGAAAAGTTAAAACTAGTCGATTTTGTCATTATTTTATTAGATTCTAGAGCCCCTAGATCTTCAATAAATCCATATTTAATGGAGATAGTTAAAGATAAAAAGAAGTTATTTTTATTAGCAAAAAGCGATTTAAGTGATGAAAAAGAATCAAAATTATGGCAAAAGAAATTAAAAGAAAATAGTGAAGATGAATGTGTTTTAGTAGATTTAACTAATAATAAAGTTATTAACGAAATCCTTAAATATATAGATAAGTTTATAGATTTAAAAAAAGAAAAATATCTTAAAAAAGGTATTAAAAACGTATCTATTAGAGCGATGGTTATTGGAATTCCTAATGTTGGAAAATCTACTTTAATTAATCTATTAGCTAAAAAAAGTATTGCTATAACTGGTAATAAACCAGGCGTTACTAAATCAAATAGATGGATTAAGGTTAATAAAAACTTCGAACTTATGGATACTCCTGGTATTTTATTACCTAAATTTGAAGATAAAAAAGTAGCTTTAAATCTATCAATTATCGGAACAATTAAAGAAGATATCTTACCTTTAGAAGAAGTTTTTGATTACTTAATTAAAATTATTTATAAATACTATTTAAAGGAATTTAATGCTAGATATGAATTATCTTTATCAAATGATAAAGATATAAATATAGTAGAAATCATTGAATCTATTGGAAGAAAAAGAGGACTATATAAAAAGAATAACGAAGTAAATAGTGAAAAAGTAATTAAAGTAATTTTAAATGAATTTAGAAATGGAAAAATAGTAAAAGCTACCATTGAAAGAGTTAATGATTAATTAATTTTTATGTACGATATTGAAAAAGAATATTATTTAAAAGGATATGAATTAATAGCCGGAAGTGATGAAGCTGGTAGAGGTCCTTTATGTGGGCCAGTTGTTTGTGCAGCCGTAATTTTTCCACTTCACTATCAAAATAAAAAAATAAAAGACTCTAAAATGATGAGTGATAAAGAAAGGAAAGAGGCATATAAAGAGATTATTAAAGATGCCTTATCTTATTCAATAGTAGAAATTTCTCCGGCAACTATTGATAAAATCAATATCTATCAAGCATCTAAATTAGGAATGAAAAAAGCTTTATTAAATCTATCAATTAAACCAGATTTAATCATTACTGACTATATGAAGTTAGATGAATTTAAAGAATTTAATGACATTTTAGTTTTACCTTTAGCTAAGGGAGATCAAAAATCAATTAATGTTGCTGCAGCTTCAATTTTAGCTAAAGTAACCCGTGATGATATCATGGAAAAATATGATAAGTTATATCCTTATTATAATTTTAAATCTCATAAAGGTTATCCAACCAAAGAACATTTAGAAATCATTAAAGAAAAAGGAATAATCAAAGGCTTTTATCGCGAAACATATAAACCAGTTAAAGAGTTATTAGTAGAACAAATTAAATTATTTTAAAAAATATTTAAAAATTTTTATATTAAATTTATATGATATTTATCGTATATTTTTATATTTTCATAAATTTACATAAAATTCAGTGAATATTTTTTTAAATTAAAGCGTTCTTGTATATAGAAGGAGGAAAAAGCTTATTTAAAAATATTATTAAAAAGCTATAAAAAAATAAATAAATGAAAGATCAAGTGTATGGTTGTGACCGTGAATATTTTTTATATTTAGTTAAAAAATATCCTAAAAATACTAGTAAAGTTATGGATAAATTATCAGACTTTCTACTTTTTAAAAATTATCCACAAGATTATAAACAAGAAGAATTTAAAGATTTAAATCTAAATTATATTCTTATAACTGATGACGATTATCCTAGATGTCTATTAAATATTGAAAATCCCCCACCTGTTTTATTTTATAAAGGTAATACGAAATTATTATATTATGCAGGAGTTTTTAAATATTTAGGAGTAGTAGGATGTAGGAATCCTACATATTATGGAATCCAAATGTGCGAAAAAATAGTATCCGAATTATCAAAAAATACAGTTATTATTAGTGGCCTTGCTAAAGGAATTGATGCTAGAGCTCATATTAGCGCCTTAAAAGCTAAACTTCCTACAATTGCAGTTTTAGGAACTCCAATAGATTTTATTTATCCTAATGAAAATAGTGATTTAGCAGACAATATTATTACTCAAGGAGGATTAATTATATCGGAAGTTTTTATAGGAAGCGAACCTGATAAAGACAATTTTTTATTAAGAAATAGGATAATTGCCGCTTTATCTGATGCGATATTATTAGTAGAAAGCTATGGAAGAAGCGGAGCTTTATCAACATGTAACATGGCTTTAAATTACGGAAAAGAAATTGCCTGTGTCCCTTGTTTAGCCTTAAAAAATAGTAACTGCAATAAACTAATTAAAGATGGCGCATATCTTGTTGAATCTAGCGAAGACTTATTATTTTTATATTAAGAAAATTTTTAAAAATTTTTTATATATATCTTATATATATAATAGGATAAGGGCTCTTTACAAAATTTTTTGATAAATATATATTTAGTTTTTGGAAAATAAAACTAAGTAGAGTAAAAAAAGAAAAGATATGAAATTAGTAATTGTTGAATCCCCAACCAAGTCCAAAACTATTGGACATTATCTCGGAAATGATTATGAAGTTTTGGCATCAAAAGGCCACATTAAAGATTTAGCTACCTCTGGAAAAGGTGGATTAGGAGTCGATGTTGATAACGATTTTAAACCTAAATATGTAGTTAATAAGGATAAGATTAAAATCGTAAGTGAATTAAAGAAAAAAGCAAAAAATGCTGAAGAAATCATCATCGCAACCGACCCTGATAGAGAAGGCGAAGCTATCGCTTATTCTTTATTAACCGTTTTAGATTTACCTATTGAAACTACAAAAAGACTTGAATTCCACGAAATTACCAAAGATTCGATTAAAAAAGCTATTGAAGAACCACGTACTATTGATATGAATTTAGTCTATTCTCAAGAAGCTAGAAGAATTATTGATAGAATCATTGGCTTTAAACTTTCAGGATTACTTAGAAATAAGATTTCTAGTAAGAGTGCTGGAAGAGTTCAAAGTGTCGCTTTAAAACTTATTTGTGATCATGAAGAAGAAATTTTAAATTTTAAAAGTGAAAAATTTTACGAATTATCAGGCACAATTTCTTATGAAGATAAGGAATACGAATTAGAGTTATATAAATATAAGGATGAAAAACTCGATTCTTTTAAAAATGAAAGTGAAGCTAAACTTGCTTATTCTTCATTAAAAGAAGATGTAGTTGTTGTCGATAAAGAAGAAAAAGAAAAATATCTAAGCGCGAAAGAACCTTTTAGAACTTCAACTCTTCAACAACAAGCCTTCTCTAAATATGGTTTTTCTACTAAAAAAACTACCTTTTTAGCTCAAGAATTATATGAAGGCGTTGAAACTAGTGAAGGTTTAGTCGGTTTAATTACCTATATTAGAACCGATTCGACAAGATTAAGTGATGTTTTTGTTGAGAATGCAAAATCTTATATTATCGATAAATTCGGCGAAAATTATTATAAAGGCGTTAGTAAAATTAAGAAAAACGTTAAAGGGGCTCAAGATGCTCACGAAGCAATTAGACCAACATCTTTAGAAAGAACACCAGGAAGTATGAAAAAACATCTTTCTTTAGATCAATACCGTCTTTATAAACTTATTTTTGAAAGAACTTTATCTTCTTTAATGAGTGATAAAAAAGTTTTAAGTGTTACAAATTATTTAAAAAGTGGTGATATAACTTTCAAATTAACCGGAAATAATGTTCTTTTTGCAGGTTATGATGTCTTTAAACTTGATGAAGAAGATAAAAAGGTTCCGGAACTTGAAATTAATTCCACTTATAAATTATTAAAGAGTGAACTTAAGGAAGATGAAACCAAACCTCCAGCTAGATATAGCGAAGGAAGACTTGTTAAATTAATGGAAGATAAGGGTATTGGAAGACCTTCAACCTATTCTTCAACTATTCAAACTTTAATTGAAAGGAAATATGTTACTTCCAAGAAAGGATTATTAACTCCAACAGAACAAGGAATGTTAACATCTAAAGTTTTATATAAATACTTCCCAGATTTAATTAACACTGAATATACCGCTAAAATGGAAACTTCTTTAGATGATATTTCTAGTGGTGAAGAAAATAGAACTGAAGTTATTCGTGAATTCTATGATCCATTTATTAAACATTTTGAAGAAGTAAAAGAAGTTATGTATAAAGAACCTTTAAAAAAGACAGGAGAAATCTGCCCTGAATGTGGTTCTGATTTAGTCGAAAGAGTTGGAAGATATGGCAAATTTGTTTGCTGCAGTAATTATCCAAATTGTCACTATATTAAAAAGGAAGAAAAAGCAGCTCCAGAAGAAATCGGTAGAAATTGTCCAAACTGTGGCTCTCCACTTGTTAAAAGAAAAAATAAAAAAGGACAAGAATTTATTGGTTGCAGTAATTTCCCAAAATGTAGATATATTGAAGGAAATGAAAAAAATGAAGTTGAAACTCCTATTGAAGAAGAAAGAATTTGCCCAGAATGTGGCGCAAAATTAGTTTTAAGAAAACAAAGAAAAGGAAACAAATATTTCTATGGTTGTAGTAATTTCCCAAAATGTAAACACATAGAAAACATTGTTAAAAAAGACTAAAAATGAAAGATATTACCATTAATATTATTGGCGCAGGCCTTGCCGGAAGTGAGGCTGCAAACTATTTGGCAAATAAAGGTTATAAAGTAAACTTATATGAAAATCGTCCATTGGTTGATGATAAAGCTCATCATACCGATCTTTTTGGAGAACTTGTTTGTTCAAACTCATTGAAAAGTAAAAAGCTAGATAATGCTTGTGGTTTATTAAAAGAAGAAATCAAAAGACTCGGATCTTTAATAATGGAAGCAAGCGAAATAAGTGAAGTTCCTAGTGGCGATGCTTTAGCTGTAGATAGAGAAGTTTTTGCTAAATATATCACTAAAAAAATTAAAGAAAATCATAATATTACAGTTATTAATGAGGATGTTAAAACATTTAAAGGTGGAATAAATATTGTCGCGACTGGACCTTTAACAAGTAAAGATATGTTGGATGAATTGTCTAAATTATCTAATGAAAAAATCTATGGATTTTTTGATGCAAGTGCTCCAATTATTTATAAAGATTCGATTAATTTTGATAAAGTTTTTATTAAATCTCGATATGATCAAGATGAAGGAAGTTATATAAATTGTGGCTTTGAAAAAGAAGAATATTTAACCTTTTATAATGAATTAATTAACGCAAAAAAAGCATTACTTCATGATTTTGATACTGAATATTTTGAAGGCTGTTTACCAGTTGAAGTTTTAGCTTCTAGAGGTGTTGATACTTTAAGATTTGGTCCATTAAAACCAGTTGGATTAGAGAATAGCGGTCATGAATATTATGCCGTCGCCCAACTTAGACAAGATGATTTAATCGGAGAATTTTATAATCTTGTAGGATTTCAAACCAACTTAACCTTTAAAGAACAAGAAAGAGTTTTTAAACTCATCCCAGGATTGGAAGATGCAAAATTTGCTAGATTTGGCTTAATGCATCGAAATTCTTATATTTATGCACCAAAAATTTTAAATGAAGATTTAACTTTAAAATCTAATAAAGATATCTATATTGCCGGTCAACTTTCAGGAGTTGAAGGTTATGTTGAAAGTGCCGCAAGTGGCTTACTTGCTGCTATTTATTTAGATTTAAGACTTAAAAATAAAGAATTTAAGCCACTTTCTTATAATACTGTTTTAGGAGCTTTAATTCGTTATATCACTCATACCGGGATTAACAATTTTCAGCCAATGAACGCTAATTTTGGTATAATTTATAAGGCAAATAAGACTGATAAAAAGATTGTTATTGAAAAATCTTTAAAAGAAATTGAGAAGTTTATTGAATATATTAATTCCTAAATATTTTAGTCTTATAAACAAATGAAATTATGACTAAAGAACAAGCGTTATTTTTAAATTATCTAAAATATAACTTAAATTACAGTGAAAATACGATTAAATCTTATTCTCAAGATATTACTCTTTTTGAAGACTTTTTAGTTGAGCAAAATATCGATTATCGAAATGTTTCAAGAGATGATGTTCGCTTATTTATGGCTGAAAGACTATCTAAAAAAACAATTAGAGGAAAAAACGAAACTAGTCGCACTTTAAGAAGAAGAATTTCAGCATTAAAAAAATATTACCAATATCTTTATAACGAAAAACTAGTCGAAACTAATCCATTTTTATTAATTGTTTCGCCTAAAAAAAGAGATAAACTACCAGAAGTTTTATATGAATCTCAAATTAATGCTTTATTAAATGAAAATAGTAAAAGAACCGATGATTTAGCCGTTAGAGATCAAGCGCTATTAGAACTTATGTATTCAAGCGGACTTAGATGTAGCGAAGTTATAAATTTAAAAATAAGTGATATTGAATTTTCATCTAGATACATGAGAATTTTAGGAAAAGGAAATAAAGAAAGAATCGTCCCTTTTTCTGAAGAAGCTAAAAAAGCAATGATAAATTATGCAAAATTTTCGAGAGAACAAACACTAAAAGAAAACGAAAAGACTAAAAATGAATATTTCTTTTTAAACTCTAAAGGAGATAAACTCACCTCTAGAGGTCTTGAATATATCTTAAAAGAAATTATAAAAAAGACCGGATTATCACTAGGCTTTGATCTACATCCCCACGTTTTAAGACATACTTTTGCTACTCATTTATTAGATCAAGGCGCGGATTTAAGGGTGATTCAAGAGTTGATGGGACACGAATCAATTAATACCACAAGCATTTACATGCACGTTAGTAAAGAAAAGGTAAAATCTGAATACGATAAATATTTCCCTAAATCTTCTAAAAAAGAAAAAACTAATAAAAAATAGTATCAATAAAATCACTTAAATTTAGCATAAAAAGTTCGAATTTTATGCTTGTATATGAGTATTAGTTATAGTAGAATATTAACACTTTTTGAGAACAAATTTTTTGTTGCGTAAAAAAGAATACACACACTATGGATTCAGCGTCCAAGTCTAGTCTATAAATAGTTAACTAGGGAAGGCTGTTCGAAGTAGTGGAGGCTTAACAAATAAGGAGGAGACGTAATGTCCGAAAAATTAGAAAACGTTACACTCGACGAAGCTTTAGAAGAAGTAAAAAAGAGTGAAGAAGAAGAGTTAAAAGAAGAAGCAAAAGCTCAAGATGAACAAGAAATGGCTCAAGCTATATTTGATCCAAATGCTCCAATCGTAACTATCAAAAAGTTATTAGAAGCAGGTTCTCACTATGGTCACCAAACCAGAAGATGGAATCCAAAAATGGGCAAATATATCTACTGTGCTCGTAATGGAATCTACATTATTGATTTAAATAAAAGTAAAGAAGCTATCGAAAATGCTTATCAAAAATTAAAAGAAATCGTCACTGAAGGCGGTAAAGTCTTATTAGTCGGTACCAAACAAATCGCAAAAGATATCATTAAAGAAGAAGCTGAAAGAAGTGGTTCATTATTCATTACAAATAGATGGCTCGGTGGAACCTTAACAAACTTCAAAACAATTCAATTAAGAATTAAAAAATTAAAAGAATTAGAACAAGATGAAGCAGATGGTGTTTGGGATAGATTACCAAAGAAAGAAGTTGCTTTATTAAAGAAAGAAAAAGATCGTTTAGCTAAAAACCTCGATGGTATTAAGGAAATGAGAAAAGTTCCTAATGCAATCGTTGTTGTTGCACCAGATGAAGAAAAAATTGCAGTTAAAGAAGCTAATAAATTAGGAATTCCAGTATTTGCTATCGTTGATACAAACTGTGATCCAGATAATATTGCTTATCCTATTCCTGCAAACGATGATAGCGATAAATCAATCAAATTAATCTTAGGATTATTATGTGATGCTATTGTTGAAGCTAAAGGTGGACTTCCAGAAGTTGCATACACCAAAGATGAAGGTGAAGAAGCAACTATGAAAGATGCTTTACGTCAAGCTGATAGAGAAAATGCATTAAGAATCGCTGCAAGAAGAGAAATGCAAAGAGAAAGACTTGAAAAAGAAAAAGCAAGATATCAAGCTCGCTTCAATAGAAGTGAAAAACCAGTAGAAGCTAAAGAAGAAACTAAAACTGTAGAAACTGAAGTTGTAGCAACAAGTGAAGCTGAAGTCAAAGAAGAAGCTCCAAAAGCTAAAAAAACTAGCAAAAAAGCTGCTAAAAAAGAAGAAGTTAAAACCGAAGAAGAAGTTAAAGTTGAAGAATAATTAGTTTCAAAATTATTCAAAATTAAAAATAAAACTTATTTAAAAGGGAGAATTTATTTTAAATGGCAAACATTGAATTAATTAAAGTTTTAAGAGATAGAACTGGTGCTGGTATGATGGATTGTAAAAATGCACTTGATGCATGTGACAATGATGTCGATAAAGCATGTGACTGGTTAAGAGAAAAAGGTATTGCAAAACAAGCTAAAAAAGCTGACAGAATCGCTGCTGAAGGTTTAGCATTAATCACAGTTTGTGAAAAATGTCATAAAGTTGTTGTTAGTGAAGTTAACTGTGAAACCGATTTCGTTGCTCACGCTGATCCTTTTAAAGAATTAGTCTTAAAAGTTAATGATTTAATTCTTAAAAACGGATTAAAAACTTTAGAAGAAGCAAATGAAGCTGCATCAAGCGATTTCACCGATGCAACTGTCAAATTAGGCGAAAAATTATCCTTAAGAAGATTCGAAGTTGTCGAAGCTGAAGAAGAACAAGGTGTTGGAACCTATATTCATATGGGTGGTAAAATTGCAGTTATTACAGTCTTAGAAAAAGAAGATCCAGAACTCGCAAAAGGTTTAGCTATCCATATCTGTGCTAACTCACCACGTTATATCTCAACAAGTGATATCGATGAAGCAACATTAGAAAAAGAAAGAGCAATTCAAACTGAATCTGCTAAAAATGATGAAAAATTAAAGAATAAACCTGAAGCTGCTCTCAAAAATATTATTGAAGGCAAGGTTAGAAAAGTCTTTAGTGAAGTCACTTTAGAAGATCAAGAATTCTTAATGGAACCAGGTAAAACTTGTGGTCAAGCAATCAAGGAAAAGAACAATAAATTATTAAAATTTGTTAGATTCCAAGTTGGTGAAGGTTTAGAAAAAAGAGTTGATAACTTCGCAGAAGAAGTTATGGCTCAAGCTAAATAGTTGTTAATCTTTAAACTCTTAAAAATAAAGTCGTAGGAAGCGAAATTCTTACGACTTTTTATTATCGTCTTTAAATTTTATACTTTTAGCATCTGGTTTATTTAAATTGTTAAAAGTAAAGATTGGTCCTCAAATAAGTAAATAGAGGCAGAAAATAAAAAGCGATTATTATAAGTCCGGCAATAAATTCGCCTAAAAGAGAAAAATCTTTTATTAAAAAAGTCGTGAGTATTGTGGAAAAACGGAATTATTGAAATTAAAAGTAAGGTATTACATAATGAAAAATTTTTAAAAGGATTAAAGAGACTTTAATTTCTTTCTAGTTTTTAAAATCAATTTATATATAGAAACTGCAGTAGGAATTAAATAACAAACTATTCCATAACTAATCCTAAATTTAATACACATGCGGAATTAACTAAAGTAAAAATTCTAATTATATAAAATAAGTTAGAATGAAATGACAAGAATTTATAAAGTCCAAGATTATCGTTATTTTTAAGATTTACTAAATTATAAAATAATTCATAAAACTCATTTAAATTATTATTTAATTTAATATCAAGTCTATTTTTAATCCGTTTTTTATATCTAAAAATCATAAGAATATATATAAGAATTAATGCAATCTCTATAATAATTGAAATAATAAGAGTTATAAGTATCTATAAATCATTTGGAGAATAATTGTTAACAAGCGGAAAGATTATGCCATTAATTAAAAAAAGAAAAGGTAAAAAATATATCTTAAACGCTTACTTTTTATCTATAAATTCCCGATATTTATTACTTATATTAATCATTTTTATAGTTAAAAATAAAATCGGAGCGAGGTTGGGAATAATATAAAAATGAATCATGATTGCCCCATAACCATGATATTTAGCTACTCCAAACATCAGAATTAAACTCACAATAAAAATATACTTCATATAGGCCATATAAATTTGCAATCGAATTATAATAAATGGATATTTTTTCTCTTTTGCCATAACTATAAAATATTTATTAAAGATAAATATTTTTTAATAAATACACAAAAATTGATATAGTATCGATTATTATCGAGATTTTTAAAGTTTATAAAAAATAATTTATAGATTAATATTTATTTAAATATTTGATATAATTTTACACAATGAAAAAAGAAAGTGATTCAAAAAATATTAATGTGATTATTAAGCTTAGCGGCGAAGCTTTACTTGATACTTCTAACAATAAGATTTTATCAAAAGAAAAATTGGAAGGAATTGCTTCGTTAACTAAAAAATTATTAGAAAATAATGTTAATGTTGGAATTGTTTGTGGAGCTGGCAATATTTTTAGAGGAAGAATAGCAGAAGAAAACGGAATTCCTTTCGAAGATGGTGATTATCTTGGAATGGTAGGAACTGTTATTAATTTAAAAGCTATTTCTTCAATCCTTACTAAATTTAATATTAAAAATAAGTTATATAGTGCTTTAGAAGTAGAAGATGTTGCTCCTAAATATAATATAGAAGAAGCTAAAAAATATTTAGAAGAAGGATACGTTTTACTTTTTGCAGGTGGTGTAGGAAAGGTAAGACATACGACCGACACCTGTGCCGCTTTAAGAGCATTAGAAATGGATGCAAAACTTATACTCATGGGAAAACATGGAGTTGATGGAGTATATAGTGACGATCCAAATAAAAATGCGAATGCTAAATTTATTAAAAATTTAACATATACCGAAGCAATTGATTCATCTCTTAAAGTCATGGATAAACCTGCTTTGGAATTATTAAAAAATAGTGAAGTTATAACCCGTATCTTCTCTGGAGATGATGAAGAAAACTATTTAAAAGTCATTAATGGATTAGATATTGGATCAACAATTAAAAGGGAGGAAAACTAAAATGGTTGATATTTTAACTGAATGTAGAGAAAAGATGGAAAAATGCGTTGCTTCGCTTGAATCATCTTTAAATACTTTAAGAACTGGTAGGGCTAATGTTGCTTTACTTGATAACTTAACTTGTGATTATTATGGCGATAAGATGCCTGTTACTCAAATTGCAGCAATTAAAGTACCAGAACCACGCCAACTTTTAATCGTTCCTTTTGATTCTAACGATGTTAAATCAATCGTTGCTGCAATCAATGCTTCTGATATCGGAATTAACCCAATTGTTGATGGCAAACAAATTAGATTAAATATGCCTGCATTAACTGAAGATAGGAGAAAAGAATTAACTAAAAAAGCTAAAAATTATGGCGAAGAAGCTAAAGTTGCTTTAAGAAGTGTCAGACGTGATGCCATCGAAGCTATTAAAAAAGACGATTCTTATACTGAAGACACCCGTAAATTAGAAGAAGCAGAAGTTCAAAAATTAATTGATGAATTTACTCAAAAGGTAGATAAGATTTTAAAAGAAAAGAATGATGAAATCATGAAGGTTTAATCCTTCTTTTTCATTTTTATTAATAATAAATATCAAAGCGGTTAAGTTTAAAAATGAAAAACAGGGAAGTTAAAAATACTGAAGAAATAAAAGAACAAAAAAGCGATGAATTAGCCAAAAATGAAGAGTTTAAACTTCAAAATCGAGAACATCATATAAATCAACTTAATAAAGAGGCTAAGTCAAATCTTTTTGCTAGAAGCGTCATGGCAATAATAATTTTAGCGGTTACTATTCCGTGCGTTTTCTTTGGACTTTGGACTTGGATTGCATATATTGTTTTACTTGCAATTATCATTACTTTAGAGATTTGTAGAGCCCCTCAATCGATTGAAAATAAGTTTAAAACTAGTGTATATGTTTTTGCGTTCATCATGATGTTTACGCTGGTTTTCTATATTTTTCTAAAAGATATAGTTGAAAAATATATTCATTTCAACATTGCGAATGGGACTGGTGAAGGGTTTACTTATGATTTAGCAAAATCGTTTGCTTCTCCTCAACTTTCTATAACCACTGTTTGTTTATGTTTCTTATTATTTTTCCTTCAAGTTTTCTACGATAAAGAGTTCAAAATCTTCGATGCTTTCTATTTTATAGTAATGTTATTTGTTTGTAGTTTTGGACTTCAATGTTTAATTTATTTAAGGTTCTTACCTTATTCTACCTACGAAAGTACTGCTGATATGAGCACGACATTTAAATATTTAGAGTCTACTGCGCTATTATTTTATGTTTTAGCTGGTACAACTTTAAATGATGTTGGAGCTTATATTTTTGGAGTTTTATTTGGAAAAAGAAAGATGTGTCCTAACATTTCTCCTAAAAAAACTTGGGCAGGATTTGTTGGAGGAATTATCACATCATTTATTATCAGCTTTGGATTTGGAATGTTGTTATCCTATTTTAAAGTTCCATTATTAGAAGCAGTTTTAGATTTTAAACACTGGTATAATATTTTAATTCTTTCGATAGTTATGCCTTTTGCTGGTACATTTGGTGATTTATTATTCTCATCAATTAAAAGAGGATATCACATTAAAGATTTTGGAACTATTTTAAAATCTCATGGCGGAATTTTAGATAGATTCGATTCAATAATAATTAGTTCAATTGTTGTTTCTTTAATTATTATTGCAATGAAAGATGGAGCTGCATTTATAGCATAGATAAACTCTTTAAAATAGTAGAGTTTAAATTATTTATTCTATAAATGTGAGTAAATTTCTATGAAAAATAAAAAAGAAATTTTAGTTTTGGGAGCTTCTGGAAGTGTAGGAAATCAAGCCCTAAACATTTTAAGAAAAAGAAAAGATTATTTAGTTAAAGGAATTGCAATCAAAGAAAATGTCACAAATGAAACTTTAACTAAATTTTTAAAATCTTATAAAAAATTAAGATATTTTTATTGTGAAAATAAGATAAAAGCTGAATATATTGCTGAAAAATTTCGTTTTAGAAAGTTTGAAATTAGATATTTAAAAGATGACTATAATCTTTTAGATTTTATTGAAGAAGTAAATAGCGAATATGTTTTAAATGCTTTAAGCGGAAGTGCTGGAATTTTACCTACCCTTAAATGTTTAGATTTAAAAAAGAAAATCTTTTTAGCAAATAAAGAATCGCTTGTTGTTGCAGGAGAAATTATTGATGAAAAGATTGAAAAATTAAATGAAGAATTTCCTAATGAAACCTTCATTTATCCTCTTGATAGTGAACATTCTGCACTTTTTAAACTTCTTAAAAGAGTTGATAGAAGTGAGGTTGAAGCAATTTATATTACCTGTTCTGGTGGTCCTTTTTTAAATTTAGATCTCGAAGAATTTAAAAATATTAAGGTTGAAGATGCTTTAAAACATCCAAATTTTAAAATGGGTAAAAAGATTACTATTGATTCTTCTACCTTAATGAATAAAGCTTTTGAAATCGTTGAAGCTTATTATTTATTTAAATTTGATATTGATAAAATCAAGGTTGTAATCGATAAAACTTCGACTGTTCATAGTTTTATTAAATTAAAAGATGGAACCTATAAATTAAGTGTAGGGAAAGCAACAATGGAAACTCCATTAATCGATGCTTTGAATTTATATGAATTTAATACTAAACACAACGAATTTAAAGATACAGTTTATACTAACGATTTAAAATCATATAACCTTACAAGGGTTGATGAAATTAAATTTCCTTTAATTAATTTAGGATATGAAATTATTAAAATTAAAGGTATTGAAGGCTTAATTATTAATAGCGCTAACGAAGTTTTAGTTGAAGCCTTCTTAAATAAAGAAATCAATTATATTGATATAAAAGTAATACTTGATAAAATAGATGAGACTTATAAGGAAACTAATATCAATAAGTCGTTAATTACGTCTTCTTTCCAATTAAAAGAAGAAGATATCGTAAAATTAATTACTCTTGTTAAAGATAAAACTAACTATTTCATTAAATTATTGAAAGAAAATGAGTTAAATTAATTAAAAATAGTAGACTTTAACAGTTAACAATATAAAAAGGAAGTTATTTATTTATTATGGATTTTATTATTTCTTTACTATTATTTTTTATTGCATTAGGGGTTTTAGTTACAATTCATGAATTAGGACATTTTATTGCAGCAAAAAGTTTCAATGTATTTTGTAGTGAATTTTCAATAGGTTTTGGACCAAAAATTATTAAATATAAAAGGAAAAAGGGCGAAACTAAATTCTGCGTCGGAATCATTCCTCTTGGAGGATATGTCAGAATGTATGGCGAAGAGAGTGATGATGAAGATAAGGATAGTCCAGATTACGTCGACGTCCCTAGAGAAAGAAGTTTAGTCGGAATTAAAAGATGGAAAAGAATCATTATCATGTCGGCAGGCATTATAATGAACTTTATTTTAGCCTACATTATCTTTTTTATTAGTGCCGTAAGTAGTCCTCAATTAACTAATGATCCTATCGTTAATGTCGTTTCAATTTTAGATGAAGAAACATTCGATGAAAACTTTAAAAATAGCGAAGGCAATCTTTTAACTTTAGAAGAAAAAGAATTCATTGAACAATCATTCATTAATTTTAATACCTATCAATATACTTATACTTATAAGGATGTAAGCGGTAATGAACATGTTCAAACCGTTACATTATCTAATGTTGGTAATGCTCAAAATACAATAGTAAATGGAGAAAGTAGCGATATAGTCTACCTTCTTGATACATCAAATTACGGATATAACGATACTGATTATTCTAAATGCTTCAAATTTTATGAAGGCTTCACCATGGATTCAATTCCTAGTGAAATAAGCGATATTAAAGTATTAGATGGCGAAAACTTTATCGATGTTCCAAGTGAATCAAATTATGTTATTCCTTTAATTGCTCCTGCAAATAATGGATATGAATTTGTTGGAGTTAATGAAAATCAAATGATGGATATAAATTTAGATATTCTTTTTTCTAAATATATCAATGACGGAACTGATGTTGAGTCACAACTTTTTAATGTTACTTTCCATAAAGATTCTTTAAATAATTATTCGAGTTTAGGTCTTGGAATGTATGTTAAATTTGAATGGCTTGGATGGGATGCTTTTGGTTATGCTGGTAAAAAATGGGTTGATTCAACTACCTTAATTGCTGATGCAATCGGACAATTATTTTATAAAGCAGAAAGCTGGTCTAATATTGGCGGGCCAATTGCTATTTTTACTCAAACTACTCAAATTTTAAATAACTATCCTTTCTCTTTCTATTTAGAAACTTGGGGAATGATCAGTGTTAATCTTGCTTTATTTAATCTTCTTCCTTTCCCAGGACTAGATGGATGGCAAATTTTAGTAGAAATTGTTGAAGGTAGTGTCAACTTAGTTAAAAAAGCTATTTGGGCTTCTAAGCAAAAAAGAAGAAAAGGTGATGAACCTGTTTTAGAAGGTAATATTAATGAAACAAATAACGAAGTTATTTTAGAAAATAATGAAACTAAAGAAAGCGTTTCTTCTTTAGTTACTCCTATAGAAAATAGCGATAATATCGAAGAAAATAGTAATAAAGAAGTAGTGGATGTTTCTTTAAAAGAAGAAGAGTATAAAGAATGGGAAATTCCTCCAAAAGTTAAAAATATTATGTCTGCTATTGGATTAATTCTCCTTTTTGCCTTGATGTTTGGAATTATCATTAAAGATATTGTTTCATTATTTTAATTCTTTAAATTAAAGAATTATAATTTTATTATTGGTGATACATTTAATAAGATTTATTAAATTTTATTTATATTTTGATGTTAATTAATTCTATTAAATAATATATAAAGGTATAACTATTTTTAAATTAAAGGGGGTAAAAATTGTGAATAAAGATAATAAAAAAGAATTGATGCTTAGATTTTTACATTCTTTAAAATTAGAAGATTACCTTAATGATTTTAGTGATTTAGAGTTTGTAAGTATTCAAAAAGCAAGTAGAGAAAAAAATGAAAAACCTAAGTTTTTATACCATATTCGTAAGAAAAACCCTTGGAAATATAGAACCTTAGACTTATTTTTAAGAAATATTGAAGAAAATATAAATTATGAATACGAAATTTATTTCACCTATGATAAAGAATTTAATGATGTAGAAATAAAAGAATTTATTGATGAATTTATTTTCAACAAATCTTTTGATGAATATAACTATAGTTTATATAAGAAAAATGGAATTTATCTTTATTTTAAAGATGAAGAAGAACATCAAGCTTTCTTATTAATTAAAAAAGATTTAGAAGATTTATTTTCTTTTATAAACTTTGATTATCCAATAAAAGATTTTGAGGTCCACTCTTTAACAGATGAAGAAATGCTTTTTTATCAAGATTTAATTAGAATTAAAACTAAAAAAGAAGAAGCTAAAAATATCGATGATACTATTAAAATAGTAGACCAAAAAGAAGAAGTCACTATAAATGAAGAAACAATAATCGAAGAAGAAAAAACCCCAGAATTTGATTTAAATAGTATGGAAAAAGAAGATGAAGAATTCATTTCTTTTGATTCTTCTAATGAGTTAATAAATGAAGAAGAAATTCCTCCTCAAGATAGTGATTATGAAAAGAAAGAATATTATGAAGAAGAGCCTTATTATGAAGGTATAAATGAAGATATTGAATCGATTCATAATGAAGAAGTTGACATTAATCAAATAAAAAAAGAATATGACGAGAAGTTTTTGGCTTTAAAAGAAGAAACTGAATCCTATGTTTTATATGAAGCTAAAAATAACTATTTAAGAGACAAAAAAAGAGAAGAATATTACGAACTTTTAAAGAAACCAAAAGAATATGCAAAGTTAAATGTTTTTGAAATTAACGCCAATTCTTTACCAATGGAATTTGAAGGAAGAGCATTTAATTATTCTTTAAAAAGAACTGACGAAAAAGGAAATTTCTATATTCGTTTTGGTGTAACTGATAATAAAGGTGCAGTAGTTGTTGAATATCGTGCTTCAAGAGAAGAGATGAACGATGATAAATTCTCAAAAATAACTGAAACCGAAGAAAGTAAAGAACAAGTATTTTTATATGTTCGCGTAAAAGGTAAGGTAAAAGAGATTAGAAACGGCAAAGACATCACAATTTTTGCTCATAAGGTCGAAGTCTTAGGAGAAGATCCTTTATTAGAAGAAAAATATCAAGGCGAAGAAAGAAGAGTAGAACTCCATTTACATACTAATTTTTCTGACTTAGATGGCATTAATAAAATCCAAGATTATGTTAAAAATGCTAAAAATTTAGGAATGAAAGCTATCGCTGTTACAGATCATGGAGTTGTTCAATCTTTCCCTGATGCTCAAAATGCAGGAAAAAAATATGGAGTCAAGATTCTTTATGGATCGGAACTTTATATGATCAATGACTATTTAAACGCTGCCTTTAATCCCAAAGATATAAAGTTAAGTAATGCAAGTTTTGTTGCTTTCGACTTAGAAACCACAGGTTTATCGATAAGACTTGATAGAATCACTGAAATAGGTGCTGTTAAAGTAGTTGGAGGAATGGTTGTTGATACCTTTGATACTTTTGTTAATCCTAAAATTCCTATTCCTAAAAAGATTGAAGAAAAGACCCATATTACTAATGAAATGGTAAAAAATGCACCTGAAATAGATGAAGTTTTACCTAAATTTTTAGAATTTATTAAAGGTTCAATTTTAATTGCTCATAATGCTGACTTTGACTATGAAATGATTAACGAACCATATAGAAAAATCTATGGCGAAGATTTAGATGTACCAGTTATTGATACTCTTGCATTATCAAGATACATTTTCCCTGAAAAGACACGTCATTCTTTAGGTGCATTATGTAAAAACTTTGATGTTGATTATGACGAAGATGAAGCACATAGAGCAGACTACGATGCAAATGTTTTAGCTTCATGTTGGATTGGTTTACAAGGACTTTTATCTCGTAAATTCAATGGATTATCTCATAAAGATTTAGAAAAATTAGAAATTCCTCAAGAATTATATAAAAATCTTAGAGGAAATCACGTAACCGTACTTTGTAAAGATAGAGAAGGGTTAAAAGATTTATATAAAATCGTTTCTCTATCTCACACCGATTATATTGGAAAAGTTCCATTAACTCCTCGAAGTTTAATTGAAAAATATCGTGGACATTTACTTGTTGGTTCCGCTTGCTTTAATGGTGAAGTTTTCTATTCTACAACTAATAGAAACGACGAAAAATTAAACGAAGCGATATCTTTTTATGATTATATTGAAATTCAACCACTTAAAAACTATTCGTATTTAATAAACACTGAAGAAATTTTAAATTTCGATGTTTTAAAATCCTATTTAAAAACCATCATTGAACATGCCGAAAAAATGAATAAACCAGTTGTTGCAACTGGTGATACCCACTATCTATATAAATCAATGAAACTTTATCGTGACGTTTTTATCGCAACCGAAGGAATTGGTAAAACTCGTCACCCTCTTAATCCATATTATCGTAAAAAATATGGTTATTTTGATAATCCAGACCAAGAATTTATGACAACTCAGGACATGCTTGATGCTTTTGCTTGGCTTGAAGATGAAGAAAAAATTCAAGAATATGTCATTAAAAACACGAATTTAATCGCTGATATGTGCGAAAGTATAACTCCAATTGATGATAAACTTTATACTCCAACCATTGATAACGTTGAAGGCAAGCTTAAAGATATTGTCTATGAAAGAGCTTATAGAGAATATGGAAATCCTCTTCCTGAAATTATCGCTAATCGATTAAATGCAGAACTTAAAGGTATTATTGATAACGGATTCGCAGTTATTTATTATATTGCTCACCTTTTAGTTAAAAAGACGAATGAAAGAGGCTATATCGTAGGATCTAGAGGATCGGTTGGTTCTTCATTTGTTGCATATTGTGCTGGAATTACTGAAGTTAACGCTTTAGCACCTCACTATAGATGTCCTAAATGTAAACATTTTGAATGGCACGATACAAGAGATGGAGTCACTTCAGGATACGACCTTCCAGATAAAGTTTGCCCAGAATGTGGAACGATGATGGTTAAAGATGGACAAACAATTCCTTTTGAAACGTTCTTAGGGTTTAGTGCTGAAAAAACGCCTGATATCGACTTAAATTTCCCTGCAGACTTTAAGGATGTTGCTCATAATTTCACTAAAGAATTATGGGGTGATGATAATGTTTTTAGAGCCGGAACAATCGCTAATGCTGAATTTAAAACTTGTAAAAAATATGTCCGTGATTACTTCGATTTTATGAATATTGATAATAATGCAGTTTCATGGAATTTAGTTGAAGGAATTGCTAGTGGATGTGTTGGTGTTAAAAGAACAACCGGTCAACATCCAGGCGGAATTATTGTTATTCCTACTGAATATTCAGTTTATGATTTTACTCCTATTCAATATCCTGCAAACGAAAAAGATAGTTCATGGAAAACAACTCATTTCGCATATAAAGCACTTCATGAAACTGTCCTTAAACTCGATATGTTAGGACATGTTGACCCTCAAGCTTTAAAGATGATGAGTGACTTAACTGGCGTAAAGGTTGAAGATATTAATGTTGGAGATAGAGAAGCTTTATCAATTTTCCAAAATAATAAAGCTTTAAAAATGAAACATAAATATATTAAGGTTGATGATGTTGCGACAACTGGAATTCCAGAATTTGGTACTAATTTCGTTAAACAAATTGTTAGAGAAGTTAAACCAAAATCGTTTAGTGACTTAGTTATTATTTCAGGTCTTTCTCATGGTACTAACGTTTGGAGTGGTAACGCCCAAGATTTAGTCAAAAATGGCTTTACCAATTTAAGAGGAGTCATCGGATGTCGTGATGATATTATGACTTACCTTATTTCGATGGGTATTGATAAATCCTTGTCGTTTAAAATCATGGAAAAAGTAAGAAAAGGTAAGAGTTTATCGGATGAAGAAGTTGCAGAAATGAAACGTCATAATGTTCCTGATTATTACATTTCAAGCTGTGATAAGATTAAATATCTTTTCCCTAAAGGACATGCTTGTGCGTATGTTATTATGGCGTTAAGAGTTGCATATTTTAAGGTCTACTATCCTTTAGAATATTACGCTACTTTCTTTACTTTAAGGTGCGATCAATATGATATTGAAACTATGTGTAAAGGTTTAGATGCTATTTGGGAAAAACTCGAATATTATCGTAAAAGAAAGGATTCTAAGAATCCAGAAGATAAGCTTTCAACTAAAGAGATTGATATCAATGATACTTTGATTGCAGCTTTAGAATTTGCAGAACGTGGCTATAAATTTGAAATGGTAGATATTTATCGAAGCGATCCAGATAAATTTATAGTAGATCATGATAAAAAATCTTTAATCCCTCCTTTTAGAGTAATTGATGGACTTGGTTTATCAGTAGGAAACGAAATTGTAAAAGCTAGAAATGAATCGCCATTTTATTCAATTGAAGATTTCCAAAAAAGAGGAAAGGTATCCCAAACTTTAGTTGATGTTATGAAAAATTTAGGAGCTTTAAAAGATTTAAGAGAAACTGAAACTTTAGACCTTTTTACTGATTTTATGTAAGATAAAACTTATTTATAATATATAGTTGTAACGAAACTTCGTTACAACTATATTCTTATAAAAATAATGTCCATGTAGCTCAGTCCGGATAGAGCACACGCCTCCTAAGCGTGGGGTCAGAGGTTCAAATCCTCCCATGGACGCCATCTTTATTTTTATATAATTATAAAAATAATTAAGCATATATTTAGAATATAGAATCTATTATTGATAGAATAAATTGTTCGTAAATTTAGTTAAAATAGTGTTAAATAAATTATTGCGATTAATTAAATAAAATAGTGGCAATTAAAAAAGGAGCAAAAATAAAATTATGAAAAAAGTATTAGTATGTTATTTCTCAACAACCGGAACAACAAGATCAATTGCTAATAAAATCGCTAACATTATTGGATGCGAAACATTTGAAATCGTTCCAGTAGAAAAATATTCTTCTTTAGATATTGATTATGATAATCCAAATTCTAGAACCTCTTTAGAAGATAAAAATATCGATTTAGATGTTCCTATTTTAAATAAAATTGAAAATTTTGATGAATACGATACTTTCTTTATTGGTTATCCTATTTGGTGGCTTAGAGAACCAAATATTATTAGAACATTTTTAAAATCATATGATTTTACTAATAAAACCATTGTTCCTTTTATTACATCTTCAAGTAGCGGATTAGGAGATAGTGAAAAACATATTAAAGAATTAACTAACGCTTTAGATGTTGTCCCTGGAAAAAGAATTTCTAGTTATGAAACTGAAAGCTCTTTAAGATGGTTTATTGATTCTAGTTTAAATAGTGTAATTAAATAAAAAAACCTCGATATAATCGAGGAAATATATAATTTTGGTGGAGCTTACCAGGATCGAACTGGCGACCTCTTCCATGCCATGGAAGCGCTCTCCCAACTGAGCTAAAGCCCCACAAATTTCGTGCTCAATTATTTTATCAAAAAGATATTCTAAATAAAAGGAGTTATTCCTTATTTCTAATATCTGATAAAGCACGTTTAAGATTAAGTTCAGCCTTACGGTGTTCGAGTCGACTTTTAGCGCTTTTAAGTTTATTAAGTGCTAATTCCTCGGCTTTTTTTCTTATTTCTTCATCAAGTGATTCAACGCTGATAAAGTTAGGAACAATTAAATGAGCTTCATTTAAAGATTCAATAAAATGAATTAACCCTCCTCCAACTGCATATGAGAGGGTTCTTTCATCTTCAAGTTTTAATTCTAAAACTGAAATTTCAACGTTTGCCATATAATCATTATGAAAAGGAAGAATTTCAACTTCTCCATTATCAGTTAAAATTTTTATAGCTTTAACTGAATCAATATCTTCCTCTTTTAAGGGAGTAATTATTTTTAATTTCATTAAATTTTCGTTCATTTTTACTATTTATTTTCTTCGTTTTCACTTTCTTTTAATGCTTTATCTTTTTCAATTACTTCATCAAAAGTTCCTACATATAAGAATGCAGCTTCATTTAATTCATCACCTTCGCCATTTAAAATTCTTTCAAAAGAAGAAATGGTATCTTCTAACTTTACATATTTTCCTTTAGTTCCTAAAAATTGTTCAGCAACGAAGAATGGTTGTGATAAAAAGTTACGGATTTTACGAGCTCTATTAACAACTAATTTATCGGTATCAGATAATTCATCAATACCTAAAATGGCGATAATATCTTGTAAATCTTTATATCTTTGTAAGATGGATTGAATTTTTCTAGCGACATTATAATGTCTTTTTCCAACAATATTTGGGTCTAAAATATTTGAAGAAGATTCAAGTGGATCAACTGCTGGATAAATGCCTAAAGCAGCAGTATTTCTATCTAAAACTGTTTTAGCATCAAGATGAGCAAAAGTAGTCGCAGGTGCAGGATCGGTTAAATCATCAGCAGGAACATAAACCGCTTGAATAGAAGTGATAGAACCATCACGAGTAGATGCGATTCTTTCTTGAAGTTGTCCCATTTCGGTAGCAAGAGTTGGTTGATAACCAACTGCAGAAGGCATTCTACCTAAAAGAGCACTAACTTCACTACCTGCTTGAGTAAATCTAAAGATATTATCGATAAAAAGTAAGACATCTTGATGAGCAACATCTCTAAACCATTCTGCCATAGTTAAGGCGGTTAATGGAGCTCTCATTCTTACTCCGGGAGATTCATTCATTTGTCCAAACACAAGGGCAGTATTTTTTAAAACACCACTTTCTTTCATTTCATTATATAAATCATTTCCTTCTCTAGATCTTTCTCCAACTCCAGCAAAAATAGAAGTACCTTGTTTTTCGGTAGCAATATTATGAATTAATTCTTGAATTAATGTAGTTTTTCCAACACCAGCACCTCCAAAAAGTCCAACCTTTCCGCCTTTTAAATAAGGACAAAGAAGGTCTAAAACTTTAATTCCGGTTTCAAAGATTTCGGTATTAGTTGCTTGATCTTCGAATTTAGGAGGTTGGTTATAAATTGAATGATATTCACTAGCCTTAAATTCTCCTAAATGATCGATTGGATGACCTAAAACATCGAACATACGGCCTAAAACTTCGTGTCCAACTGGAACTTTAATAGGAGTTCTTAAATTGATAACTTTTAAATTTTTCTTAATTCCTTCAGTAGGACCCATAGCAATGCATCTGACAGTATCATGCCCAATATCTTGAGCAACTTCTAAAATAAGTTCTTTATTTTCATCAATATTTAATTTTAATGCGGTTCTCATTTTAGGAATTAATCCATCAATAAAACGAACATCGATAACTGGTCCAATTGCTTGAACTACGATGCCTTCAAGGGCTTCTTTATATTTAACTCCAACCTTATATTCTTTTATCATATAGTTATTTCCTTTTTATAAATTTAAATTTTATATACCACTATTTAATAGATAATATCCTCATTATTTGAAGAAACAATCTCGGTTATTTCGTTTGTAATTTTAGTTTGTCTTAATTTATTGCGTTTTAAATTTAAATCATGAATTAATTTATCTGCACTACTAGTTGCATTTTCCATACTATTTTTTCTAGAAGTTTCTTCACTTAAACTAGAAGAAAGCATAATTCTAAATAATAATGCGTCTAGATAATGGGGGACGATTAAGTCGACTTCGCGCTTAACATCACCTTCAAAAATAGGTTCTTTATATAGTTTTTCAATATCTTCTTCTTTAACAACTAAATCTTTGTTAATTCCTTTAATGTTGATGATTCTATCTTCAGTTTCTTTTAAATCAAGAGGAAGAAGAGTAGTAACTTTTATTTCAAAACTCATTGAATTAACAAAGTGAGTATAGATAACTTCAATTGAAGAATATTCGTTTTCGCGATAAATTTTATCTAAATAATGTCTAAAATAATTAACTGTATCATAATCTAAATCGGAAAGAAGATATAAAAAATCGTCATAATACTTATTAACCTTATCTTTATAGTGTTTAAATCCTTTTTCACCAATAAAAATACAGTCAGCATCTTTAGTTAATAACTTTTTTGCTACCTTATCTAAATTATAGTAATAGCTTCCACTTAATCCTAAAGTAGAAGAAACATAAATATATAATTTACGGTTACTATTTGAATATTTATTTAGACAAGTTGGTAATAAATTAGGGTTAACTAAATATAAATCGTTATTAGAAATATCGATACTTTTGAGCAAAATATTAACCGCTCTAGACATAGATATAATGTAGGAAGTATTAGCGTCATAAATAGTTTTGAGTTTATTAAAACGACTTTGAGCAATAAGTTTCATTGCTTTAGTAATTTTTCTAATACTTGTTACAGTTTTAATTCTTTTTTTAACAGTTAATAAAGTGTCGTTCATAATTATTAATAATTTTATAACCACTATTTTATTCGTTTAATCGGAAATCAAATTCATTATCTTTTGAAGAAATTTCTTCTTTTAAACTTGATTTAATAGTTAAAAGAAGTTCTTCAACAAGCTTTTTATCTTCATTAGTAAATTCTTTAGTTTTATTTATTTTTTCATATAAATTATTGGATTTAGAGATGATTGAGTTATCAAGTAATTTTAAAACATTATGAATATTTTCGACATTAATATCATCTAATAATCCAACTTGAGCAACATATAAATCAACGACTTCTTGAGCTAAAGAAAGTGGCATATATTGCTTTTGTTTTAAGGTTTCAAGTAGAATTTCTCCATGTAATAAAACTTTTTGAGTAGCTTTATCTAGATCACTTCCAAAACGTGAGAAGTCTAACATTTCATTATAATTAGCAAGCTCAATTCTTAAATTTTTACTAACATCTTTCATTATTTTATATTGAGCGCTACTGCCGACACGAGAAACAGAAAGTGTCGAATCTATCGCAGGTCTTTGACCAGCATTAAACATTTCACTTGATAAAAATAATTGTCCATCTGTAATTGAAATGATGTTAGTAGGAATATAACTAGAAATATCTCCAGCTTGAGTTTCAACAATTGGTAAAGCAGTAATTGAACCTCCGCCTAATTCCTTATTAAGTCTACAAGATCTTTCTAAAAGTCGTGAATGGATATAGAAAATATCACCAGGATAAGCTTCTCTTCCTGGGCTTCTTCTTAATAATAAAAGTAAGGTTCTATAAGCGACTGCGTGTTTTGACAAATCATCATAAACTATAAGAACATTTTTACCCTTATGCATCCAATATTCAGCAATAGAAGTCGCGCTATATGGAGCAAGATATTGTAAAGGTGCTCCTTCACTTGCTCCTGCTGAAACTATTACAGTATAAGAAAGAGCATTGAATTTATTTAATCTATTAACAATTTGAACTAAAGAAGAGTTCTTTTGTCCAATTGAACAATATACACAAATTACATCTTTACCCTTTTGATTAATAATAGTATCGATAGCAAGAGCAGTTTTTCCAGTTTGACGGTCTCCAATAATTAATTCTCTTTGACCTTTACCAATAGGAATCATTGAATCAATAGCTTTAATTCCAGTCTCTAAAGGTTCATTTACCTTTTGTCGGTCCATAATTTGAGGAGCTAAGGATTCAGTGGCTCTATATTCGCTAGTTTTTATTTCACCTTTTCCATCGATTGGTTCTCCTAAAGCATTGACGACTCTTCCTAGTAAAGCATCACCAACTGGAACGCTTACAACTTTTCCAGTACGGGTACAAGTATCACCTTCTTTTAAGGTTATATCATTTGAAAAAAGTGCGACACCAATCGAGTTTTCTTCAATATTCATTACAAGCCCATATTGATTATTTGGGAATTTAATTAATTCGCCATACATCGCTTCATCAAGCCCATAAATGGTAACGATTGAATCTCCAACAGAAACAATTTGACCAACGTTTGTTGTATCAATGTTATGTTCATATTTTTCTATTTGGTCTTTAATTATTTCTGATAAAGAATTTAAGTTATCTTTTTTAATTCCCATAAGAGTTATTCCTCATTTTCAGCTAGATTTAAAGATTTTAAACGTTCATTAAGAATGTTTTCTTTTAAATCTTCAAGTTTTGAATTTAATGAATATTCATACATTGTTCCATTAATTAAAACCTTTATTCCGCATATTAAAGAAGTATCGATAATTACTGATAATTTTACGTTTTGTTTAAGATATTTTTTAAAAGAAGCTTCTAATTTATGAATCGTTTTTTCATCGATTTCAAAAGGAGAATAGATAATACCTTTTAAGATATGGATTTCTTTATCTGCTAAATCATCATAAGCCTCTTTAATCTCTTCAATATCTTTTATTAAGTTTTTTTCAATTAAAATAGAGATGAATTTTAGGGTTTCTTTAAGTAATAATCCTTTAAATACTTCATATAAACTTTCCTCTTTTTCTTTAATATCAACAAAAGGAGAAGTTAAAAAAGAGAAGTATCTATCGTTAGTTTTAAGAAGGTAGACTAAAAAATTAAGATCTTGTTGGAAGACTTTAATCAAGTTATTTTCTTTGGCGTTATCAAATAATCCTTCGGCTATTTTGTTAATTACTGAATTATCACTCATACTTTATTTTGTCTTTTACTAATTAATTAGATGAAGTTCCTTTTTTATTTAATTCGTTAACGAAGTCATTAATAAATTCTTCATTATCTTCTTTTTTGATTTCACGTTTTAAGATTTCTTTACTAGTTAAAATTACGCTATCAATGATTTCTTCATTAGCGCTTACTATCATTTTTTTACGTTCAAGTTCTAATTCTTTATGAACTCTAGTTTTTGTTTCTTCAATATTTTTACTCATTTCCATCTCAAGATTATGAGCTTTAACTTCGGCAGTTTTTTGAGCTGCTTGGATAATTTCTCCAGCTTTCTTTTGAGATTCATTGATATATTGATTACTTTTTTTAATATTTTCTTCGGCTTCTTTATTTTTCTTTTCAGCTTCTTTAATATTATTTTCAATATATTCGCTTCGAGCATTTAATTTCTTTTTAATTGGTTTATAGGCAAAAACAATAAATAAAATGGCAACGATGATGAAAAGTGCTAGTTGCACTAGAGTAATCCATAAGTTAGGAAGCATCTCATTAACGGTATGAGTTATCCTATCTTTAATTTCATCAGTGTCACAACTAGTTAGGAAGAATGAAAACATTGATATTAATGATATTAATTTTAGTTTTTTCATATAATTTTCTTTCCTTACTATTTTATAAATATAATCGAATATTTTTTAAACAACGAATGCCATTAAAATTGCAACTAAAAGAATGTAAATAGCGACTGATTCAATTAAACCTAAACCAATGATCATGGTGGTTCTAATTGAGTTAGCACTAGAAGGATTTCTTCCGATTCCTTCCATACCCTTACTAACTGCCCATCCTTCAGCTAAAGCTGCAAGACCTAAGCCGATACAAGCAATACCTAATCCGATAAATTCCATATCTTTTCTCCTTTAATTTATTAATTTTTCTTTTATATTAACTATTAAATAAATAGATAATAATCATTTATATGCGCTTTCTTTTTTAAGTTTTTTAGCTTCTTTTTTCTTTAATTTCATTTCTTTTTTAAGACGTTTTTCTTCTTCGTTTCTTTCATATTCTTCAGGTGAAACATATTCATTAGCAATATTAATCATTGTAAGAATTGTAAAGACTGCGAGTTGGATTAATCCATCAAAAACATCGAAATATAAGTGAGCAATTGGGGAAATAATTGGTGTAAACATTAATCCATTTAACGTTCCATCAAAGATAGTTCCTAGGCCTACATAAATAAGAGTAATAACACAATATCCTGCTAAAGCATTACCAAAAATACGTAGAGTATAAGATAAAACTGGACTCCACATAGTAACTAAGTTAATTGGTAAAAATAATGGGATTGGTTCAATATATCTTTTTAAATATTCAGCCTTTTTATATTTAATGGCATTAAAATGAGTTAATCCAAATGTACAAAGTGCTAAAGATAGAGGGAAGGCTAAATTTGTAAAAGGATTTGGAAGCGGTTCTAAATAAGTAGCACCACCAGGTTGTAAAAAGTTAGGAATTCCAATCCAACCAATAATAAATCCTAATAATATATATAAGCCAACAAAAAGGATATAGCCTCCAAATCCATCAAATGCTGGCCCCATAATTTGGCGAACTTGACGGTCGGTAAAAGAAACGACGCTTTCGACTATATTTATAAAGCCACTAGGCTTTTTAAGTGGATCGTAATTTTTTGATTTTATATAGATAACTATCGCAATAATAAGGGTAATTATAAATGCTAAAATGCTTGAAAATAATTCTGGAGGTAATTCGTTCCAAGATAGTTTTTCAATGATCTTATTAAAATCCATATTAGCCCCTTTCTCCTATAGTCTTATTATACTTTTTTATTTTATGATTGCGACTGAAATTGTGCTTATCATGAATATTACGCATGGAATTCCTAAATATAGGACATTTAAAGAAGTGCCCATATTATTTAAATGAAGATATAAATAAATTAATCCCATAGCCAAAATGAGCGATAAGAATCGAATAATATAGCAAATTAAAAAACTCATTTTTGCTTTTGAGTCGTTACTAAAATGAGTAAAAGTATAATAAACAGTTAAAAATACAATAATATTAAATGGATACGAAATTAAAAAGGAATATAAAAAGGTAGGAGAAGTTATTATGAAATTGAGGATTACGCCTAGGATTAACCCAGTTAATAAAACTCCTAAGTTTACTAATATATAAGATAATAATTTCTTTTTATTTATTTTAGATTTACTTTCCATAAAATAACGACAGTAGTATGTTAGTAATTAACTAGTAGATTTCTAGTAGTTTTCTAGTAATTGCCTTATTTTTGAATTATTGTTTCCACGTGGAAACGTATTTTTAAGGTAATTATCGTGTTTGATTTGAAAACTAATTTTGGTCAATTTCAAATTGACCAAGATGATTATTGACCTTCTTTTAGCAAATGTCAAGTTAATAAAAAGTAGATAAACGCCCCTTATTAAGATAAGGGGCGAATATCAAAGAAGGAACATTGAAAGAATATTAATTGTCAAAATAAGATGATTGAATATCGATAATTTGATTTAAGCGATTATATTTATCGATATATGTTAAATTTGCGGAATAAGTATCATAAATATAACCATCAAAACTATTAATTAACATGTTATATGTTGTTTTTAATTCGTTTTTAACAGATGTTAATTTAGTTTTTGAGAAAATATGATAAATTTCATCTTCAGTAATAACGTTATCTAATAATTGATTAGCAATTTTATCGCTCTTTTTAAGTAATGATTCGATTGCTTCAGTTTGTCTTAATTCCATTAAGGAATAGTATTGAGCATTTTTATTAGAAAGAGTGATAAAAATGTCGTAGATATTATCTTTATCTTCGTTTACAACCAAATAATTAGAATATTCATTCATTAAATTTAATTCATCGCGATCCATTTGGTTATAAAGAATAGCTAAGTCATCATAATATGCTAATAAAATATTTAAAATTTCATTTCCTAAACTATCTGCAATTAATTCATGTTCAAAGTCAAATAAATTGATAATTTCATGAATAAAATCAGAGGATAACTTAGAGATTTTGTCACTTTCAGTGAATTTAGATAAATCTTCTAAAATTAAATTGTTTGAATTAATTAAGGTGTGTTCACTATAAATTTCTTTGTATAAATTATTGATAAATTCGTGAGTTTTATCTAATGTTTTGGTTTCTAAAGCATTATATTCATCTAATAATTTTGTAACATTTTGATACATTGAATCTAAGAATTTATCTAAATAAGTTTTTAAAGAAGTGATAAAAGCTTCATATTCTTCTGAATAATTAGTTTGAATGTCATTAATTAAATTATGTTTAAATGTTGTGGAATATTTAGAATCCATTAACTCCATAAAGTTAGAGATATTTTTAATAAAATCATAGTCAGAATCGACTTTATTTTGGATTGTGTTATAGATTTTATCGTGGAGTTTATTAATTTCGTCTTCCTCTTTTAATGAGGTATAAATTCCGTTTTCATCGACATTTAAGAGTTCATAACCTAAATAATCATTAAAGTTTTGAATTCTTTTAAATTGTTCACCATTTAAAGAATTTATAGTGCCGATAGCATTATAAAAATCTGTTTGGAAAGAAGAAGTAAATTTATAATCGTCAAATAGGTTATAAAGAGTATTAGCTGCATTAACTGCGCGGGTTTGAATTAAATAGTCTTCTTCCAAATCAATTTCAGGTTCTAAAGGAATTTCTTCTTCATCATTACGAGTTAAATTTAAATCAAGAAGTGGTTTTAAACTTAACGAATCTTCTAAAAAGAAACGAACTTGAAGAGGATTATATGAAAATTTAGCACTATCAATATTGATTAATCTTGCATCTTCATCAAGTGTGATGCCTAAATTTAAATAGTTGAATAAGAATTGCGAAAGAGTGGTGAATAAACTGCTCATTGCATCTAATCCTTCTTCTTTAAAAGTAACTTCCATTCCACCATCTAAAATAGTAATTAATGAAGATTCGATAAATTCGCTTATTGAACCAATATCGATAGTTAATCCAGCTAGATAAGAAGAAATAGAAGCGATGATTGCTCCAACATCCATTCCTTGAGAAGATTCACTGCTATCCATCACTCCTAATAATTCGCCGATATCAAGTTTTGTTGTGCCAACCAATTCACGTTCAATGCTCTTTAAAGCATTTCTATCGCCTCTAGCAGGCATTTTATCGCCACTGAACTTAGAAATAGTGGTATATAAAACTCCATCAGCTAAATAATAAAAATCTAAATCAGTAACATATTCTTTGATGTTTTGATATTTAAAATCACTAAAAATAGTAGGTAATAAATAATCGCTAATTATTGAAGATTCATAAGTATCTTGAGATGAATAAAGATCTAAATTTAAATGGAATTTAGCAAATTTTGTTTCATCTCCTTCTTGGATTTCTTCGTTTGCTTCACTATAAGTTAAAGTGACATATGTTGATAGTAATTCAAGATCGATATCAACTCCTCCAACAACATCATAACTTATAGCGCTAGTAAAAGTACCTCTATAAGTTCTAGGAGTTTTATAAGTATAAACAACTTCGCTATCATCTGGAGGAACGATTGGAGTTTCTTCGCTTTCTCCATTTCCAGATGAGTTACAACTTCCTAAAGTAAGAGTTAAAGGAAGAAGGAATAGTGATATTTTCTTTAATAATTTTCCCATAATTAATTTAATACCTCGTTATTATAAGTTTGATAGATTTCCTTTGGTAAGGTAGTGATATCATCATAAATTTCAAAATAAGTAGTCATAATAGCTTCGCAGCTAAATCCGCCGGTAGAATATTTTTCTTTTTGAACAATTCGGTTGATATTATTAGTTTCTTTATCTAAATATAAATCAAATTCGCTATAATCAAAACTTGGTTCTCCCATTCCTGACATATGATTCATTTCTACCTTATAGTCTTTAATTGAATCGATATGGGTTTCAGTTTCATTTATCGACATCTTATAGGTGATGATTTTTTCTTCATCATTTTCATTAATATAAGCATCAAGGAAGGATTTTTGATATTCTTCATCATCAACTATATAGTTAGTAACGTTTTCCATGGTGTGACCAAGAGTTGAAATATAGTCTTCATAAGAATAATTTTCCCATTTATTCCAAGAAGAAACTTTACCATAATTTACGCTGGTATCAGGATCATTACCACTAGCGATTTTATAAGAGTTTAGTTCACTATTTTCATATCTTAATTCGGCTTTTTTAACAAATGCAGAAGTAGTGACTGTTTGGAAGAAATATTCGTTATTATTTTTAATCTTAAAGCCTTTAACGGTTTGATTATAAATACCTCCTAGCGCATTAACACTAGATTCGGTATAAGTATAATAATTCATAGTCTTATATTTATTATTTATATCTACATATAAGGCATATAATTCATCTTTCATTACTCCTTTAGAAACTTCAACACTTTTAGAGATTTCATCGATTAAATCCTTATAATTAGTAGGATATTCTTCATTTTTAATTAAATCAAAAGTAGAGATTAATGAATAATCAAATTCAATAGTATTTATCCTTAATTTTTCGTTTACTTCAATATTAAATTTAATATTATTATTTAAGCTATCATTATCATTTTCTTTAAAATAGGTAATTGATAAATTAGCTTCATCAATATGAATTTCTTCAAAAATTGGGAAGAAATTTAAAATTTCTTTTTCTTCGTAATAAGCTGCATTTATATATTCATAATTATCGATATTATCTTCGTAATTTTCTTCGCTTAAATCAGCATCCCCTTTAAGAACGTTACTTAATGAAACATCATAATTATAAATGATAGAAGAAGAACTATCGATTTTTTCATAACTTAAAAAAGATTTATCAACTGCATCAGGATTTACGATAAAATCTGTAATTTCGTTGATAAAAGAGCCATAATTCTTAAAATATTCTTCTTCATTAAGGAAAGAATAATTGGAATAATTAGTGAATATATCGTTATTTTTATCACTAGATTCACTAATTGCGTAAGTGTTATCTTCATTATTTATATATCTTTTTATAGAAGAGGTAGGATAGATATCACTTACTACATCTTTCTTAGAAAAATATTCATTATCTTTCTTTGCTTTTATTTCTTTAATAGATTGTGAATAACCTCTTTTAGATATTATTTTACCTTCACTTTCTACTTTAAAATCAAAGCCTTCTTCACTAGAAAAAATCCCATTAAAAAATTTATAAGCTTCTAATGGATCTAAGCTCTCAACATCAATATTTAAACAACCATTATCTCCGCATGAATCCTTTTGAAGAGTGCCGCATGAGCACAAAATTGAACAACATAATAGCGATGATGGTAATAAAAACTTTTTACTCATATCTTTTTAACATCTCTTTTAATAAACGCTATAATGATAATATTATTAAAAACAAAAAACAAGCATAAACTTCAATTGTTTTTAATTTCTAGATTTTAAAAACTATGGAATCTCGTTTTGAAAACTAAATGTTATTTTTTGTCAATTTAAATACCTACTCACTAATAAAAAACTTCTAATTCTCAACTAATTATGTTTTTTAATAAAAAAATTAAAATTTAATTAAAAAAGTGACTTAAAAATCCTTATATTATTTAATTAAAAACAATATAACAAAAAATATTCTTTTCTATGTCTATATAAATCTTTATGTAGTTATACTTTTTCTAACTTTATTTTATATTAAGAATTATTTTTTATATTTTTAACTCAAAAAATATATTTCAAAAATTTTAAACAAACATTATGTTAAAAATAATTTCTATGATAAGATTAGTTTTAGAAATTTAAAAAATCTTCACATAATTTAGGAGGAAAGATAATGAGTTTCACACCCGATAAAATAAGGAACGTTGTTGTTTTAGGGCATCAAGGCTCAGGAAAAACGACACTTGTTGAAGCCTTATATCAAATGGGAACTAATAGTGCAACCAAAGGTACGATAGAGAAAGGAACCACTATTAGTGACTATCTTAAAGAGGAGCAAGATAGATTATCATCTATTCAAGCTTCAATAGTTCCTTTCGAACATGATGGTTATCGAATTAATTTAATCGATTTACCTGGAAACGATGACTTTGTTGGAGAAATTATAGGCGTTACAAGCATAATCAAAGGCGCAATTCTTGTTATCGATGCAACAAGTGGCGTCCAACAAGGCACACTTAAACATTTTAGAATGTTAAAGAGAAAAAATATTCCTACTTTAATATTCGTTAATAAAATGGATAAAGAAAATATTGATTTTGATGCCTTATTAACTGAAATTAGAGAAAAATTAGGTAAGAAGGTCGCTCCATTCTGCTATCCATTAGGTCATGCTGATCAATTTGATGGCTTTGCCAACTGTGTTGATTTGAAAGCAAGAATCTTTGATGGCACAAAATGTGTCGATGCTGAAATCTATGAAGATAAAAAAGCAACAGTTTTAGAATATAACAACATGGTTTTAGAAGCTGTTGCAACAACTAGCGATGAATTATTAGATAAATTCTTTGCTGGAGAAACCTTAACTAGAGAAGAAATTAGACACGGTTTAAGAAAAGGTGTTATTGATGGAGAAATTGATCCTTTATTAGTTGGATGTGCTCCAAAAAATATTGGATGTAATACTTTAATCTCAATGATTTTAGATTATTTACCATCTCCAGAAGACTTAAAACCTTTCGATGCAACAGGAGCAAATAAAGAACCTGTTGAAAGAAAAACAACTGTTGATGAACCATTCTCTGCATATTGTTTCAAAACAATTTCAGACCTTTATAGCGGAACAATAAATATTGTTAAAATTAATAGTGGTAAATTAAAACTTGGAGATGAAATCTTAAATCCAGAAACAGGAAAGACTCAAAAAGTCTCTTCAATGTTCTATTTAGAAGGTAAAAAACAAATAAATGTGGATGAAGTTAATGCTGGTGATATTGTTGCATTAGCAAAAATTGATGATTTAGTTACTGGTGGCACTATTTGTGATCCTAAAAATGTCACAATCTATGATAAACCAAAATATCCTACCCCAGTTTATTACCGTGCAATCGAATTAACATCCAAAAAAGATGAAGATAAGATTTCGGGCGTTTTAGCTAAGATTACTTTAGAAGATCCAACCATTGGAGTTAAAAGAAATCAAGAAACTAAGCAATTATTAATTGGTGGATTAGGAAATCATCATTTAACCTATGTTTTAGATAAACTTAAAAATACATATAAAATCGAATGTACTACCAGCGCTCCAAAAGTAGTATATAGAGAATCTATTAAAGGAAGTGCTGAAGCAACCGGAAGATATATTAAACAATCTGGTGGTAGTGGTTTCTATGGCGTAGTAGTTATGAGTTTTGAACCTTGCGAAGAATCTTGTTTTGAAGAAACAGTCTTTGGTGGAACTGTTCCAAAACAATACTTCCCTGCAGTTGAAAAGGGTTTCTTTGAAGCTTTAAATAGTGGACTTTTAGCAGGCTTCCCAGTTATTGGAGTTAAAGGAACCTTAAAAGATGGTAAATATCACCCAGTTGATAGTAACGAAATGGCATTTAAAATGGCAGCAATTTTAGCTTTCAAAGAAGCATATATGAACTGTAAACCAATCATTTTGGAACCAATTATGAGAGTTACAATCTATGTTGAAAATAAATATATTGGCGATGTTATCAGTGATTTAAATACTAGACGTGCTAAAAATATCATGATGGAAGAAGATGGAGTTGATACTCAAAAGATTATTGCTTCAATTCCTGAAGCTGAAATTAATGAATATAGTGCTAAACTTAAATCTATTACTCAAGGTGGCGGTTACTTTAATAGAGTCTTTGAAGCATATGAAGAAGTTCCTCATAACTTAAAAGATAAAGTTATTGCTGAAAATGCTTTAAATAAGCAAAACTAATTTAATAAATATTTAGGATAAAATATTATCCAAAAAAACTAGGCATTTATGCCTAGTTTTTGGTTTTAATAGAAGGATGTTACGTATTATAAATTATGTTAGTCAAAACTAACAGTTAATCATATTATCAAATTATTCATAAGTTTGACAAGTAATATGCAAATTTTAATAGTTTATTAATAACAAAAGAACTATAATTTAATTAATTAAAACAAGTTTTTTTGTGGAGAAAAATAATTATGCATTTAAGAAAAGAAGCAGTAGATATTATCGTTAATATCTGCAATAAGTATAAGGATGAACCATCTCCATTAATGTTGATTCTTTCAGAAACTCAAAAAGAATATGGTTATATTCCTTTAGAAGTTCAAGAAATTATTTCTAAAGAAACCGGAGTTCCTGTAAGTGACATTTATGGGGTTGTTACATTCTATTCTTTCTTTAGTTTAACTCCTAAAGGAAGGTTTGTTATCGGTGTTTGTTTAGGAACTGCCTGTTATGTTAAGGGCGGTCAAAATATCATCGATAAATTCTCAGAAATCTTAAAGATTAAACCTGGTCAAACTACAGAAGATGGGTTATTTACACTTGATGCTTTAAGATGTATTGGTGCCTGTGGAATTGCTCCTGCTATTAGTATTAATGGCAAGGTATATCCAAAAGTCACCTTAGCACAAGTCCCTACTATTATTGAAGAATATCGTAAAAAAGATAAAGAGGTATAGTTATGGCTACTGGAATTAAAAAGATTAAAACTGAGCAAGAATTAAATACCACTATTACTAAATGTAGTGATAATCTTAAGAAAAAGTTTAATGGAAAAGATGGGAAAAGGCATATTGTAGTATGTGGAGGAACCGGATGTTTATCATCTGATTCTCAAGAGATTATTAATGAACTTGAAAGATTAATTAAAGCTAAAAAATTAGAAGATAAAGTTACAGTTAATGTTGTTGGTTGCTTTGGATTCTGTTCTCAAGGACCATTCGTTAAAATCTATCCTGAAGATAGACTTTATCATGCAGTAAAAGTAAAGGACTGTGAAAGAATTATTAATGAAGATATCATCGAAGGAAAATGCATTGAAGATTTACTTTATTTGGATCCAATCGTTAATAAAAAGGTCGAAAGACAAGATGATATTACTTTCTATAAAAAACAACTTCGTATCGCTTTACATGGATGTGGCACAATCAACCCTGAAAAATTAGAAGAAGCATTTGGTTATGACGCTTTTAAAGGTTTGATTAAAGCTCTTCATATGTCTCAAAAAGAAGTAATTGGTGAGGTTTTAACTTCAGGACTTAGAGGAAGAGGCGGTGGAGGCTTCCCAACTGGAAGAAAATGGCAATTTGCTTATGAACAACAAAACGACGAAAAATATGTTGTTTGTAATGGCGATGAAGGCGATCCAGGTGCCTTCATGGATAGATCTATTTTAGAAGGTAACCCAGTTAGCGTTATCGAAGGTATGATGATTGCCGGTTACGCAATTGGTGCTAAAAATGGTTATTTCTATGTTAGAGCTGAATATCCTATCGCTGTTAATAGACTTCAAACTGCAATTAAAGAATTAAGGGAAGTTGGATTATTAGGTAAAAATATTTTAAATACTGGATTTGATTTTGATGTTCATATTCGTTTAGGAGCCGGCGCTTTCGTTTGTGGAGAAGAAACTGCATTACTTAACTCAATCGAAGGTAAAAGAGGTATGCCTCGTCCACGTCCTCCATTCCCAGCAGTTAAGGGTTTATGGGGAAAACCAACTATTATTAATAATGTCGAAACTTTAGCTAATATACCTTATATATTAAGAGTTGGTGGCGAAGAATTTAGAAAAATTGGAACCGAAAAGAGTAGTGGAACCAAAGTTTTTGCTCTCGGAGGTAAGGTTAAAAACGTTGGCTTAGTTGAAGTTCCTATGGGAACTACTTTAAGAGAACTTGTTTATGATATTGGTGGGGGAATTCCTAATAATAAGAGATTCCAAGCTATCCAAACAGGTGGTCCAAGTGGTGGATGTTTAACTTTAAATGAATTAGATACTCCAATTGATTTTGATAATCTTATCGCTAAAGGTTCAATGATGGGAAGTGGTGGCGCAATCGTTATGGATGAAGATAACTGTATGGTTGATGTTGCTAAATTCTATCTTGAATTTATTTGCGATGAATCATGTGGTAAATGTTCACAATGTCGTATCGGAACTAAGAGATTATTAGAAATTTTAACTAAAATCACCGAAGGTAAGGGAACAATTGAAGATATTGAAAAGTTAGAAACCTTAGCTAAATCTATTCAAGTAGGTAGTTTATGTGGTTTAGGTCAAACCGCTCCAAACCCAGTTATTTCTACTTTAACTAAATTTAAAGAGGTCTATCTTAGACATATTAATGATAAAAAATGTGATGCTGGCGTTTGTAAATCCTTAGTCAGTTTCCATATTGATCCTGAAAAATGTAAGAAATGTTCTTTATGTGCTAGACAATGTCCAGTTAATGCAATTAATGGAGTCGTTGGTAAAGAGCCATTTGTTATTGATCAAGATAAGTGTATTAAATGTAATACATGTATTGCATCATGCAAATTTAATGCAATCTATAAGAAATAGTGAGGAATAAAATATATGGCAAAAATTACAGTATATTTTGAGAATAAACCTTATTTAGTTGATGATGATTTAACTGTTTTAGAAGCAGCTAAAATCTGTGGATATAATATTCCAAACCTTTGTACTTGGAAAAAAGGTAGATGTAGCGTTGCTTCTTGTAGAGTTTGTTTAGTTAAAGTCGAAGGTGAAAGAAGACTTGTTCCTTCTTGCGCTTATCCTGTTAGAGATGGATTAAAAGTATTTATTTCTGATCCTCAAGCAGTAATCGCTAGAAGAACCAGTGTTGAATTATTACTTTCAAATCACTCTTTAAGTTGTCAAACTTGTAAGAAAAACGGTAAATGTGAATTATTAGAAGTTTCAAAAAGAGTTGGTGCCGAGCCAGAAAAATATATTGGAGAAAAAACTCCAATTACATATGATGATGTTGCTCCAGGACTTGTTAGAGATACTTCAAAATGTATTTTATGTGGTAGATGTATCGAAGCCTGTAAAGATGCTCAAGGTATTGGTATCTTAGGTTTTGAAAAAAGAGGATTTAACACCTTTGTTGGTCCTGCAGGAAATAGATCATTTAGTAGTGTTCCATGTATTCAATGTGGTCAATGTACCCTTGTTTGTCCTACTGGCGCATTAATGGAACATAATGAAATTGATAAACTTGACCAAGCTTTTGCTGAAGGCAAATATGTTATTGTTCAAACCGCTCCAGCAGTTAGAGCTGCAATTGGTGAAGAATTTGGCGAAAAAATAGGTACTCCATCAACTGGAAAAATGGTTGCTGCATTACATAGGTTAGGTTTCTATAGAGTATTTGATACTAATTTCGCAGCTGATTTAACAATTTGTGAAGAAGCAAACGAATTTATTCATAGAGTTATCACTAAAACTCCAGGTCCGATGTTAACTTCGTGTTCTCCTGGATGGATTAACTATATTGAATATTATTATCCTGAACTTATTCCTCATCTTTCGAGCTGTAAATCTCCTCATGAAATGATGGGTGCAATTATTAAATCTTATTATGCTGAAAAACGTGGAATTGATCGTAGTAAAATCTGTGTTGTCTCCATTATGCCTTGTACTGCTAAAAAGTACGAAAAAGAAAGAGATGCAAATAGCGTAGATGGAATTAAAGATGTTGATATCGTTTTAACAACTAGAGAATTAGGACAACTTATTAGAAGAAGTGGTATTCAATGGAAAAAACTTCCAGAAGAAGAATTCGATAACGATTTAATCGGCGATTATTCTGGTGCCGGAGTTATTTTTGGTGTTACTGGTGGCGTTATGGAAGCTGCTATTAGAACCGCTTTCTATATTTTAACTAATCATGAACTTGAACCGGTTGAATTTACTCCTTGTAGAGGACTTGAAGGTATTAAAGAAGCTAGTGTTACTATCTTAGGAAATACCTATAATATCGCTATTTGCAGTGGTATGAAAAACGCTAAAGTCTTATTAGATCAAATTAAAGAAGGTAAATCTAAATATGACTTTATCGAAGTTATGGGATGTCCTGGAGGCTGCGTTAATGGTGGTGGACAACCTTACGTTTATCCATTATTCTTAGAAAATGAAGACGATGATATTTTAGATACTTATATTGCAAAAAGAGCTAATGTTTTATATGAAGAAGATCGTTCTAGAAAGGTTAGAAGAAGTCATTTAAATCCTGATATTATCGAACTTTATAAATCATATTTAACAGAATATGGTTCCCCTCTTGCTCATAAGTTATTACATACTCACTATAATAATAAACGTGAAAAATATCCAGATATTGAAGAAGAATAGTGGTTAATAAAAATTAATTAAAAAATGGCTATAGCGATTATATGCTGATAGCCATTTTAATTTATCGTTCTACTTTAACTTGTTTTTCTTCATTGATTAACTTTTTATAAGGTTTATAAATATATAAGATATAACCTGCTATTAAAACAATAATTGCAAAAAGCCATGCTGCAGGATCAGCAAAAGAAACCACTATAAAAGGTAAGGGATTATCGAATAAATTCAATGAAGTATCGATGGAAGAAGTAAATAAATATGGGCCATATAGACAGATTATAGTTCGAGCAATAAGTTCCCCGATTCCGGCTAAAAAAGGCCATAATGATTTACCAATTCCCTGGATACTATTTCTTAAAATAAATAGAATTCCTAATATAAAAAATAAAGGAAAGGAACAAAAGAACATTATCTTTGATAAATAACTTACTTCTTCACTAATCATAGAAGAAGAATAAAAGATTTTTAAATAGAAGTCATCAATCATTAAAAGCCCCATAATTATCATGATTATTACATACATAATAATCATGATTAATAGCGCCTGTTTAATACCTTTATAAATTCTTTTAGTTTTATTAGCACCCTTATTTTGCCCACAAAAAGAAAGCATTGCAGTTCCAAGTGCGTTAAAAGGAGTCATTGCAAAGTTTTTAATTTTAGATAAAGCCCCATAGGTTAATTGAGCAGGTCCATTATCTAAAACTATTCCTTCACTAGTGGTATCAAATTTAATAATTGTGCCTTGAAGAGTTATTAATCCAATCGCAAGAATTGAAAATTGGAATGCTAAAGGTAAACCAAGCTTTAAATGTTCAAAATATTCTTTAAATCCGATTTTAAAATCTTCGGCTTTAAATCTTAGATATTTATACTTTTTAAAAGTATAGATATAACAAGCTATTGCGGCTAAAAGCTGCGCTAATACTGTTGCAATTGCGGCTCCAGCAACTCCCATTTTAAAAGTGATTATAAATAATAGATCAAGTCCAATATTTAATATTGTAGAAGCTATTAAAAATAAAAGTGGAGTTAAAGAATCTCCAATACTTCTAAGTAAAGAAACGATTTGGTTATACATAACTTGAGCAATTATTCCTAAAAAAATAATAAATAAATAGGTATAGGCACTTTTATATGTATTACCTCCTCCTACTTCATATAAACCAACTAAAGATAATAAAGGATTAAGTAGTGATAAGGAAAGAATTGTTAAAATAATAGCGATAATTATCGATAAAATAAATTGAATAAAGAATGATTGTCTAACGCCTTTATAATCATATTTTCCAATTGCCTTACTACTTAAAACCGAAAATCCTGCAGTTGCTCCATAAGCAAACTGTAAAATTATAAAGGTTAAAGAATTGGTTGCGTTAACTCCATTTACTTCAGTAGTTGATAATGTTTGACCAACAATTATTGCATCAGTAAGTGTATAGATTTGTTGAAATATATATGAAAATAAAATCGGTAACATAAATATCAATATTGAGGAATATATCTTACCAACTGTTAAATCAATAGGTTTAAATAGTAATTTAAGTTTAAATAAAAATGACTTCATACCAAGACAATATTTAAGCACTTTTAGTTATAGAGTCAATAACAATTTAAAGTGATTTTAAAATATATAATTAAAAGTTAAAAATAGTGATTAAAATGGTGATTCTTAATAAATAGATTTTGTCAGTTTATAATCAATAAACAATTTTTAAATATCAAAATATCGATTATTGATTTAAAATAGTAGTCATGAAAAAAGAAGAAGTTAAATATATCAAATTAGATCCATCATATATTGATGAGATTATGGAAATAAAAGAACGAGTCTATAAATATTTAAAGGAAGAAACTACTTTAGAAATTTGGGATGAAGAATATCCTCAAAGAGTTCATTTTTTAGATGATTTAGAAAATGGAGAATGTAGAGGTTTATCTATTGGTAATAAATTGGTTGCTTATATAACTTTTGTTGATGCAAACGATTATTATGATGAAAAAGATCGTGAAAATCCTTTTGAAAGTGATAAAACTATCGCTTTATTTAGACTTATGACCGATGTTTCATTAATGAATAAAGGTTTAGGAACCTTATTAATGGCAAAAACTATTGAAGAAATCAAAGAAAGTTATAAAGAAAATTACGATAATATAGGACTTTTTGTTAGTAAAGATAATCTTAAAGCTACTAGAATTTATGAAAAACTAGGGTTTAAAAGAACTAATGAAGAAACTTTATTTTGGGATGAATATTATTCTTACGAATTAAAATTTTAAATCAAATTTGAAACGCATTTTTTTGCGTTGCGTATATAACCTATTATTTTTATAATTTAGATATGAAAGAGACAAAATATCTACAATTTTTTGAATCATTTAATGAAGATTTTTTAATGAGTGTTTCAGCTTTTTCTAATTATGAAGGCGGGGCTATTAAATTTGGAATCGCAAAAAGTGGTGAAATAGTAGGCATAAATAATATTGATGAAATCATTCCTTTAATTGAATCTTTAATTGAAAACAACATCGTTCCAAAACCAAGTTACAAGTTTAGAAGTGATTATAAAAGAAAAGTTTTAAGTTTAATTATTGAAGAAGGTTCCTATAAACCTTATTTATATAATAATGATGCATATAAAAGAAACGATTTTAAAACCTATAAGGTAAATGAAGTTGAACTTAATAGATTGAAACTTGAAGGATTAAGTTTAAACTTTGATGCTCAAGAAATCATTAATAAAGACTTAACTTTCGAAGTTTTTAAAGATAAATTGGATTTATTTTTAAACATCAATTTAAGTGATGATTTATTAAAAGTTTTGGGATTAATTACGATTAACGATAAATATACAAATGCGGCTTCAATTATTTCAGATAATAATAATTTTCCAGGTGTAGAAATTACAAAATATGGTCGTAGCCAAAACGAAATTAATGAATTTGAAGTAATAAGCAATAAATCAATATTTATTCTTTTTGATGAAGCTTATAAGTTTTATCAAAGATATTATCAATATCAATTAATCGATTCAAAAACGTCGAGAAAAATCTTTGAATTAGTACCCGAAGAAGCATTTAAAGAAGCTTTTGCTAACGCTTTAATTCATCGAAGTTGGGACGAAAATGGTAGTATAAAAGTTGAAATGTTTGAAGATAAAATTACCATTTATTCTCCTGGAGGATTATTAAAAGGTGTTAGTAAGGAGGATTATTTAAATGGTAAGACTTCAAAATTAAGAAATCCGATATTAGCTTATGTTTTTTATAGATTAAGATATATCGATTTATTCGGAAATGGTATTTCTAAAATCAAAGAATTATATAAAGACATGCATGTTAAGCCATATTTTGAGGTTAACGAAGATAGTATCATTGTTACCTTACCTGTAGTTGATAAAAAAGTTCCTTTAACTAAAGATGAAGGCAAAATTTTAGATTATTTAAATAAAGGTAATATAGCTTCAAGTAGCGAATTAGCCTCAATTACTGGTTATTCTAAAAATAAAGTAGTGAGAATTGTTAATTCCTTATTAATCAAAAATTATATCGAATCTATAGGAAATGGTAGAGGTATTAAATATAAAAGTTAGATTTCATGAATATTATCTATTAAAATATTAACTATATGCCCATAGGTTAATTGGTAAACTGGCGATCTCCGAAGTCGTTGTTAGAGGTTCAAATCCTCTTGGGCATGCCATATTTAAAATAAAAAGTATGATAAATATGGTAAATATTACTTTCCACGTGGAAACTTTAAAAAATAGTGAGTATTAAATAAAGTTTAGTAAGAAATAAAGTAAGCATTAAAGTAGGGAATAAAAAATGAAAAAAGAAGATAAAAAAGTAGAAGATTATTTTGAAATAGAAAATAAGAAAGAATTTACTAAATCTAAGAAATTTTATATTTCTGGATTTGTTTTAGTTGGATTAAGTTTATTAACCTTTATTGGTTTAATTATTGCGGTAACTTTAAACCCAATTGATGATATAGGTTCTTCCTGGTACATGTTCGTAATTTTAGGCTTAGCTATCGTATTTTTTATCATCGGATATATCTTATTAAGAAAAGGAAATAAAATAAGAATTAACGAAGTAAAAAGTGATGATGAAGAAACCAAAAAAATAATTGAACAAAAAATAAAAGAATTAGAGGAGTCTAAACGTAAAAAAAATAAGGAAAAATAAAGAAAAATACTATATTATATTAAAGTTAAATATTTAAAAGGCCTCATGGCGGAATGGTAGACGCGGTAGACTCAAAATCTACTGATAGCGATATTGTAAGAGTTCGAGTCTCTTTGGGGCCACCATAATGGTTATTTATGTCTGATACTCCGAAAGGATGTGCAGACATTTTTTCTTTTATACGATATATCGCAGTTTATCGAATTTTGCGCCGTGTAAGTGTATAACCAATTTGCCGTGTAATAGTTAAATTTTTGAGATACTCATACACGATGGGTGTGCACTCTTACACGCTTTGAAACTCTTACACGGTACTTTGCACACCCTACCTTTAGCTAATTTAAGCATTCAACATTAAATGAAAACGTTTTAGTTAGTCAAAGCTAACTGATTTGTTGTAATCAAATTACAACACTGTTATAATAACACTGTTATAGGAGGTGTTCCAATGAACGAAGAGATAATGGAAGAGATCCTCAAAGCCGCGAAAGAGGAGTTTTTGACGCTTGGTTATACAGAAGCCTCGATGAGAAACATCGCCAAAAAAGCGAATCTCACAACGGGGTCGTTATATTACCGTTTTCTTGACAAGGCGGAGATGCTTGATGCTGTCGTCGGCAACGAAGCGGAAGAACTGCTTACGATGTTCAAGAGGATACAAAATGATTTTGCCAAAAAGGAAATCGAAAGCCAGGTGTCGGAGATGGGCTCATATACCGAGAACGGGCTTCATGTCATGATCGATTATATCTATGACCACTACGACGCTTTCAAAATCATCATTTGCAGAAGCAAGGGTTCTAAATACGAATTCTATATCGATAGCTTGGTTGATATTGAAGTCGAAAATACATATCGCTTTATTAACGAATTAAAAGAAAAGAAGCTCAAGGTAAGAGAGCCTAGCGAAGATTTGATTCATATTCTTTGCACGTCTTTTTTTGCAAGTATTTTTGAAGTAGTTCAACACGACATGAAAAGAGAAGAGGCGCTTAAGTATGCGGATGAGATTTATGCTTTCAACGAAGCTGGCTGGTCCGTATTGCTTGGCTTGGATTTCAAGGAGGTAAAATGAAAAAGGAAAAAGTATTCCCACGTTTGATGGGTTATGCCGGAAAACATAAGATACTTACCTATTTATCTTTAGTATTTTCGGCTATTAGTGGCATATTGGCAATCATGCCATTTGTATATATCTATTTCATCATTAGAGATGTGGTTCAGGTTGCGCCCGATTTTTCTAAGGCGACGAATCTCGTATTCTATGGTTGGATGGCGGTCATGTTCGCTATTCTTTCCATCCTTGTCTACATAGGCGCTTTGATGTGTTCGCATATCGCCGCTTTCAGAATTGCCGGGAACATGAGGATAAAGGCTACCGAGCATCTTACGACGATACCTGTAGGCGAAATCGAAGAGGAAGGAAGTGGGAAGCTAAGAAAGATTATTTTGGATTCCAGCAGTGCCACCGAGACCTATTTGGCACATCAGCTTCCTGATATGGCCCAGGCTATGCTTATGCCAATCGCGATCATAGTTATACTTTTTATCTTCGATTATAGGCTTGGACTTGTATCCTTGATTCCTATCATTCTTGGCTTTTTATGCATGTTCAAGATGGTCGGGCCAAAAATGAAGAAAGACATGGCCGAATATCAAAATGCCATGGAAAGCATGAACAATGAGGGTGTGGAATACGTTAGGGGAATTCCAATCGTCAAGACCTTTAACCAATCAATCTATACCTTCAAGAGATTTAAAGGGGCAATCGACAATTATTCACATTTCTGCATTTCCTATACGAAGAGATGCAGGGGGCCGATGATCGCCTTTGAGATATGCGTCAATTCCGTATTTGCCTTCCTTATCGCGATGGCACTCATCATGACAGGAGTCAAGGCAACCGATCAGACATTCATCTTGAATTTGATTTTCTATATTGTCTTTACTCCGATTATCTCGACGACTCTTTTAAGAGTCATGTATATGTCCGAAAATACCATGATAGTCGAGGATGCCTTAAGAAGGGTGGATTCAATTTTATCGATTGAGCCTTTGAAGGAAACCGATAATCCATTAATGCCAAGTGGCGAGGAGATTAGATTTGATAATGTCTTTTTCAAATATAAAAGCAAAGAGAACTACGCTCTTGATGGTGTCAGCTTTGTGGCTAAGGAAAACTCGATTACCGCTTTGGTCGGTCCTAGCGGAGGAGGCAAGAGCACGATAGCGAGCCTCATCAACAGGTTTTACGACGTCGAAAAAGGTTCCATCTCTATTGGAGGAGTTGATGTAAGAAATATAGCCAAGGAAAAACTGATGGATGAGATCAGCTATGTCTTTCAGGATTCAAAGCTTTTAAAAACTACCATCCTAGAAAACGTAAAGATGGGCAAAAAAGATGCGAGTTTAGAAGAAGTGAAAGAAGCATTAAGACTAGCCCAATGCGACGACATAATAGCAAAGCTCCCAGATGGATTGAATACGGTTATCGGTGCTAAAGGCACATATTTGTCTGGAGGAGAGATGCAAAGGATATCTTTAGCAAGAGCGATTCTAAAGGATTCAAAAATCATTATCTTGGATGAGGCGACCGCCTTCGCCGACCCGGAAAACGAATATCTGATTCAGAAGGCGTTCCAAAACCTAAGCAAAAATAAGACAGTCATCATGATAGCCCATAGACTCTCGACAATTAAAAGCGCAGACAAAATCCTTGTTGTTAGCGATGGAAAGATAGTTGAGGAAGGGACTCATGATTCGTTAATTAAGGAAAACGGAATCTACACGAACATGTGGAACGACTATCAAAAATCAATCAAATGGAGGGTGAAAAATGCTTAAGTATCTCATGCATAAGTTTGCCCTGACTGAACAGGGTGCAAAAGATTTTATAAAGACGATGATAATGAATGTCCTAAGCAACATCGCCTTGATGGTGCCGGTATGGCTTTTATACATCTTGGTCGATGATTTGTTGGGGGACGGGATACCTACTAGCCATTACTATTTGTTTGCGTTTGGCTCTTTGGGGATAATCATTGTCTTGGGACTAATTTATTATGTCCAATACCATTGCTCATATTTCCTAACTTATAAAGAAAGCGGAAAGAGAAGGATTGCTTTGGCGGAAAGACTTAGAAAATTGCCTTTGTCGTTCTTCTCACATAAAGATTTGACGGATATGACGCACGTCATCATGAACGATGCGACGGCTATAGAACAAAGCTTTTCTCATTTCATGCCTAGCTTCTATGGCTCGATGATTTCTACTGTCATCATCATGATTCCGATATTCATTATAGATTGGAGGATGGGCCTTGCTTCCTTATGGGTTGTTCTTGTATCGATACTTATCGTCTTTGCTTCGAAAAGAGCGCAGAACTATTTCAATAGAAAAAAAGACAAGGCTGATTTGGAGCTTCAAAACAACGTGCAGGAATGCATTGAGACGATAAAGGATTTGAAGGCGACCAATTCCGAAAACGAATATATGGAAAAGATAAAGAAAAACGTCAGGTTGGTCGAGAAGTTCCATATTCAATCCGAATTAGGAGTGGCCTTGTTTGTCGTGACTGCTCAGATGATCCTTAAATTCGGCATAGCGACAACTGCCTTGGTTGGATCTGCCCTTCTTATTGGTGGAACATT
>CASFZN010000020.1 GCA_949299195.1 uncultured bacterium | reverse complement strand
TTAGATAATTGTCCATCATAGGTATCTAATAAATTTAATGCTTTTTCAATTTCTTCTATTTTGTACATACTTGTCCTTTCTATTTTAGTCCAAGTTTTTGTCTGCACCCCCTTTTCGACATTTTGCTGTTGACATTGACACTGGTTTCCGTTTAAAAACAACAATGGGTCAGGATTTTTTGCTTATTTGAAATTTCTATAAGAAAACGAAAGATATCAATAAAAAAACGATAGCCTTATTAAAAAATAAAGGTACAGCAATTACTCGAAAGCTACTTTTAGGTATATTTTTATCAAAAATTCCTGATTGTGTTTCTTTGTTGTAGGTTTTAGAACCTTTTAGATATTATATGATCCACTAATAATTTTAGAGAACATTTTTCGTGTTAGTTAATTTACATATTGTACATTGCACTTTGTCATGAACAACCTGTAAATTAGGTTTTATAATAAAATTAATTCTGTTTCCGCTGAAAGGAGGTCAGTTAATTTCCGGAAAAAGAATTACATTTCGCCAAAGAGTGATTTTACAAGATCACATAGAGTCAAAATCATATTCGAATGTAACAGAGTTAGCAAAATTGCTGAAAATTTCTAGAAATGCTCTTTATGAAGAATTAAAGAAGCATAGAGCTTCTCAAGGGAGCAAACAAGAAAAATTTTTGCACGAAAAACCTTTGCACTGTCAAATACTAAAAAGTTTTCCATTTGTTTGCAATAGTTGCCCTAGGCAAAAATCTTGCGTAAAAGAAATATTTATTTATGATGCTTATGAAGCTGAATAAATGTCACAAGAAATTAGACATACATGCAACAAAGGTCCTAGTATCACAACAAAAGAATTAAAAATCTTAGATGCAAAAGTTTCTCCGAAGGTTAAATGTGGGCAATCTTTGTATCACATTCTTCAAAGTGATAAAACAATACGTTTCTCAGAACAAACAGTTAGAAGGTAGATTGTAAAAGGCTATTTAAATGCTTCTGTGTTGGATTTACCAAGAACGGTTCAAAGAAAACCTTCTAAGGAAAAGAAAGAAAAAAGAACGAGAGTTCCCGTTAAAATTTTACACGGTAGAATGTTCGATGATTTTAACGCATACCAAAAAAATTACTCAAATTCGTTTATAATGCAAATAGATTTAATCATTGGAAAAAGAATTGATAACTATGCAGTTTTAACAATGTTTGACCCTCAAACAAAGTTTCAAGTAGGATTTAAAGTAAGACGAACTGCAGATTCAATAAACAAGCAAATTAGTAAACTTTATAAAGCTTTAAAAGAATGTGGTTGTAAAACATTTGATGCTTTATTAACCGATAATGGTGCTGAGTTTATGCTTTTGCCAATCATTGAAACTGACGAATTAGGTGTTTTTAACTTTCGAGTATTTTATTGCAACCCTTATGCTTCATACGAAAAGGGTAGATGCGAAAAAAATCATGAGTTTTTTAGATACATAAAGAAAAAAGGAGTAAGTTTAGATACTATTACACAAGAAGATTTATGTGCAATATTTTCTAACATTAACTCCTACGGAAGAAAGAGCTTAAGTGGCTCGACTCCATATCAAGTTTTTTCTTCCAAATATGGCTTATTTGCCACTGAAACATTTGGTATATCAAATGTTGAACCTACCAATGTTATTTTAAAATAGTTTTAGGATTAAGTGGAAGCGGAATTGATAAAGTGTAATGTTCAAGTTGTAAATTAGCGTATTTACATCTCTTTTTGTCGTGAAATAAATTCCCAAATTCTTAATAAAAAAAGAAACTATAAACAAAAAATGTAATGATAGAGTTGTAAATAATGAGACATTCAATAGTTTGTAATGTTAGGCTTGTAAATTAACCACATTTTTCGTGTTTGTAATTTAAATCCATCTAAATTTAAGTTGTAAATTGTTTCTTTCGAATCATAATCATAGTATGTTCCTATATTAATAGGTTTTGTTTTAACGACTCTTTGCACTGAGGTAAAATGACATTTATTTGTAACTAATTGTTCTTTTATTGAAGTTAGCTTTAATATTATATCTTTATTAAACCTTCATGGGTGATAAAATCTATACGAATAATAATGTGAATTTGAACATTCTTGTCTACAACCGAGATAACCGTTTTCTTTATAAAGATCGGCTATTTTCTGCCCTGTTTTTAATAATTTGATGATTCTTTTCGATTCAATTCTTTGGTTATCTTCAAGATTTTTGGCTTTGATAATTTTCTTTAAATCTTCTTTAGTAAGAGGCAATAAATATTTCTTTGGGAACCTTGTAATTTTCTTTAAAAGTGAAAGAACGTGATATTTATCGGGAATATATTTTGCTTCGCAATAGGTAATTTCATCTATAGCTATTTTTTTAATATAAGGCGCTAAATCGATAGAAACAAAGATTTTTTCGTCATTTTTTAGAGAATACGGGTAAATTAGTCGATACTTTAATTCATTTAATAATTCTTCCTTAGAGAAACAAGCAAAAATCGATTTATTGATTAGAACTGATCGTTTACACTTGGCCTCTTTTGTGGTTTTTCCTGTAAAAATCGATAAAGTATAAAGTGGTGTTTTTCTATCTTTTGATGTAGTCCTTAAATATTTTTCATCGATTTGTACATGAACAATATCATCAGGTTTTCTTTCAAAATTATCATAATGTATGTAAATATCAGTGTTTTTAATTGTTCTATAAACAGTTGAAGCAGATATAGCATCATAATTTTGAAGAACAATTTTTCCAACTTTTCGATAGGAATTATCTGCGGCTGCAATTAAAATTTTATCCCTTAATTCTCGTGTTAATTTTGAATATTTTTGAAGTTTTAATATATTATCCAAAAGATAAATATATTCGCCAGTTTTTTTGTTGAGGTAATATCTCCTTTTGAAACGAATTGTGGCTAAACTAGATAGTAGCGTTCTTTCAACAACTTTAATTGGTTTTAAATATTTCGGTCTTTGATTCAAAAGTTTTAAATCAAGATCTTCTAAACACTCTCGAATCGTTTCAAGAGTTAATAAATGTTACTTATTAAATATTGCAGTCAAAATAGTGTCGTAATTTGTTATACTTAAACCCATAAGAATCACGTTTGTTTTTTGCAAAATTAATTATACAAGGTTCTTATTTTTTATTTTCCTACAAAATTGAAACACTAACGGCAAAAATAGTATGTATTATTTAGCATATGGATCAAATTTAAACATAAAATCAATGGAGAAAATGTGTAACAATCCTAAAAAAGTAGGAGTTACAGTTTTAAAAGACCATAAATTAGAGTGCAGAAAATATTTAAACGTTATTCCTTCAAAAGGTGATGTGGTTTTTTTGGGTGTTTGGGAAATAAAAGAAGAAGATGTCACTTATATTGATAGATATGAAGACTATCCATATTTATATTATAAAAAGATGATAGATTTTGAACTTGAAGGACAAACCTTCAAAGGTTTAATTTACATTATGAACAACGGTTTTAAAAAAGAAAAACCTACAAAGGAATATTTAGAAATTTGTAGGCAAGGTTTTATTGATTTTGGTATAGATTTTAGTGTTTTGGAAGACTTATAAATATACTGAAACTTTACTGAAAAACTACTAGAAATCTACTAATACTTTGATTTTCAATAATTTTTATTGATTTTAGACATCGTGTTGATGGTGAATATTTTTTAGATGTTTATGGGTATGAATTTCATCATTTTCGTTATGCCAATGGAAGTGAGAATGTTCGATTACGTGGGTATGGGTATACCCATCATGAGTATGCGTAATCACGTGTTTATGAATATGTTTATGATGTTTTAAAAGTGTATCTAAAATAATGAAAAATGTAGCAATTATCATGATTGCTAGAGCTATAAAATACGTGTAGTGAATATTTTCATTTAAGATAATTAATGATAAAAAAGTACCAATAAATGGGGCTATTGCATAAAAAGAACTAGTTTTTGCTGCTCCAATTTCTTTTTGAGCACGAATATAAACGAAAATTGATAATCCATAAGCAACAGAACCTAAAAGAAGCGCATAAATAATAAATTGAATTTTAGGAAGAGACTCTTCAATAATAAATGCGATAATCATCGAACCAATTCCCGAAAATAGACCCTTAATAATAACTATTTGATAGGTACTTTTATCTGAGATTTTCTTAGTGCAGTTATTTTCAAAACCCCAACATAAACCAGCAAGTAAAGCAAATAATGATCCAATATTGAACTCAAAATTAGAAAAGTCCCCAATAGATAAAATAAAACCATAAATTGTAATAAGTACAATTGCAAGCTGCATTTTTGGACTAATTTTTTCTTTAAAAATAATAAAAGCAATTAGGTTTGTGGCTACTATTTCAAAATTATTTAATAAAGATACGCTTGAAGCATTTGAATAATTTAAACCAACCATTAAAAAAATAGGGGCAGCAATATCTAAAACCACCATTAAAATCACATAAATAAAATCATTTTTAGTTAGTTTTTTCTCTTCTTTTTTCTTCTTTTTAGGTAAAAATAAATAAATTATAGATATTCCTAATCCGGCACCTAAATATAAAAAAGAGGCTAACATAGTAGGAGAAATATTATTTAATAACATCTTTGAAAAAGGCGTATTTATCGCATAAAATACGGCTGCTAATATTGCTAAAATAATGCCTACTATTTTCTTATTCATATCTAAATTTTATTATTTTCTAATAAATATTTATACGCTTTTTCTAAAACATTTTTATCAGCTTCATATGTTAATAAAGAATAAGCTTCTTCATATTGATAAAAATTAGATTCAACGACTTCATCATCATGTTCATCAAAAGCTTCTTTATTTTTATCAATAGGAGTAGCAATAAAAAAGACAACATCTTTAATAACTCCCTCTTTAGGAGAATACGTGATTGTTTCTTTAAAATTTATATCTATTTCAACTTCCAAAGAAGTTTCTTCTAAGATCTCCCTTTTAGCAGTTTCAATTTCAGTTTCATTTTCTTCCATATGTCCTTTACATAAAGAAATATGGCCAAAGCTCATTTTTTGGATTAAAAAATATGGAATATTATCAACTATTTTATAAATTACTGCTCCACAACTTTTTTCTTTTGTCATATGAACAGAATATTAGCATAACAGTGGTAATTTTTCTATTGATTTATGTCAGCATTTAATATATATTAATAATGTCTTTTTTAGAAGTTGGTGCCAAGTTGGCATCTATTTTTTTACTTAGGAGGATCTAGTTAATTCATGATTAATGTCAAATTAATTGAAAATGATATTAAAAAAAGACTTGATGAATTAGGTTATGAACTCTATTCATTAAAAAGTTTTAATGATCGTAATGGTCAAATTTTAGAAGTCGTTGTAGATAGAGAAGAAAGTATTGATTTAGATGATATTGTAAAAGTATCTGACAATATATCATCGCTTTTAGATGAATTAATTACCGATGATTCTCCATATACTCTTGATGTTTCATCTTTAGGAGCAGAGAAACCTATTTCTTTAGAAAAATTAGATAAATATCAAGGAAAATACGTCAATGTTCATTTATCTCATCCTTATAAAGGCATGAACGTCTTAGAAGGAGATTTAATTGAAATTGATAATGAAAAAGCAGTAATCACTTATAAAGAAAAGACAAGAACAATTAAAGCAGAAGTAAAAAGGAATGATATCGACAAAGCTCGATTAGCAATAAAATTTTAAATTTTTAGGAGACAAGGAAAGAAGTTTATGGCAAGTACAAGTTCAAAAATTATCGAAGCTAGTAAAGCATTAGGCGAAGAAAAAGGCTTATCTAGCGAAATTATCGTCCAAGCAATCACTGAAGCCTTTCAATTAGCTATTGGAAAAAAGATTGAAGAAGAATTCAAAATCGATTTAAGAGGCTCAAGAAGAAGAGTTGAAAAAAGAAAAGATGGCGAACCAGTTGAAAAATTATCTGGAGCTTTAGTAAGAGTTGATTGCAACTTAGATAAAGGAAAAATTTCTATTTATCATCAACTTGAAGTTATGAATGATGAAGATATCACCGACGATTTCTTACAAATTTCATTAGAAGATGCAAAAGAACACAATCCAAAATTAAAAGTTGGAGATTTTTATGAAGAACCTATTGATTTAGCATCTTTAAGTAAAAAAGATGTTGATCGCTTTATTTCTGCATTTAAACAAAAGATTGCTAAGGCAGAAAAAGATTCCTTACTAGAAATGTTCCAAGACAAAATCGGTAACATCATGACTGGTACTGTTGAAAAATTCGATAATAGAAGCGTTATTGTTAATTTAGGAAGAACTTCAACCACCCTTTATGAACACGACTTAATTGGTGATGAAAAATTCAATACTGGCGATCAAATCAAAGTTTATATTCAAGGAACTGGTAAAGGAGATAAAAAATCTACCACCATTAAAGCTTCTAGATCTTGTAAAGAATTCTTACAAAAATTATTTGAAAGTGAAGTTAATGAAATTAACGATGGAACTGTCGTAATTAAAGATATTGCTAGATATGCTGGAAAAAGAAGTAAAGTTGTCGTTTATTCAACTGATCCTAACGTTGATCCAAGCGGAGCATGTATTGGTAAAGATGGCGATAGAATCCGTAGAATTGTTGAAAATTTAGGAACTGGAAATTCAAAGAGCTTAAGAGAAAAAATTGATATTATTTTATATCACCAAAACTTAGGTGTTTATCTTGCTGAAATCTTAAAACCAGGTGAAGTTATCGGTATTAATTTCTCTGAAGATATGAAATCTGCTCAAGTAATTTGTGCTAACGATACTATGAAATCTGCTGTTGGATTAAGCGGAATCAATGTTTCTTTAGCTAAAAAATTAACTGGTTTAAATGACATTAGAGTTTATAACGATACCGATTTAGAAGAAGTAGGTATCACTGAATTAGTTCCAATTGAAAAATATATTGAAGAAGATGAAGCTGCTAATAAAGAAGAAGCTAGAAAAAGATTTAGAGAAGAAAATATTCGTCTTATGGAAGCTAAAAAAGATACTGAAAAAGTCGGAATTAGTGAAGATACTTCAGTTATCAGCGCTTCTAAATTTGAAGATGAAGATGATTTAGATCTTGAAGAAACAGTAATTGAAACTCCAATTGTTGAAGAAGAAAAACCAGTTGAAGTTAAAGAAGAGGTAATAGAAAAAGTTACCGAAGAACCTGTTGCTAAAGAAGAACTAGTTGTTGAAGCTAAACCTGAACCAGTTGTTGAAATTAAAGAAGTCAAAACAACTACAACAATTGAATCTTTAGAAAAATCATTAGAAGCAGAAAAACAAACTAAATCTGATGATAAAAATAAAAAGTCCAAGAAAAAAGCAGAAAAAGATGCTAAAAAGGACAAAAAAGAAGAAAAAGAAGAGAAAAAACCTGTCAAAAAGATGGAAATCTATACTCAAGAAGAACTTGAAGAATTCGAACAAGAAGAATTACAAGATGAATACGATGATTATGAAGATGACTATTCTGAATACGACAGCGATGAATTCTACGAGGATTAATATTTAAGATGAAAGTTAAAAAAGTACCTACCAGAAAATGTCTTATATCAAATGAATCTTTCCCAAAAGAAGAATTATTTAGAGTTGTTAGAACTCCTGAAGGAAAGGTAATTTTGGATATGACTTATAAAGCAAATGGTAGAGGTGCTTATATTAAAAAAGATGAAGAAATCATTAATAAAGCTAAATCTAAGAAGGTTTTAGATAAAGCTTTAGAAACAAAAGTAGATGATGAAGTCTATGAAAGAATGATGATTTTCTTAAAAATGAAATAAAAATGATAAAGGAGGGATTTTAATGGATAATAACAACAAGAATAGAAAAAATAGAGAAAGTAATATTCCAAATAAGAAGGATAATAAGAAGAATTTAAACAAGGTACAAGACCAAGTTTTTGTATTCTCTAAAGCCTTAACAGTTGCAGAACTTGCAAAAGAATTAAACGTTAATCCTTCTGATATTATTAAAAAATTATTCTTACAAAAGAAAATTGTTACTATTAATAACTATTTAAGTGATGAAGATATCGGTGAAATTTGTTTAGAATTTGGATTTGACTTTAAAAAAGAAGAAATCATCGATGAAGAAGATTTTGAAAAATTAGTTATTAACGATGATGCTGAAAACTTAGAAGAAAGACCACCGGTAGTTACAATTATGGGTCACGTTGACCATGGCAAAACTACTTTAATCGATGCTATTCGTAATTCCAATGTTGCTGAAAATGAATATGGTGGAATCTCTCAAGAAATCGGCGCTTATCAAAAAGTTGTAAATGGAAAAAAGATCACATTTATCGATACTCCTGGGCACGAAGCTTTCTCAGCAATGAGAAGTAGAGGAGCCTCAGTCACCGATATTGTTGTCTTAGTTGTTGCTGCAGATGATGGCGTTATGCCTCAAACTTTAGAAGCTATTGACCACGCTAGAGCAGCAAACGTCCCAATTATTGTTGCAATTAATAAAATTGATGTTCCTGGTGCTAATCCGGAAAAAGTAGAAACTGAATTAATGCAACATAATGTTATTGCTGAAAAATACGGTGGAGATGTCATGGTTTGTGAAATCTCTGCTAAAAAGAAAATTGGTATTTCAGATCTTTTAGAAACTATCTTAGTTGAAGCTGAAATGCTTGAACTTAAAGCAAATCCTAATAGATTTGCTATTGGTACCGTTTTAGAGGCTGAACTTGATAAGGGTGAAGGTCCTAAAGCTACTTTATTAGTTCAAAATGGTACTTTATATTCTTCAGATTATGTCGTTGTTGGTTCAACATACGGCAAGGTTAGAAGAATGACTAATGAATATAAACAAGTTTTAAAAGAAGCTTTACCTTCAACTCCAGTTGCTGTTATTGGACTTCAAGAAGTTCCTAAAGCTGGCGATCATTTCATGGCTTTCCCAAGCGAAAAACAAGCGAAGGATATCGCAGAAAAACGTAGATTAAAGAAGATTGCTGAAGAAAGAATTGCAAATAGTGGAGTCACTTCTTTAGATAATCTTTTTGATAAGATTAGCGAAGGTTTAATGACTCAAATTAATATTATCGTTAAGGCTGATTCAACTGGTAGTGCAGAAGCGGTTAAATCAAGTTTAGAGAAATTAAATAACGATCAAGTCAAGATTAATGTTATTAGAAATGCAGCTGGTGCAATCACTGAGAGTGATGTTTTATTAGCAAGTGCGTCTAAAGCAATTATTTTTGGTTTCAACGTTAGACCTTCAGCATTAGTTAGAAAGAAAGCTGAAGAAGAAGATGTTGAAATTAGATTAGAAAGAATCATTTATGCTTTAATTGAATCTGTCGAAGCTGCAATTAAAGGCAAAATGAAAAAAGAAGAAGTTGAAACCGTCTTAGGTCAAGCTGAAGTTAGAAACGTTTTTAAAGTTTCCAAGGTTGGTGAAATTGCTGGATGTATGGTTGTTGATGGAAGCATCGTTTCTAATGGATTAGTCCATATTTTACGTAACGGTATAAATATTTATGATGGTCAAATCGAATCTTTAAAAAGATTTAAAGATGACGCAAAAGAAGTCAAAACTGGCTATGAATGTGGTATTAAAATCTTAAATTTCAACGATATTCATGAAGGCGATATTATCGAATGCTATAAAATGGTAACTAAAGATGAATAATATTAATAAAGGTAATTCAAAAGAAAGATTAGCTGCAGAAATTTCTAAGGATTTAAAAGAAATTGTTCAATTTGAACTTGGGAATGAATCTATTGGTTTTATGACGATTACTGATGTAGTTGTTTCTAGCGACCATAGCTATGCTAAAGTTTTTGTATCTTTTTTCAATAATCCTCAAAAAAATCTTCAAAAACTTAACAATGCTAAAGGTTATGTTAGATCAAAACTTGCTAAAAAGTTAAAAACTCGTAGAGTTCCTGAAATTAGTTTCGTATTAGATGATAGTTTCTTTAAGCAAGAAAGCTTAGAAAATGCACTAAAAAAAGAAGAGGAAGAGTTAGAATCACTTAAGAAGTAATTTTAATTTCTTAAAGATTTTAGCTGGGTTTTCTTTAATTTCAATAAGGCTGTGTTTACGGCCTTTTTTTACGACTTCAAACGGTATATTTTTAATCTCTTTTAGATATTCATTTTCTAAATTTAAGTAAAATTCAATAGGGTTATGTTTAGTATAAAAAACATTATATAAATCGTAGATTATAAACTCTAAATAATCCAATTTTAGAAGTTTTAGTAGATTTATAGTATATTTTCGGTCGTTTTCTAGTAGTTTTATGACACCAAAAAGTTTGTCATCTTTATAAATATGGATATGTTTTTCTTCCTTTTTGGTATCACTATTTTTTAAAAATTTAACTTCATCTAAATAGGAACTAATATCATCAACTGTTTTAGAAGTTAAAGGTGTAAATTCTATTTTATGTTCATAGTGATCGCTAAAAATATCTATTTTTGATGGGTTAACTAACATTGTTAAAAAATTATCGATGCTTGGAGGGAATTCTTTGTTAAAAGAATTAACAATTTGTTTAATATTTTCTCTTTCAGTATGTCCATCATTAGGACAATTTGAAGGAAAAACAGGGATATTTTCTTCTTTTATAAGTCTTTTGATAACTTTTTCTTCGACATAAATAAAAGGTCTAATAAAATTGATTTTATCATTAGATAAATACATTTTTGGGGCAAAAGTAGCGATTCTTCCGCCATAAATTTCATTTAAAAATAAAGTTTCTATCGCATCATTTCTATGATGTGCAAAAGAAACGGTGTCACACCCTAAATTTATTGCAACTTTATTAATAACTGCCTTCTTCATTTTCGAACAAATGGAACAAGGAAGGTGCTTTAAATTTTGCCTTTCTTTTTGAATACTTAATATTTGATAAACGGTTTTTGCATCTTCTACATGAAGATTATATCCAAAAGAATCGATATATTTTTTTAATTTATCAAAGTTTGAATTGGGAAATCCTAAGTCGATAACCATCGGATAAATTTCAAATTTTGTTGATGAATATCTTTTATATAAATGTAAACAATAAAAAAGCGCCATTGAATCTTTGCCGCCACTTACTCCAATACAGATTTTAGAGCCTTCTTTTATTAAATTGAAATCGATATCTGCTTTTTTAATTGATGCTAGAATAATACGTAATGCTTTCATAAAAATATACTTAATTTTATAAAGATTTTAATTTATAATCATGAAATATGAAAGTTATTTATTTAAAGAATTTTGATGAAGTAGTAGAAATTGAAAACCTTTCACTAGTTTTAGGAAATTTCGATGGTGTACATATTGGACACTCCCAATTGATAAAATACGCTCAACAAAATTGTGGCGGAAAGGTTGGTGTTTTTACTTTCGATAAACCAATAAAAAGTGAGAAAGAATATCTCACTTCCATAGACGATAAAATCAAATTATTTGAAGAATTAGGTGTAGATTTTGTTTTTATAGCAGTTGTTGATGATAACTTTAAAAACATGTTCTATACCGATTTTGTTGATTATGTCTTAAAAAAGATCAATCCGATTAAGATTTTCTGTGGTCCTGATTTTAAATATGGGGCTCAAGCTTTAGGAGATGTCACTTATTTAAAAAGAAGATTTCATGAAGTATATGTTTTAAATTATGTATTATCTCATGAAGGTGAAAAAATCTCCTCTTCATGCATTAGAAGACTTATTAAAAATGGCGATATTTATGAGGCTAATCGTTGGCTTGGTAGATTTTATTCAATAAAAGGAAAAGTAGTTAAAGGACTTGGAAACGGGAAAAGACTTGGTTTTCCTACTGCAAATTGTGATTTAGACTTTTCTTATGTTGTTCCTAAAAAAGGAGTATATGTTTCAAAAGTAGTAATTGAAGGAAAAACTTTCACTGCTTTAACAAATATTGGTAATAATCCTACTATTTCAGATTCTTTATCGTTAACAATCGAATCCTATATTTTAGATTTTCAAGATGATATTTATGGAAAAGATATCGAAATTTATTTTTATAAATATTTAAGAGAAGATAAAAAGTTTAATAGCGAAAGAGAATTGGTAGAACAAATGAGTAAGGATCTTGATGATACTTTATACTATTTTTCTTATGTTAAAAAACTACTCTAATCGATAAAAAAATGTTGATTTTTATCTTACTTTTTAAGATAATAACATTCGACTTTTATCTTTGTAGATGGAAGACTCCGACCTTCTACGTTGGTAAATAGTTAAATTAATTTAATAAAAGGAGAAATTAAAAATGGCAATTTCAAAAGTAAAAAAAGCAGAATTAGTTAAAAAATTCGGTAAAAATGAAAAAGATACCGGTAGTGCCGAAGTTCAAGTCGCTATTTTAACTCATTCAATCAAAGAATTAACTGAACACTTAAAAGCAAATCATAAAGATCATGTTGCTAGAAGAAGTTTATTAATTCTTGTTGGTAAAAGAAAATCATTATTAAGCTATCTTGAAAGTAAAGATAGAGATGCTTACGTCAAATTAATTGCAGAACTTGGCTTAAGAAAATAGTTAATTTAAAAATGATTTAAAAATGGTTCTAGGATTAGAACCATTTTATTTTTATAATAACTTAGTAATTATTTATAAAGATTAAAAATGAAATAGATGGAAAAAATAAAAGATTCAGTTAAAAAATATAAAAAAGAATTGATATTAGGGCCTATATTTAAAACAATAGAGGTTATTTTTGAGCTTTTTACGCCATTATTAATGAAATTAATGATTGATGAAGGAATTAATGAGGCGATATTAAATAATGATTACACAAAAGTAATCTATCCTTCTTTATTAATCCTTTTATTTACAATATTTGGCTTCTGTTCGACCTTTATATGTCAATATTTTGCTTCAATTGCATCTCAAGGAAGCGGAACTGATTTAAGAAATAGACTTTATAGAAAAATAAATAATCTATCACTTAAAGAGATTGAAAAGGTAGGAAAAGGGAATATTTTAACATTAGTTAGTAATGATACTAACCGAATTCAATTAGGAATCGCTTATTTAATTCGTTTAGCAATTCGCGCTCCTTTACTTGTTATTGGTTCTTTAATAATGTGTGCCTTTGTTAATATAAATGCCTTTTTAATCATTTTAACTGCAGTTATCATTATTTCGATAATTATCGCAATTATTTTTGTTTTTTCTTCTAAACAAGTGTTAAGAGTTCAAGAAAAGACCGATGATATTATTTCTTTAAGTAACGATGATTTTTCTGGCGTGAGAGTCATTAAAGCTTTTAATAAAGAAGAAGATGAAATTAAAAAGTTTAGCGATAATACTGAATCTTATTATAAAGAAGCTAAGAAAAATAATCTTCTTAACGCTTTAGTGAGCCCTTTAACTTATTTATGTGTTAATGGGGCTGCTATTTTAATCGTTTTATTAGGAAAAGAAATGATTAACGATCTTAATTTTGGTTTATCAAGTGGTGATTTAGTTTCATTAATTGCATATTTAAACCAAATTTTAACCGCATTACTTGTTGTATTTAATCTTGTTGTCGTTTTTACTAAAGCTTTGGCTTCAAGAAAAAGAGTAAATAATTTTCTAAAAACGGAATCTTCCATTAAAAATGGCGAATTAAAAGAAGTTGATTATGATTCTAAAAATATTCCAATTTTAAAATTCGAGGATGTTTCTTTTAGATATGAAGATGATTCTAATGTTGTAATTAAAGATATAAATTTTGATATTTTTAAAGGTGAAACAGTTGGAATTATTGGTGGAACTGGTAGTGGTAAAACCACATTAATTAGATTAATGGAGAGATTTTTTGATGCAAGTGGCGGGAAAATCTATTTTAAAGGGAATGATATTAAAGATTATGATTTATATTATTTACACTCAAATATTGCTTTTATATCTCAAAAAACCTCAATTTTTAATACAACTATTAAAGAAAATGTTGCAATGAATAAAGAAATTAATGACGAAAAAGTTATAGAAGCACTAAAAAATGCTGATGCCTATGAATTTGTTAGTAAATATCAAGATTCAATTAATCACGAATTAACTGAAAGCGGAAAAGACCTTTCTGGTGGTCAAAAACAAAGAATTTCAATTGCTAGAGCTTTATATAAAAAAGGAGAAGTTCTAGTTTTAGATGATTCAACTAGCGCACTAGATTTTTTAACTGATAAAAAGGTTAGAAATAACATTAAATCTATAAAAAACATGACAACGATCATCATTTCTCAAAGAGCAAGTTCCTTACAAGATTGCGATAAGATCATTGTTATGTATCATGGATATGTTGAAAACATTGGAACTCACGAAAAACTCCTTGAAAAATCCAGAATTTATCGTGAAATTTACGAGACACAGGTAAGAAATTATGAAAGAAGTTAAGTTTATATATAAATACCTTAAAAAGGAATTACCTTTCTTAATTTTGGCAATATTACTTGCAACTTGCCTAGCAATTTCTCTTACGCTTATTCCTTATTATATAGGAAAGGCAATCGATTCTATTGATTTGTTTTCATTAGAAAACTCAAATTTTGATTGGTCAAATTTTTATCTTAATATTTGCCTTGCTTTAGCATTTTTAGCAGTTTTAGTAGTTTTCCAGTACATTTTTAGTAGTATTCTAGGAGTTTCAATTGAGCGAATTACCAAGAATTTAAGGAATGATATCTTCAAAAAATTGAATAATGTAAGCATTTCTTATATAGATAAAAATAAGAAAGGAGATTTAATCTCTAGAACTATCAACGATGTTGATAATATCAATACAGCTTTAGTTAGCTCTTTCGGTCAATTTTATTTAGGAATCTTCCAAATATTAGTAACTCTAGTTTTTATGCTTACAATTAACTGGATTATGGGTTTAATTGTTATAGTTTTAACTCCATTCTCGTTCCTTTTATCCTATTTTGTAGCTAAAAAGAGTCGTAAATACTATAAAAAATCTAATTATTTATTAGGTCAAGAAACTGCGACAACTCTCGAACTTTTAAATAATATTGAAACTGCAAAATCCTATAATTATGGGGATATAATGTTTGAAAAATTTAAAAAGCAAAACGATGACTTATATAAGGTAGGTCAAAAGTCTCAATTCATCTCGTCTTTAACTAATCCTACATCTAGATTAATCAATAATTTCACATATATATTTGTTGGAGTAGTTGGAATAGTGTTACTTATTTATGCATCTAAAAATGGAATGGAAACAGTCTTAGGAACAACGATAAGTGTCGGTATTATTTCAACTTTCTTACAATATTCAAATCAATTTTCTAAACCATTTAATGAAATAACCTCGTGCTTTGGAGAAATTCAAAATGGATTTGCATCTTTAAGACGAATTAAGGCTTTATTTGATGAACCTAATGATGTTGATCATGGAATTAAAGAAATTAGCAATAATATCGAAACAATTAGATTTGAAAATATCAACTTTTCTTATGATAATACTCGCCAAATTATAAAAAATTTTAACTTAGAAGTTAACGGCGCTAAAAAGATTGCAATAGTCGGACCTACAGGTTGTGGGAAAACCACTTTAATTAATCTTTTATTAAGATTTTATGATCCAAATGAAGGAAAAATTGAAATTAATAATATTGATAATTTAGATATTAAAAAATCAAAATTACGCTCTAAATTAGGAATGGTATTACAAGATACTTGGATCTTTAATGGAACTATTTTAGAAAATATTACTTATGGCAAAAAAGATGCTTCTAAAGAAGAAGTAATCGATGCATGTAAAAGAGCAAATTGTTTAGATTTTATCGAAAGATTACCTAATGGTTTTAATACGATCATCAATAACGATGATTCATTAAGTACTGGCCAAAAACAACTTATTTCTATTGCAAGGGTAATGCTATTAAATCCAGATATTATGATATTTGATGAAGCGACATCAAATATCGATACTCGTACTGAAATGATTATCTCTAAAGCTTTAAATGAATTAACTAAAAATAAGACTTCATTTGTTATTGCTCATAGATTAAATACTATCGTTAATAGCGACTTAATTTTAGTTATGAAAGATGGCGAAATAATCGAAAAAGGAACCCATAAAGAGCTAATCGATAATAAGGGCTTTTATTATAGTTTATTTAACGCTCAATTTTGCGATTAATCTCCTTAAAATATGATAATATTTTAATAGAGTTTGCTATACACTTTGTTGTATAATCTTTAATGTTGAAAAGATGATTTAAAGGAAAAAAAGAGAAAAAGAAAATGAAACGTGTATTTGAAAAAGAATTTTATGGAAGAAAATTAGTAGTAGAAACAGGTGAAATTGCAAAACAAGCAGACGGTGCTGTTTTTACAAGATTTAATGACACTGTAGTTTTATCTACAGCTTGCTGTTCAGACGAACCAAAAGAAGGGGATTTTTTCCCACTTACTGTTACTTATGAAGAAAAACAATATGCAGTTGGTAGAATTCCAGGAGGCTTCTTAAGAAGAGAAGGAAGACCTGGAGAACATGCTACTTTAACTGCAAGATTAATTGATAGACCAATTAGACCAATGTTCTCAGATGGTTTTAGAAATGAAGTCCAAATTATTAATACAGTCATGTCAGTTGATATGGATTCAACTCCTGAAATGACTGCAATGTTTGGCTCTTCTTTAGCTTTAGGAATTTCTGATATTCCTTTTGATGGACCAATTGCTGGTGTATATGTTGGTAGAGTTAATGGCCAATTAATTATCAATCCAACAGTTGAAGAAAGAGAACATTCTGATCTTAATTTAGCAGTTGCAGGTACCAAAGAAGCTATTAACATGGTTGAAGCAGGTGCTAATGAATTAAGTGAAGATGAAATGTTGGACGCTATCATGTTTGGTCATGAAGCAATCAAAGAATTATGCGCTTTCCAAGAAGAAATTATCAAAGAAATTGGAAAACCAAAAAGAGAAGTTTCTTTATATGAACCAGACCCAGCTATTAAAGAAGATATCTATTCTAGAGTTGGCGAAAGAATGGTCAAAGCTATCTCAATTTTTGACAAATTAGAAAGACAAAATGCTATCGATGCATTAAAAAACGAAATTATCGATGATTACGATAATAGAGAATATAAAAAAGAAAAAGAACACAAGATGGCCATGTTAATGGTTAATGATATTTTAGAAGGTATGGTCGCTAATGAAGTTAGAAGACTTATTACCGAAGAAAAGATTAGACCTGATGGAAGAAAAGTTGATGAAATTCGTCCTTTAGATGCAAAAGTTGACCTTTTACCAAGAGTCCATGGTTCTGCTATGTTTACTCGTGGCCAAACTCAAGTTATTTCTACCTGTACTTTAGGTATTAAAGATGATGAACAAATTTTAGAAGGTTTATCACCTGAAGATAGCAAAAGATGGATGCATCACTATAATTTCCCACCATTCTCAGTTGGCGAAATCGGAAGAACTGGTTCTCCAGGAAGAAGAGAAATTGGTCATGGAGCTTTAGGTGAAAGAGCATTATCTTACGTTTTACCAAGCGAAGAAGAATTCCCATACACAATTAGATGTGTTGCTGAAGTTTGTGAATCAAACGGTTCATCTTCTCAAGCTTCAATCTGTGCTTCATGTATGGCATTAATGGCGGCAGGTGTCCCAATTAGAAGAATGGTTTCAGGCATTGCAATGGGTTTAATTACAAGCGGTCCAATTGATGGAAATCATCCATATACTATTCTTACTGATATTCAAGGCTTAGAGGATCACTTTGGTGATATGGACTTTAAAGTTGCAGGGACTGAAAAAGGTGTTACCGCACTTCAAATGGATATTAAAATTAAAGGTGTTACTAGAGAAATCTTACACGATGCTTTAATGCAAGCTCATAAAGCTAGAGCTGAAATTAGAAGTGTTATGGCTAGCGCAATTAGTGAACCAAGAGAAGAATTATCTCAATATGCTCCAAAATTCATGACATTCTATATTGATAAATCCAAGATTAAAGATGTTATTGGAAGCGGCGGAAAAGTTATTAACGAAATTATCGAAGAATGTAATCAAGTTAAAATTGAAATCGATGATGATGGAAGAGTTTCTATCTATCATATGAATAAAGATGATATCTTAAAAGCTAAAGGAATTATTGAAGATATAGCTCGTATCGTAGAAGTAGGAGAAGAATTTGAAGGTATTGTTACCCGTATTGAAGATTTTGGTTGCTTCGTTTCTTTATATGGAGAAAAAGAAGGCTTATGCCACGTTTCTCGCCTTGCTAATGGATATGTAAAATCAGCTCATGATGTCGTAAGAGTTGGTCAAAAATTAAAAGTTAAGGTCATTGGAGTTGACGAAAAAGGTAAAATTTCAGTCTCTCATAAAGAATATGAACAAAAATCTGACAATGATTCCCAACATCAAAACAAAAAAGAAGGATTTACAAAAAAGAAAGGATTTTTTAACAAATAGTTAATTTTTATGGAACATTTAATAGTTTCAGATATTCATGGAGCTAAGTCTTCTATTGAAAAAATTTCTTCTTTAGAAGCAAAACATAATTTTAAAACAATCATTATTTTAGGAGATATTAACTATAACGGGGCAAGAAACATCCCTCCTGTTGATTATTCTCCTATTGATGTTACAAAAACCTTAAATTCTTTAAATAAAGATAAGATTATTTTTATCCGTGGAAACTGCGATTCAAGAGTTGATGAATTCGTGCTTGAAAAACAGTTTTATGATTTTAAAAAGATAAGAATTAATGGAAGAAAATTCATTTTAACTCACGGAGATTTATATAATAAATGCAATTATAATATTCATAAAAATAATGTCTTTTTATATGGACACACCCACATTTATGAATTAACAAAAAATGAGAATAATTCCTATATTTTAAACCCAGGAAGCATTTCATTACCAAAAAATAATAACCCTAGAACTTATATGATATTTGATGATGAAAATGAAACATTTTATCTATATAATATTAATGACGAATTAATTCAAACTTTATCTATTAAAAAGTAATAATATTTGATAATTAATTTTTTAAATGTTTTAAAAATAAAAAGGAGTATTTAATGGATAGAATAAAAGTACTTGCTTTAGGTGGTCTTGATGAAGATGGTAAAGACCTCTATGTTTTAGAGATTAATGATGATATTTTTGTTTGTTGTGGCGGGTTTAAATATCCATCCAAAACCACCCCTGGAATTGACTTTATAATCGCTGATTATTCTTATTTAGTTGAAAATAAAAATAGAGTCAAAGCTTATATTATTCCTAAATCTAAAAATAACTGTTTTGGTGCTATTCCTTATATATATAAAGAGGTTAAGGCTCCAATTTATTGTACAAAGCTTACTAAGTTCTTTTTAGAAAGTTTTTCTAAACTATATTTACAAGAAAATGATTATATTTTTAAAGTAATTGAACTTCCTGCATCACTTGAAATTGCAAATCATCATTTTGATTTTTATTCAACCTGTGCTTCAATGCCTTCTACATTTGGTTTTGCTTTAGCAACCGATAGAGGAAATATCGTATATTCAGGTGATTTTTTAGTCGAATATAGTAGTGAAGAACATTTTAGACTCGATTTAAATACTTTAGGTAAAATCGCTGAAAAACCTACCTTATTATTAATGGCAGAAAGTGTTAATGCCCTTCATGATGGATATTGTTCTCCAAATCATAGACTTTATACCCGTATGGTTCAAACTTTACATAACGCAAGTGGTAGGGTTTTTGTTGCGATAAATAATGATAATTTATACCATGTTGACGAACTCTTTAGGGCTTGTAAAGAAACCGGTAGGAAGGTTTATTTATATGATGAAACCAGTAGAGATTTATATAATTTAGGAAAAAATACTGATAGTTATAATAAATACACAAAAATTTTATCAAAAGATGAAGTATTAAGAACTAAAGATAGTGAAGTTGTAATTATGATTAGCGACGAAAGTGAAAGAATCTATGAAAAAGTTTCACTTTTAGCAAATAACGAACAAGACGATAAAATAATTAAGATTAATACAAGTGACACTTTCTATTTAGCATGTATTCCTAGTGATAATATCGAAATTGTTGCAACAAGCGTAATTGATGAACTTTATAGATGCGGATGTAATGTTGTATTTGAAACTCGCAATACTTTAGCAAAAATGCATGCTTATAGCGAAGATTTAAAGATGTTATTATCCCTTTTAAAACCTAAATATTATCTTCCAATTGAAGGATATTATGTTTCGCTTTTAGCTAACGCTAAGGTAGCTTTTGAAATGGGAATTGGACTTTCTCACTCTTCAATTTTCCTTCTTGATAATGGCCAATCTATAATCTTTGAAAAAGATAAAGAAAGACCAGATTTATCGTTTAATTATGATAATAAAGTCTTAATTGGAGACGTCATGATTGATGGAATTGGAGTCGGAGACGTCGTTAATGAAATTATCAATGACCGTAATCGACTTGGAGAAGATGGAGTAGTAGTTTTAGGACTTGCAGTAAGTAAAGAAGAAAGAAAGATTTTAGCAGGACCAGATATTCAAATGAGAGGATTCTTATTCTTAAAAGATAAAGATGCTGATCAAATGTTAAAAGAAATTACTCAAATCTTTATTGAATCAGTAGAAGATTGGTTACGTAAAACTACTGATTTTGACGTTAATAATTTAGAAAATAATATCTCAAATATTTTAAGAAAAATGTTGCTTAAAAATAATAATCGTAACCCAGTTGTTAAACCTAATATTGTCATAATTTAATTAATTAAATTATGGTAATAAATATAATTAAAATTTATAATAATAGAGTATGGCTAAGAAAGGAAAATTAAACAAGATTTCTAATGATTTGATGCGTTCATCAATCGGGGTATTTATCTGTCTTTTTATGATATACCTCTCTTTAAATTTGGTTAGAGTTTCTCAATATGATTACTTTATTTATTTAGCTAGAGCCATAAATTATGTTGTTAGTTTCTTTGTAGGTGGCATATTTTCTTATGTAATCTATATAATGGTATTTATTTATGGAATTAGATTAATTCTTCCTAAATCCAAAAAAAGTAAGGGAAAATGGACTCTTTTTATTTTTGGAGTCGTTTTATTTTTAGTTGGAGGAATGATTATTTTTGCTAATACCGTTACTAAAACTAATACCGAATATTTAACTTTTAATAATTATGGAGAACATTTCCATTTAGTTTATGAAACTGTAACTAGCGATACTATTAATGGTGAAGGATTATTATTAACTGTTTATGTTGATAAAAATCCTGGAATTATCGGTTATAGTTTAACTGCTTTATTAAATACAATTGTTACTGACATTGGAAGTTATGTTATTGGTTCAATTATCTTTGTTTCAGGTTTAGTAATGCTTTTAATTAAACCTTGTTCTTATTTATGGAGAGTTTTTAATGATTATCGTAACTTTAATTATAAATATTCTCCTAAAAACGCTTTTACTAAAGCAAAAGATTTAACTTTAACTACAACTACAATTGAATCTTTAGAAGATAGTGATTCCCTTGATATTAGAACTAGTGCTGAAACTGAAATCACTGAAGAAAAAGAGATTACTCAAGAAGATTATATCGCTAGATTTGATAGAAATAGTGGTAATAAAAATCGTTTCATAAGTGATTACGAAAATACCGATAATAGAGTCGATAATTATGTTATTGGATCTCATTTTGAAGACACTCCATTAACAAAAGCTAGATATAATCCTCATGGAGAAGAAAAAGAAAATGTTAATAAACAACCTTCAGGATTTTATAAAAGTGCCAGATTAGAAAATCATATCGAAGAAAATAATCTTGATAGTTATCGTAATTCTAATAAGAGTATCTCTGAAATTAATAAAGATTATCAAATGGGTCATAACCGTTTAGAAAATCCTGTTGATCAACATGATTATGCTAAAGAAAATAAGTATCGTGAATTAAAAGGAGAAGTTTTAACAACTCCTACTTTTGATTATTTAAAAGATATTGAAAAAGAAAACGTTTATAAGAGTAAAAGAGTTAGAAAAAGAACTCGTTATATTGCTCCAGCAACCAGTTTATTAGAAGTTAGAACTAGTCATGAATCTGATAAGAAAAACCAAGATGTTGCCGAAGAAAGAAGAGATACCATCAATGAAATCTTAACCGATTTAGATGTCAGAGCAAAAGTAGTCCATTATCAAATTGGACCTTCAGTTACTCGATATGACATTCAAACCGAAAAGAAAGAATCCATCAAAGGATTTGATTCTTATTTAAATGATATTTGTATTCGTTTAGGCGGAATTAATGCTCGTTTTACTCCTGTTGTTTTAGGAAAGACAACTTCAGGATTAGAGATTGCAAACGCAATTTGTTCAATCGTTAACTTCAAAGATTGTTTAGAAGCTTTAAATCGTTTACCAAAATCAAAACCAACAAATATTCCTTTTGGTAAAGATATTAATAATAAATTATTATCAGTTGATTTAATGGAAACTCCACACCTTTTAGTTTCCGGAACTACTGGAAGTGGTAAATCTATTTTCGTTCACTCTTTAATCATGACTTTAATCATGAGAAATTCACCTGATAACTTAAAATTACTTTTAGTTGATCCAAAAACAGTTGAATTCACAAAATATCGTGAAATTCCTCATTTATTATGTCCTCCAATCGGACTTGAAGACCCACAAACTCCTTATGAAGTTTTATTAAAGGTTTGTGAAATGATGGAAGAAAGATATCGTTTATTTGCTGAAACTGATTGTACTAAATTAAAAGAATATAACGAATGGGCTCAAGCAAATGGTAAAGAAACTTTACCTGTTATTGTTGTAGTAGTCGATGAATACGCCGATTTAGTTGAATCAAATAAACGTATTAGTGAACCAGTTGTTAGAATTGGACAAAAAGCTAGAGCTGCTGGAATTCATATGATTATTGCAACTCAAAGACCTTCAGTTAACGTTATTAATGGCGTTATTAAGGCTAATATTCCTTCACGTGTTGCTTTACTTTCTTCTTCATATGTTGATTCTAATACCATTTTAGATCAAGGTGGTGCTGAAAAATTAATTGGTAATGGCGATATGTTAATTAAATGTGCCTTATTATCAAATACTTCATTAATTAGATGTCAAGGCGCCTACGTTTCAAATCAAGAAATTAAAGCAGTTTGCGATTATTTAAGAACTAATTATGAACCTGAATATAATGAAGAAATAATGGATATTATCAATAAACCATTAGTTCAAAATACTCCAATTCCAGAGCCAACAGGAAGAGAAGCTCGCTATGGAAGTGATGAAGATTTATATCAAGAGGTTAAAAAGTTCACTATGAGTGAAGAATTTATCTCTATTTCTCGTATACAAACTACCTTCTCAATGGGTTATAACCGTGCTTCAAGAATATTTAAAAGAATGCAATCAGAAGGTATAGTTAATGATGATCCAGCAACCAATTCCTCAAAAGGAAGCAGGGTTTTAATACATGATTTTTCTAATATTGATGATGATAAGCATGAATTTGCTGGAAGTATCGAACAAACTACATTTAAAAGGAAGTAGTTTTTAAGATGCCTATTGGAATTGATTTAACCTTTATTCCTAGATTTAAGGATAAGGATAATCTTGCAAAAAAGATTCTTTCTGAATGTGAATATCAAGAATATCTCCATTCAAAGAAAAAAGAAGAATATCTAGCTTCCCGCTTTGCCGTTAAAGAAGCTTTAATTAAATGTTTAGAGTTAGATATTTTAGCAGTTAATTTAAAAGAAATAGAAGTAAAAAAGAAAGATAACGGCTCTATTTTTGTTATTTATAAAAATAAAAGTTACGAAGCCAGTTTATCACATGAAAATGATTACTCAGTGGGGGTAGTAAAAAATGGTTGATACTTATTTTGGTGCTAATTTAATTGATTATAACACCGTTAAAGTTGCACTTTTTACTGCAGTTCAAAAAAGTGACAATGTACCAATTAATTTAATTATTAATGATGAACGAATTGTAAAATTAGAAGTTAAAAAACAAGTATTTTTAGGGGATAACTCCCTTTATACTTGCTATTTTAGTGAAGGTTTTGAATTAGGAAATTCTTATAAGATTTCTATTGAAAATTATGGCGTTACTAAAGTTAATGTCGAAAATGCAGTAGATTTTCCAGATTTTGATGATACCTATTCTTATTTTGGAGACGATTTAGGAGTTACTTATAAAAAAGAAGAAACTACTTTTAAATTATGGGCTCCTTTAGCAAGTAAGGTTAAGGTATTTTTAAGAAAAACTAATAAAGAAGAGTATACTATTTATCAGTTAAAAAGAGGAAGAAATGGGGTTTATTCTCTTACTTTAAAAGGTGATTATGAAGGTTATTTATATCTTTATGAAGTCACAAATAGCGAAGTCCCAGCGATGACTCTTGATCCATATGGAAAAGGATCGACTGCAAATAGTAAAGAAAATGTAGTTATCGATTTTAATAAAGTTGAAATGGAAATGTATGATGATGTTCCTAAAATTTATAAATCTTATTTAGATACCATCATCTATGAACTTGATGTAAGAGATTTCACAATCGATGAAAATACTGACATCGTAAATAAAGGTAAATTCCTAGGTTTAACTGAAGAAAACCGTAAAACTAAACATGGTTTCCCAGCAGGACTTGATTATTTATCATTTTTAGGTGTAACTCATGTACAAATCTTACCAATGTATGATTTTAAAACTATCGATGAATTAAATACTAAAGATTCCTATAACTGGGGTTATGATCCTTGGCAATATTTCTGTGTTGAAGGAAGCTATTCCACTAATCCAGATGATCCATATTCTAGAATTAAAGAATGTAAAATGATGATTAGTGCTCTTCATAAAAAGGGTATAAAGGTAAATATGGATGTTGTTTATAATCACGTTTATGATGGACTTTTTTCATGTTATGAAAGAGTAGTTCCAAATTATTTCTTTAGAAAAAGAAAAAACGGATTCTTATGCAATGGAACTGGATGCGGAAATGACGTTGATAGTGAAAAACCAATGGTTAGAAAGCTAATTATTGACTGTATAAAACACTGGATTAATGAATATCATATTGATGGCTTAAGATTCGATCTTATGGGCATTTTAGATGTTGCAACCATGAATCAAATCGCCAAAATTACTAAAAAAATGAAGAGCGATTTTATGATTTATGGTGAAGGTTGGGATATGAATACCGAACTTTCTAGCGATAAAAAAGCATCGATATTAAATAGTTTTAAAATGCCTGAAGTCGCTTTCTTTAATGACACCTATAGAGATACTTTAAAAGGAATAAATGGCGTTGATAAACTCCAAATCGGAGGTTATTTAACTGGAGATCTATCTTTTGTAGAAGGATTTAAATTCGTTTATCTTTCTTCAAGTTTAAATTTTGTTTATCCAGCTAGATTCTTACGTCCTTCCCAATCATTAAATTATGTTGAATGTCACGATAATTTCACTCTTTTTGATAAGGTAAGTTCTATTTATGGTAAAAATGAAACAAAGAAAGTTATGAATATAATTCGCCAAATTAACGGAATTATTCTTCTTTCTTTTGGTGTTCCATTTTTCCATGCAGGACAAGAGATAGGTTTATCAAAATATTATGAAGATAATACCTATAATATGGGTGATAAATATAATAAGTTTAGATATGATGTTTTAGATGACCGTTTTGAATATGCAACATACTTCAAAACGATGATTCAATTTAGAAAAGAAGTCTTTAAAAACAATATCGATGATCCTAAAAAGATTGGAGAAATTACTTATTTCCATCATCTAGAAAATAATCTTTTAGCAATTACTGTTAAACTTGATAAGGAATATATTGTGGTAATTAATCCTACCGAAAATCAAATAAATTATGAATTTGATGGCTATTATTTAATGCTTTGCTCTCTTGCAGGATATTTAAAAAATAGTGATTTATACATTAAAGCTTCAATGATTGCGCCTCATAGTGTTTTCGTTTTTGAGAAAAAAGTGGAGTTAGAATAAATATGTGGAAATACTTTAAAGTTGTTTGTAAGGTAATTTTTCCTCTAATTGGCGCTTATTTCGGATGGATGATTCGTTATTCTCGTCATCCTGAAAAGTATGACTATAAGAAAAGATTTGAAAAGGTTCAAAAAATCATTCGTAAGATTTTAAAAGCATTCAATGTTAATTTTCATGTTGATGAATTAAAGGAATTTTATAAAACTAGAGAAGATAAGCCATATTTATTAATTTCTAATCATCTTTCAGATTTAGATCCTTTAGTTTATATTGCCTTAGCCGAAAAACCAATTACTTTTGTAGCTAAAATTGAAACTAAATCTTTTCCTTTAATTGGTAGATGTATCCGTATTTTAGAAGGAGTATTTATTGTTAGAGAAGATTTAAAACAAACCTTAAAAGAGATGGCAAATGTTGAAAAAAGACTTAAAAGCGATAATCGCTATGACTTTATGATTTTTCCTGAAGGAACAAGAAATAAAGGGAATATCTATGAACCTTTAACTTATCACCATGGCTCATTTAGACCAGGCTTTAAAGCAAATGCTCCAATTCAATGCTTTGTATCAATTGGACAAGAAGGAGTCTTAACTTATAAAAATAACAAGAAGAAATTCGATGTTTATATCGAAAAGTCATTATCTTTTAATAGTGAAGATTATAAAAATAAAAAGACTAGTGAGATTGCTATACTTGCAGAAAATGATGCTAAAAATAGATTAGAAAAATATAATCAACAAATAGTAGTTAATGATAAAAATAAAAAGGTAAACTAAGAAAAGAAAATAGTTTACCTTTTTCTTAATCCTTTAGGATAAAGATTTTTCATTACTCCATTAACGTATTTTATATATCCTAGATTGATGTTATTAAAAGATACGATGTAATAGCCGTTTTTTAGATTATCTACATGTTTATTAAATGTTTCACCTTTTAAATATAAATCTTTTTCTATATCATTTAATTTAATAGAATTTTCGCTATTTAAATAGTGGGCTAAATTAAATGAAGGAATTAGATAGTTTTTATTAATTTCAGCAATATTTATGCCTTCTCTAATTTTGGAGATAGTAGGAAATGGAAAAGAAAAATTAACTCCATAAAGGATATTTCTTTCTACTTTATAATATTTAAAGTCTAAATTATTTTCTTTTATAAAATCTAAGATGTATTTATCTAATTTTTCGTTTCTTTTTTCCTTGATATTTTTAATTATTAATTCGTTATTTTTATCTACTTTTTTAATTTTAGCGATAAACTGTCCTTCGCCTTTATATTTAAAAGGGAATAAATATATTGTTTCTTTATGCATTTTTCCTCTAAAAAAAGAATCATTTTTAGGAAGATAAATAAGTTCAATATCATCTCTAGTTTTTAAAATATTATCGATAACACCTTCATTTTCTTCATAAGAAAATGAACAAGTAGAATAGATTAAATTGCCATTAGGTTTTAACATATCTAAGGCTTTATTCAATAGTTTTTCTTGAATAGATGCTAGTTTTAATACATTGTTATAACTCCATAATTCTTCGAATTCTCGATTTTTCCTAAACATTGCACTGCCACTACATGGAGCATCTAAAATAATTGCATCAAAATAGTTTTCAATTTTTTCTTTAGAATTTAAAAAGTCGTGAGTAATAATAGTGACGTCTTTTATTCCTAATTTTTCAATATTCGAAGATAAAGTTAATGCTCTTTTATAATTGATATCGTTAGCAACTATTTTTAAATTATTATTAGTTAAACTTTTAAATATAGTTTTTCCGCCAGGAGCTGAACATAAATCTAATATTAAATCATTCTCTTTAACATCTAAAAAGAAAGAAGAAAGAGCGCTAGAAGCGTCAATTATATAATAAACTCCATTATCAAATAGATAGGATTTTCCAAAATCATAATCATTTTTATCATAATAATAAAAATTAGGTAAAAATGGGTGTTTTATGACTTTAGGGAAAGTAGTAATAAATTCTTCATTACTTATTTTAGATGTATTTAAAATCAAAGAAGAAGTTCTTTCTTCTTTGATAGAATCCATTAATCGATTTATTTCTTCATCGCTTAAATATCTTTTTAAATGGGTTTTAAAATCCATATGGAAATTATAACGAATTTTTAATGTCTTTAATATTAAATTTTTACCGATTTTATCAATAAAATTTGATTTTTTAAGATATAAAAAATGATATAATATCTAAAAAAGTAGGTGTTCATATGTTAATAGAAGAAATTATTGAGAAAAAACGTGATAAAAAGGAACTCACAAGAGAAGAAATATCGTTCTTTATTAAAGGATATGTAAATAATGAAATTCCAGATTATCAAGCAAGCGCCCTTTTAATGGCGATTTATCTTAATGGAATGAATAAAAAAGAAATTGGTATTTTAACCGATGAAATGCGCGTTTCAGGTGAGGTATGGGATTTAAGTGACATTCCAGGATTAAAGGTTGATAAGCATTCTACTGGAGGAGTTGGAGATAAGGTTTCTTTAGTTTTAGGACCAATGGTTTGTAGTTGTGGAGCAAAACTAGCAAAAATGAGTGGTAGAGGCTTAGGACATACAGGTGGAACTATCGATAAACTTGAATCTATTCCTGGATTCAAAACTACTCAAACATACGAACAATTTAAAAAACAAGTAAAAGATGTAGGAATGGTTATTATCGGGCAAGATAAAAATATCGATCCAGCCGATAAAAAGTTATATGCATTAAGAGATGTTACTGCAACAGTTAGCTCGATTCCTTTAATCGCTTCTTCAATTATGTCTAAAAAATTAGCAAGTGGAGCTGATTGTATCCTTTTAGATGTTAAATATGGAAGCGGTGCTTTTATGAAAACCATTGAAGAAGCTAAGAATTTAGCGACAACTATGGTAGATATTGGTAAAGAATTAAATAAAGATGTTAAAGCTGAAATTACTGATATGGATCAACCTCTAGGTTATGCTGTTGGTAATAATTTAGAAGTAAAAGAAGTTATTGATACCCTTAAAGGTAATGGACCAAAAGATTTATATGAATTATGTTTATATAGTGGTTCAATAATGTTAAAACAAGCGAAAATCTTCGATGATTTAGATAAAGCAAAAGAGGCTTTAATTGAAAATATAAATAATGGAAAAGCATTTGAAAAATTCAAAGAATTTGTTGCTGCTCAAGGTGGAGATGTTTCTTATATTGAAAATCCTGAGAAATTCGATGTTTGCAAGAACATTGTTCCTGTTTATTCAAAAGAAGATGGATTTGTTAATAGAATCGATGCCTTAGCAATTGGGAAAGCTTCGATGAGATTGGGTGGTGGCCGTGAAAAATTAGATGATATTATTGATATGGCTGCTGGTATTGTTTTAAATAAGAAAATTGGAGATAAAGTTGCTAAAGGAGAATTGCTTGCAACACTTTATACCAATAAAAATGAAGAGATTATAGAAGAAGTACATGAAGAAGTTTTAACTGCTTTCTATATTAAAGATAAATTAGAAATAGAAACTGATAAACCACACATTTTAATTGAATAACCTAATTTTAGTAGTTTTTTAGTAGTTTTAAAATCGACTAGCGAATAAGTTAGTCGATTTTTTGCATACTTCAAAATCCATAATTATTACTGAAAATCGACTAGTTTAACTTTAAAATGGCGTAAATCAACTAAATATTACAGGTTTAAAAAAAGCCAATGAATATCGACAATTAGTAGATTTCTAGTAGTTTTTTAGTATATTTCTAGTATATTATTTATATTTCTTTTTAAGCTCTCTAAGGTTAGAAGAACGTAAAAAAGACTCGATTTTCTTATAGTTTTCGTTTAATGCCTTCTCATATGAAGAGGAAGTATTTTCATTTGCCATATAAAATTTAGCATTTTTAATAATTTCAGGAAGGTATTGTAAATGTGGCCAAACTTTTGGCATATCGTATGGGTATTTATCCTCTTCTTGAACATTAACAGGAGTATATTTTAAATAATCCATAACTGGTAAAGGCATTTTTCTGGCCAATTCTTCAGCAGAATAGTAGGAAGTGCAAGCAACTTTAGATTTAGGAGATAAACAAAGGTCTACAATAGCAACAGAAATAGGGATTACAGCTTCTGGTAAACCGACATATTCTGCGGATTCTATCGCAATTTTTGTTCTCATACATGCTTGAGGATTAGCAATTCCAATATCTTCATAAGCAGTAACTAATAATCTTCTAGTTAAAGATTGGAGGTCATTAGCAAGTAAAATTCTAGCAGCATAATATAAAGCTGCATTTACATCACTTCCTCTAATAGATTTTTGTAATGCAGAGACATTATCGTAATGCATGTCATCATCTTTATCGGTTAAATAATTGGAAACTTTTAAGACTTTTTTAGTCATTTCTAAGGTAATTTTTTGATTTTCATACGATAAAGATAAGATTTCTAAATAATTTAATGCAAAACGGAAATCTCCTCCGCTACTAGAAGCGATATATTCTAAAGATTCTTCATCTATATCAAGTTTATTATCAAATCCTCTAGGATCTAAAATTGCATTTTTTAACCCTTCAACAATTTCTTCCTTACTTAAAACTTTAACTTCAAGAAGATGAACTCTACTTCGAATTGCTCTATTAATTGAAATATAAGGATTAGCAGTAGTTGCTCCAATTAAATAGATTGTTCCATCTTCAACAAAAGGTAACAAGATATCTTGTTTATCCTTATTTATACGATGAATTTCATCAATTATTACTATGGTTGGATCATAAAATTTAGCTTCATTAATAGCTTCTTCAATTTCTTTTTTATTAGAAGTAACTGCATTAAGTTTGATAATATGAGCGTTTAAACTTTTAGCGTAAGCTTCGGCGATAGTAGTTTTTCCAGTTCCTGGAGGACCAAAAAGAATAAAAGAAATTGGAATATTCTTTTTAACGGAATTTGATAAGAATCCATGTAATCCAATTAAGTCTTTTTGTCCGATAATTTGTGATAAATTCTCAGGTCTTATTCTAAATGCTAAAGGTTTATTCATCTATGAATTATTATATATGATTTTGATTAAAAATGTATTATTATTAAGTGCATGAAAATTGTATTACAAAGAGTATTAAAAGCTTCATTAACGATTGAAAATAAGGAATATTCTAAAATAGATAAAGGATATTTACTTTTAGTATCATTTACTGATGGTGATAATGAATTAATTGCCTCTAAATTAGCAACAAAAGTTGCTAATTTAAGAGTATTTGAAGATATGAATGGTAAAACTAATCTATCTCTTAAAGATGTTAATGGAGAAATACTCTCAGTATCTCAATTTACCTTATATGCAAATCTTAAAAAAGGTAATAGACCTTCATTTATTGAATGTTTAAATCCTGGTGACGCTATATTACTTTATGAATATTTTAATAAAGAATTAGAAACTCATGGATTTAATGTAAAAAGAGGTGTTTTTGGCGCCGATATGAAAATAAACCTCACTAATGATGGTCCTTTTACAGTTATAATAGATTCTAAGGAGATATTATAAAAAAGAATATGAAAGTAATGGTTGGTCTTAGCGGTGGCGTAGATAGCGCCATAAGTGCATATTTACTTAAAAAAGCAGGACATGAAGTTATCTGCTGTTTTATGCGTAATTGGGATTCTTCTTTAAATAACGATTATTTAGGAAATCCGACTGTTGATAATGATATCTGTCCTCAAGAACAAGATTATTTAGATGCCAAAGATGTAGCAAAAAGACTTGGATTACCGCTATTAAGAGTTGATTATATTAAAGAATATTGGGATAACGTTTTTACCTATTTTATCGAAGAATATAAAAAAGGAAGAACTCCAAATCCAGATATTTTCTGTAATAAATATATTAAGTTTGGTCCTTTTATTGATTTTGCTAAAGCTAATGGCTGCGATATGATTGCAATGGGTCATTATGCTAAAAGAGTTGATAAAGACGGCAAAACTTATTTATATAAAGCTTTAGATAAAAATAAAGATCAATCTTACTTTTTATCTCAAATTAGTAAAGAACAACTTAAGATGTGTCTTTTCCCTTTAGGCGATATTAAAAAAGAAAAGGTTAGAAAAATAGCCGAAGAACTTGATTTAAAAAGTGTTGAATATAAAAAAGATAGTACTGGAATTTGTTTTATTGGTGAAAGGAATTTCAAAGAATTTTTAAAAAACTATCTTCCAGCTACAAAAGGAAAGATTGTTGAAATTGAAACTGGAAAAGTTTTAGGGGTACATGAAGGCGTTTTTTATTACACATTAGGACAAAGAAAAGGCTTAGGACTTGGTGGATTTAAAGATTTAAAATCTAAAGGTTTCTTTGTTTGTAAAAAAGATGTTGAAAATAATATTCTTTATGTTGCTACTGGAAGCGAAGATGAACATCTTTTTAGCGATGAAGCAATTATTACTAACCTTAATTTCTTTAACGAAAGGATGAAAGATAATGACCATATTTATGTAAAATTTAGATATCGTCAAGATGATAAGGGCGTAAAAGTCATAAATATTGATGAAAATTCATTAAAATTAGTATTTGATGAACCATATAAAGCAGTTACCCCTGGACAAGCTTGTGTTTTTTATAATGGAGAGGTTTGTTTAGGTGGAGGAATTATCGATAAAGTATTTTATAAAGGAAAAGAAATTAAATAATTTATTCGATAAATTTAATAAAATAGTAATAAATAAAATTTATGATTAGTGGAAGAAGTTTCAAAACAGCTATTTGGATTATAACTTTTGTTTTATATATAACTTTCTTTATTTTAATTTTCTTTTTAGATGTTGAAGCTATAAATAAGGTTGGAAATGTAACAGAAGTTGCTTTTATAAGTGGAAAAACTGCCCTTTTTGGTGGGCAAGAAATGGTTGTTCAAGGAACAATATCTCAAGGAGAAGTATTAATAGATAATTCAAAGATATTTATCGATAATTTTAGATTTGATTATCTAACCTTTATTGGCTTAGTAATTCATTTTATAGCTTTAGTAATGATGCTAATTAATCTTGATAGAAAAGTAATGTTACTTGTTTCAACTTCAATTAATCTAGTTTCTTTAATTTATTTATGTTTTGAACCATTATTTTTCTATATAACTAACTATGGAACTAATGCATTATGGGAATTTTTTGTTCCTACTACTACAAATACAGTCTATTTTATTGGAATGATAGTTTTTGTGATAGTTATGGCAATTTTAGACTTTGCTTATTACTTTAGATGCATCTCACTTTTTAGGAAAAAATCTTGGAAAAATACCTATTGATACAAGGTTAATAATTTTATAAAATTATTACCGGAAAAGAGTTTTAAACTATTTTTTATTAGAGAGAGAATAATTTGGTGAAATATTCTTATTAAATATTTAAAACAGCCACTTCCTGAAATAATTAGGTTAATAGCCTCGATTGTTACGTTATAACTATTAAATTAAGTGCAAATATTATATTTGAAATAGGATGGTACCACGATAAATTCGCTCCTAAACAAAACTTTATTTTGTTTAGGATTTTTTTATTTATTAAAAGGGAGAAAGGTAGAATATATGAAAAAGATGTCATCACAAGAAATAAGAGAAACATGGTTAAAATTTTTTGAAAATAAAGGACATAAAATAGAACCAGGAGCTAGTTTAATTCCTCATAATGATCCAACCTTATTATGGATTAATGCCGGAGTTGCTGCTTTAAAGAAGTATTTTGATGGAACTGAAATTCCTAAATGTAAAAGAATCGTCAATGTTCAAAAATGTATTCGAACAAACGATATCGATAATGTTGGAAGAACTGCTCGTCATCATACCTTCTTTGAAATGCTAGGTAACTTTTCAATTGGTGATTATTTTAGAAACGAAGTAATTCCATGGGCATATGAGATTTTAACTAGTGAAGAATATTTTGGATTTAATAAAGATAAACTCTATATTACTCACCATCCAGATGATTTAGATAGTAAATCTTTATGGATTAAATGCGGAGTTGATCCAACTCACTTAATTCCTTTAGAATCAAACTTCTGGCAAATTGGTGAAGGACCTTGTGGACCTGATACCGAAATTTATTATGATAGAGGCGAAAAATATGATCCTGATCATATTGGATTAGACCTTTTAATTAACGATGTTGATAATGACCGTTATATTGAAATGTGGAATATTGTTTTTTCTCAATATAATGCTGAAGCTGGAGTAGATAGAAAAAATTATAAAGAATTACCTCATAAAAATATTGATACTGGCGGTGGATTAGAAAGATTCGCATGTATTTTACAAAACGCCGAAACAAACTTTGAAACCGATCTTTTCTATCCAATTATTGAAGAGACTAAAAAATTAACAAAAGTCCCTTATGAAGGCGAAAATTTAATGGCTTATAGAGTCATTGCTGATCATATTAGAAGCTGTACATTTGCTTTAGCAGATGGAGAATTTTTCTCAAATGAAGGTAGAGGATATGTTTTAAGAAGACTTTTAAGAAGAGCTATGAGATATGGTCAAAAATTAGATTTACATGAACCATTCTTATATAAACTTGTCCCTACAGTAGCTTCAATTATGGAAGGATATTATCCATATGTTAAAGAAAAAGAAGAATTCTTAATGAAAATTATTAAAACTGAAGAAGAAAAATTCATTAAAACTTTAAATAGTGGCGAAAATATCCTTAATGTCATGATCGAAGGCAAAAAAGAATTATCTGGAGAAGATGCTTTTAAACTTTATGATACCTATGGCTTCCCAATTGAATTAACGGTTGAAATTTGTGCTGATAATGGAGTTGAAGTTGATATTAAAAAGTTTAAAGAATGTTTAGAAAAACAAAAAGAATTAGCTCGTAATTCTCGTAAAAATATTGAATCTTTCAATAAACAATCTAAAGATTTATTAGATTTTGATAAGGAAAGTGAATTCATCTATCAAGTTGAGGATTTAAACGCTAAGGTTATTGGCTTATTTAAAGATGGCGTAGCTGTTGAATCTTTAAGTGATGAAGGTGATGTCGTATTTGATAAAACTAATTTCTATGCAGAAATGGGTGGACAAGTTGCAGATATTGGCTTTATTTCTAATCCTAATTTAAATGCAAGTGTATTAGATGTTATCAATGCTCCTAATAAACAACATTTACATCATGTAAAGATTAATTTTGGAACCATTTCTTTAGGAGATGAAATGACTCTTTCTATTGATAAACCAAGAAGATTAGCAATTATGAGAAACCATAGTGCTACTCACCTTTTACAAAGCGCTTTAATTAAACATGTCGGTGATGATGTTAGACAAAAAGGTAGCTTTGTTAACGATGAATACTTACGTTTTGACTTCTCACACTTTGAAAAAATTGACCCTGTAACTTTAAATGAAGTCGAAAAAGAAGTTAATAATTATATTTCAATGATGATTGAAAATAACACCCTCATCTTACCTATTGAAGAAGCTAAAAAGTTAGGCGCTTTAGCTGAATTTGATGCTAAATACGGCGATAAAGTTAGAGTTGTTTGTTTTGGAGACACTTCAAAAGAATTTTGTGGTGGAACCCATGTTAAAAATAGTGCAGATATTGGATTATTTGTTATTAAAAGCGAAGAAAGCATTTCAGCTGGTGTAAGAAGAATAGAAGCTACAACCGGATTCAATGCATATTTATATATGAAACAAAAGGAAGAAGTTTTAAATCAAACTCGTAACCTTATAAGCGTTAAATCAAATCAAGAAGTTATTTCAAAACTTAATGCTATTAATACTCAAATCAAAGATTTAGAGGAAGAAGTTAAAACTTTAAATCAACAAATCAATAAAGCTAAGTTCGCAAACATCGCTTCATTAATCAAAAATAAAGATGAATTAACCTTTATTGCAAAAGTCTTAGAAAATACCTCTAGAGATGGATTAATCTCAATTTTAGACGATATTAAGTCGAAAACTAGTAATTATCTAGTAGTTTTAGTTGGTTCAGAAGAAGGAAAACATCCTATTATTGTAGGGGTTGGAAAAGAACTTTTAGATAAGGGATATAAAGCTGGAGACGTCTTAAAAATTGTTACTTCTAAATTCGGAGGAAATGGCGGTGGAAAACCTGATAGAGCCCAAGGTAATTTAGTAAGTATTGATAATTTTGATATTAAAGAAGAAGATATTATTAAATAAAATTTATGAAAAAATATCTCGGATTAGATTTAGGAACCAATAGTTTAGGAATAGCTTTCTCAGATTCTTTAGGAATTATCCATAATAAAGAAAATTTTAATTTTGAAAAAGGAAATTATAAAAAAGCCAGAGAAAGAGTTTTAGAAGTAAGTAAAGAATTAGATATTAAAGATATAGTTATTGGTTTCCCTCTTCAACTCGACCGTCAAGAAGGCATAAGATGTCAATCTGTTAGACGATTTGTTGATGATATTAAAAAGATGGATGATACTTTAAATTTCATTCTTTTTGACGAATCTTTTACAACCATTGAAGCTAGGAAAAGATTAGAAGACGCTGGGTTAAAAAAAGACGAAATCAAAAAAAGAATCGATATGATGAGTGCTTTTATTATTTTAGAAGACTATTTAAGGAGCCTTGAATATGAAAAAATTAAATGATAATCAAATATTAATTTATGGTGAAGATGGAATGGAATATGTAATGAATATTCTTTTTACCTATGAAGTTAAAGAAAGAAATGCAGAATATGTTTTAGTTTATGATCCAGCTGAACCAGATGATATCTACGTTATGAGATATAATGAAGAACACGAATTATTCGAAGTTACTGATGAAAGTGAACTAGAAGAAGCAAGCGAAATTTTAGACGCTTATATGAATGATGAAAAAATCCAAAACATTAAATAGAAATTAGAACGATTTAATGCTAATATAATTTACGATTTAGGAGATATTAAAAATATGGTAGCAAAAAAAGGTATCGAATTAACCAAAGAAGGTGTCGAACAATTAAATAAAGAATTACGTCATTTAATTGATGTTGAAAGACCTCACGTCATCGAACAACTTCAAAACGCAAGAAGTATGGGTGACTTAAGTGAAAACGCTGATTATGATAGTGCTAGAAATAGACAAGCTGAAGTTGAAGGTAGAATTAAAGAAATTGAAGCTATCTTAGCTGATGCTACAGTCGTTAAAGATAATAATAAAGCTCAAGAAGTAAAAATCTCTAATATCGTTACCTTCATTGACTTATTAAAAAATGAAGAAAAGACTGTTAAGATTGTTTCTTCTATCGAAGCAAATCCATTATCTAGCGATAATGTCGTAAAAATTTCAAACGTTTGTCCACTTGGTGTTGCTTTAGTTGGACATAAAGTTGATGAAGTTGTAACCGTTAAAACTGTTAAACCATACGATATTAAAATCACCTCAATTAAATAATTTTTAAAAATTTTTAAAAAAGTTGAATAATTTTCCTCCTTTAGAGCGTTCTTGTATATAAAGGAGGTTTTTATTTATGGTCTTAACAAAAGTAATTATTGGAACGCTCATTGTTACTATAATTGGAATTATTGTCCTTAAAGCAATCGATCCAAATCTTCAAGGAAACTCTAATAACGGAGGAAGTGGTGATAGTTCGATTGATATTGTTGATGACGATAATATTTCGGTTGGGGTAAGCGGTGAAGTTGTTCGACCTGGGAATTACACCCTGGCTTTAGGTTCTTCAATGGCAGATTTAATTGAAGCCGCTGGAGGAGTTACTTCAAATGCGGATGAAAAATGTTACTTTTTTGAAGCAATTGTTGAAGATTCTACCTCATATTATATTGCGCCATTATATGAAGTAGATGATGTTTGTGGGAATAATCCAATCGAAAAAGTAAATATTAACGATGCAGATGAAGAAGAACTCGATTCTTTGGATGGAATTGGTGAAGTAATGTCCTCTTCAATAGTTCAACATCGTGAAGAAAATGGACGATTTGAAACATTAGAAGACATTATGGATGTTAAAGGAATCGGAAATTCTATCTTTTCAAAAATTAAAAATAACATCTGCTTAAGCGATTAACTTTTATGAGCCTATTTTGTATTTTTTTAAGCTCCATATTAGCTAGTTTAATTTATTATGAAAGATACATTTTAGGCTTAGTTATCCTAGTTTTTGATATTTATTTAATCTTAGTTCATCTTAAAAATAATAAAAAAGTTTTAGCTGTTATTCTTTTTTCCTTTATCCTTACTATTTTATTATGTCTAATTAAAGATAGTGTCTCGCTTTCATCTCCTTATTTTTTAATAATCGAAAGAAAAAAGAGCTATATTGTTGCTTTTAATGGATTAGAAAAAATATATGTAAGAGTTGATAAAGAATCGACATTTGATTTTTTAGACATAATAAAAATAGAGGGAATAAAGACAAAAATTAATTTTGTTACTCTTGAATCAAGCTTTGATTTTAATGAATATTTATTTTCTAAAGGAATAGATTATGAAATAGATGCGAAAAGTGTTGAATATATCTTTAATTTCCCTTTAAATAATTATTTTTTAAAGGAGAGATTTTTAACTAATTTTGAAGATGAAGTAGTTAAAAATTTAATTGGAGGAATTTTATTTTCAACTATTGATTATTCAAACGAATCAACGATTATTTTAAAAGATTTACAGATTATTAATCTTTTTTCGATTACTGGAATGTATATTAATTTTTCTTTATATGGATTAAAAAGATTATTTTTCCTTAAATTTAATGAAAAAACATCCCATATTTTAGCTTTAATTACATATTCTCCACTTTTAATTATAACAATTAATAAGTTTTCAATTTTTAGAGCATTAATTTTTTATATCTTTAATTTTATTAATAAATTTTATCTAGATTATAAGTTTAAAAAGCTCGATAGTTTAGCGATTTTAGGTTTGTTTTTTATAGCTATTAATCCTCGAATTATCTTTCAAGCAGGATTTTATATGTCTTATATGATTTCGATATTTTTATTTTTAATTAAAGGCAGAATTAAAGATTTTAATAAACTTGAAAAAGCGTTTATTAACCAACTTATTATAAGTGTTGTTTTATTTCCATTTTTAATAAAGTTTAATAATTCATTTAATGTTTTATCGACTATTTTCATATTTTTATTAACTCCACTTACTAAAATCTTTTATTTATTTTCATTATTTTCATTTTTAGGAGTCCCTTCAATAGTAGTGAATGATATTTTTATCTTAGTTAAAAATATAATTTATCTATTTAGCGATATAAATTTAACGATTCATATCCCATATTTTAATGATTTATTGTTATGTTTTTATTTCTTTATTCTTTATGGATTTTTCTACTTTGTTGAGGTTAACAATAAAGCTAGATTTATCCCATATATTCTTACTTTTTCGTTATTTTTATCTCTATATACTTTACCTATAGAAAATAGCTTTAGTGTTTTAGTTTCATTTATTAATGTTGGACAAGGAGATTCTACTTTAATAAGAATCAAAAATAAGTCTTATTTAATTGATACGGGAGGATTAACCTATACTGATTTAGCAACCAATTCTTTAATTCCTTATTTAAAGAAAAATCGAATATATTCATTAGATTCAGTATTTATATCCCATTATGATTTTGATCATTATGGAGCACTAGAATCATTAAACTCTAATTTTAAAATTAATAATATTTATGATTATAATAATTTTAAAGAGTTTAATGATTCATCTATTAATATAAGGAATTTAAATAATTCTTCATTTTCCTTAGATGAAAATGATAATTCTTTAGTTTTATATCTTTCTTTATCTTCTTATAACTTTTTATTTATGGGAGATGCATCTATAAATATTGAAAAAAATATTATGAATGAATATAAGGATTTGAAGGTAGATTGTTTAAAGGTAGGACATCATGGTTCTAAAACTTCAACAAGTAGTGAATTTATCGAATTTTTAAAACCAAAAGAAGCGATTATTAGCTGTGGAGTTAATAATTTTTATAATCATCCAAGTGATGAAGTAATCGCTACTTTAAATAAATATAACGTTAAAATTAGAAGAACTGATCTTGAAGGCACGATTACATATAAATTTTATGAATTTTAGTGTAAAATTATCTCTAACATGAATTATATTTTTTGTGGTAAAGAAACATTTTTTATAGAAAAAAGATTTAAAAAGGTAATTAAAGACTTTTTTAATGGTGAGGATATTAATTTATATACTTATGATTATTTAAAAGATGGTATCGAACCTTTTTTAGATGAATTAACCCAAACTAGTTTAGGTTTCTTTTTAAAAAAAGCAGTAGTTATTAAAAATAGCGAGTTTTTAGTAACTGAAAAAGAAAGAAAAAAGATTAAAGATGGCGCCTTTAATCTTTTAAAAGATGTTATTTTAGAGAAAAATCAGAATTTACTCGTTATTTTTATCTCTAATAATGTTATTGCTAAATCAAATAACATTGTTAAATTAGTAGAAGAAAATGGCAAGATTTATATTCTTAGTGAGGTAAAAAAACCAGAATTTATTCAATATGCAAAAGAATATTTTAAGAATATGAAATATAAAATTAATGATGATGCATTAAATTTATTAATAAAATACGTTAATTATGATTTTTATTCCTTTCATAATGAAGCTGATAAATTAATGCTTTATAAAATAGAAGAAAAAGAAATAACTTTAAAAGATATCGATGAATTATCTTCACGAATAATTAGCGATAATTTTTTTGATTTAGCAAACGCAATAGTTTCAAAAAATCATGATCAAATATTTGAAATATATCGCGATTTAAAAGAAATAAATGTAGAACCTGTGGTATTAATTTCAGGTTTAACCACCAATTTCATCTTTTATGATGAAATATTAACACTTCAAAAACAAAAGCATTCTTCTCAAGAAATTGCCGAAATATTAAATCAAAATCCTTATAGAGTTCAAATTTCTTTAAGAAACTTAAAAAACTTCCCTTTAGAAGAAGTTAGAAGAGTTTTAGATGATTTATATAAATTAGATTTATCAATTAAAAGAAACGAAATTGATCGATTCTTAGGTTTTGAATTATTTTTAGCAAGTATTTAACTTTTTCTATATATAAATATAAGATAAATATATTAAAAAAAGAAAAATTTATAAAATAAAAAGAGGATATCAACATAAATCCCCTTAAAACCTGCAAAACTAGTAGTTAATATTTTAAATTATTTTAAAGTATTAACGAGAGTTTGTAAGTTACTTTTATCTCTTGCAGCAGTTTTCTTATGAATAATGCCTTTGACAACAGCTCTATCAATAATTGAGACTGCTTTGTTTAATGCTAAAGTTGCTTTTTCTAAGTCTTTTGCTTCAACAGCAAGTCTAACTTTCTTCATTGCAGTTCTTAATTTTGATTTATAAGAGATATTTCTAAGTCTTGCTTTTTCGTTTGTTTTGTTTCTTTTGATTTGTGATTTAATATTTGCCATAACATCTCCTAAAATAGATACGTCAATAATAGTATCAAAACTATATAACAAAAGCAAACGAAATTAATCAAAAATCGATGAAAAATTTCAAGCTTTTATTATGATATTTAGCTTGAATATTATAAAATAATAAGGAATTTAAAGGAAATTAAAATTACATGAAAAAAAGCGTAAGAATTTTATATTTTGGAACTCCTGAAATGAGTGCCAAATTGTTAGAAAAATTAATAGTTGAAGGATATAACATTGTTGGGGTCGTTTCTCAAATTGATAAACCAAGTGGTAGAAAGATGAAATTAGAGCCAACTCCTACAAAAATAGTAGCAAATAAATATAATATTCCTTTATATCAATTTGAAAAAATCAAAGAAAATATCGATAAAATTAAAGAAATTAATCCTGAGTTAATCTTAACTTTTGCCTATGGGCAAATCATGCCTATAGAAATTTTAGAAACTCCAAAATATGGATCTTTAAATTTCCATGGTTCGATTTTACCATCCTATAGAGGAGCTGCTCCTATTCAATATGCAATATTAAATGGTGATAAAGAAACCGGTGTTTCTTTAATGGAAATGGTCCAAAAAATGGATGCAGGAAGAGTTTTTGGAATTGAAAAAATTGGGATTAATGATGACAACTATACTGAATTATCTAATAAAATGGTTGATGCTGCATATAAAGTTTTTATCGATAATATCGATGATTATTTAAGCGGAAAGAATAAAGGCGTAGCTCAAGATGAATCAAAAGTTACCTTTACTAAAAAGATTTTAGAAGAGGATGAAAAGTTAGATTTTAATGAAGATGCGGTTAAAATTCATAATAAAATTAGAGCTTTAAGCGAATCACCTTGTGCTTATTTTATTAATAACGAAATTAAATATAAGATTAGAAAATCTATTCTTTTAAAAGACGTAGTTGATGTTCCAGGAAAAGTTATTAGTTATGATAAAAAGAATTTTGTTATAGCTTGTAATAACGGAGCAATAGGAGTTGAAAAAATTCAAAAACAAGGCAAAAAGATGATGAATTACGCTGATTTTTATAACGGCAATAGAGAAGAATTTAAAGTTAACGATATTATTAAATAAATGACAAAGATTAATATAAGTGTTCATGAATTGGTTGATTTTGTATTAAGAACCGGTGATATTGATGACCGTGTTTTTAACCAAGCCACGATGCAAGAAGGAAGTAGAATTCATCGTGAATATCAATCAAAACAAGGAAAGAATTATATTAGCGAATATCGAATCAAAGAAACTATTGAATTTGAAGATTACTTAATCACTATTCAGGGATCAATTGACGGTATTGAAATTAATAAAGACGAAGTAGTTATTGAAGAGATTAAATCTACCAATATCGATTTAGAAGAGTTCTTTGAAAAGAATGAATCTTGGCATCTAGGCCAAGCAGAGGTTTATGCCTATTTTTATGCCCTTCAAAATGACTTAGAAGAGATAAAAATCAGGTTAGTTTATATCTCGCAGAACTCTGAAAAAGTACTAATAAAGTACTATAAATATACTAGAAATCTACTAAAAGACCTATTTTTTAAATATTTAGGGGTATATGTCGATTTTTTAAAGATAAATAGAAATTTTATTGATATTAAAAACGAAGCTATTGAAAAATTGCAGTTTCCTTTTCAATATTATCGCAAAGGTCAAGCTGAAATTATCGAAAAAGTTATTGAAACAATGGATGAAAATAAGACTACATTTATTGAAGCTAGGACCGGGGTTGGAAAAACGATTTCTTTCTTATATTCATCTATTAAAAATATGAATAACAATAATATTGATAAAATTTTTTATGCAACTGCTAAAAATAGTGGTTTTGAATCGGTTTTAAAAGCTTTAAATATACTTTTTGAAGAAAAATTGAGATTAAGATGTGTTCAAATTACTGCCAAAGAGAAAATTTGTATCAATAAAAGTGCGAACAAATTGTGTAATCCAGATGATTGTCCATTTGCTAAGGATTACTATTCGAAAATTAATGATGTAATCATCGATTCTTTAAATAAAAATGACTTATTCGATAAGGAAAGAGTACTAGAAATTGCTAAAAAGAATAATATTTGTCCTTTTGAATTAAGTTTAGATTTATCTAACTATAGTGATTTAATTTTATGCGATTTTAACTATGTTTTTGATCCTTGTGCTAGACTTATTCGCTATTTTGGCGACACGAATATTATTGCTTCAAATAAATTTTTATTAGTTGATGAAGCTCATAATTTAGTAACTAGAAGTCGTGATATGTATAGCGCTGAAATATCTTTAAAAATGGTAGGTTCAGCATTAGATGAAGCTAAAAAGCTGAAATTAACAAGATTTTCAAAGATCTTAAAAGAAATTAAAGAAAGAATTTCTGAATACGAAGATGATTTTATTGAAAATGAAAGTAACCATAAATATGAAGTTTTAGATTTTGAACTTATCAATCTTTTAATGAAATTTAAAGACACGTATTTAAGGATGAAAAAGAAGAAAATGGATGAAAGACTCATCGATTTATCGCAAGTTTCTTTAGAAATTAATAGATTTTTAAAAATTTTGGAATTCTTTAACTTTTCTAACTTCGTTTATTCAATAGAAAGAAGAAAAGATAAGAATATTCTTATAAAAATAAACTGTTTAGATGCTTCAGAATATATTTTAAGAACCAATACTCAGTTTAAATCGAGTCTTTATTTTAGTGGAACATTATCCCCTTTTAAGTTTTATAAAGATTTAATTTTAACTAGCGAAATGGAGATTCCTTTTTCACATATCGATTCGCCTTTTAAAGATGAACAAATAAAAGTTTTAGTTAATGATAAGATTTCTTTGAAATATAAAGATCGAGATTTAACGATAAATAACGTAGTTTCTCAAATCAATTCGTTTGTTTCATCAAAGGTTGGAAATTACATTGTTTATTGCCCATCTTTTGAATATTTATTTAAACTTATGGCAATAATTGATGGAAAACTTTTAAAAGATTGCGATTTGTTTTTCCAAGAAAAGAAGATGACAAACGAAGAAAAAGAAAGATTTACTGCTAATTTTAAGAAAAATCCTAAAAAAACAACTATAGGATTTTGCGTTTTAGGAGGAAGTTTTTCAGAAGGAATTGATTTAACTGAGGATAGACTAATTGGAGTTATAATTATCGGAGTTGGGTATCCAAATATTTCATTTGAAACGATGGAATTAGACCGATATTATCGAGAAGTTTCTAACTATCCTTCATTCGAATATGCTTTTGTAAATCCTGGAATCAATAAGATTATGCAAGCAGTTGGAAGATTGATTAGAAGTGAAAATGACCATGGAATGGCTTTATTAATCGATAGTAGATATAAAGGAAGATCCTATTCATTTTTATTTAAAAAAGTGTGGAAAAATTCAAGATTTATAAACGATGAAAAGGATATAGAAATGGAAGTAAAAACCTTCTATAATTTATAAGTTTTTGATAATATTTAAAGAATTATGGAATATAACAAAAGTAGGATTAGAAATTTTAGCATTATCGCTCATATCGATCATGGTAAATCGACAATTGCCGATCGTATTTTAGAATTAACCGAAACTATCGATAAAAGAGAGATGAAAGACCAAATTCTTGACTCTATGGATTTAGAAAGAGAAAGAGGAATTACCATCAAACTAAATGCAGTAACTATCAAATATAATGCTCTTGATGGCGAATCTTATATTTTTAATTTAATCGATACTCCTGGGCATGTTGACTTTACTTATGAAGTATCGCGTTCTTTAGCGGCTTGTGAAGGTGCTGTTTTAGTAGTTGACGCAACTCAAGGAATTGAAGCCCAAACTTTAGCAAACCTATATTTAGCAATCGATAATGATCTTCAAATTATTCCTTGTATAAATAAAATTGACCTTCCTAGCGCAAGAATTGATTTTTGTAAGGAAGAAATGAGCGAAAGAATCGGATTAGACGGCGAATCAGCTGTTTGCGTTAGTGCTAAAACTGGTGAAAATATCCGTGAAATTTTAGAAAGAGTAGTAAGTGATGTTCCATGTCCTAGTGGCGATAATAATAACCCATTAAAAGCTTTAATTTTTGATAGCTATTACGATTCTTATCGTGGAGTCGTTGTTTTAATTAGAATAAAAGACGGAAAAGTTAAGGTTGGAGATAAGATTCATTTAATGAAATCTAATAAAACCTTTTTAGTAACAGAGGTAGGAATTAGAACTCCAAAAGAAGTATCAACCGGAGAATTAAACTGTGGAGAAGTTGGTTATTTATGCGGACAAATTAAAGATATTAAGGATGTTCATGTTGGTGATACCATCACCTTAGAAGATAATCCAGCAGATAGTGCACTTCCTGGATATCGCCAAATTAAACCGATGGTTTATTGTGGAATTTATCCAACCGATTCAAAAAGATATCAAGATTTAAAAGATGCCTTAGACAAATTATGTTTAAGTGATTCGTCATTAATTTTTGAAGCTGAAACTTCTCAAGCTTTAGGATTTGGATTTAGATGTGGATTTTTAGGTCTTTTACATATGGACGTTATTCAAGAAAGACTTGAAAGAGAATATAATCTTGACCTTATTTTGACTGCTCCAAGCGTTATATATAAGGTTAATTTAACCGACGGAACAACAATTGAACTTGATAACCCTTCAAAAATGCCTGATTTAACCTTAATTAAATCGATTGAAGAGCCATATGTTAAAGCTTCAATTATGACCCCTGAAGAATATATTGGTCCAATTATGCAGTTATGCCAAGAAAAACGTGGCATCTATTTAGATCAAGAATATTTCGATAAAACACGTAGAATTATCATTTATGAGTTACCTTTAAGCGAAGTTATTTATAATTTTTTTGATAAATTAAAATCTTATACAAAAGGATACGCTTCTTTAGACTATGAAATCAGCGAATATAAAGTTAGTAATTTAGCAAAGATGGATATTTTATTAAATGGCGATGTAATTGATGCTTTATCATCGATTGTTTATAAACCGGATGCTTATCATAAGGGCCAAAGATTAACTTCAAAATTAAAAGAAGTTATTCCTCGTCAACAATTTGAAGTCCCAGTTCAAGCTTCAGTAAATGGAAAAGTTATTGCTCGTTGTGACATCAAAGCTGTAAGAAAAGATGTTTTAGCTAAGTGTTACGGAGGCGATATTTCAAGAAAACGTAAACTCTTAGAAAAGCAAAAAGAAGGTAAAAAGCGCATGAAAATGGTCGGAAGTGTCGAATTACCACAAGAAGCATTCATGAGCATTTTAAGCGTTGATGAAGATAATTAGTAGTTTTCTAGTAGTTTTTTAGTATTAATTTAGTAGATTTTTAGTATTTTTTCTTTTATAAATTTAAACTTTATATTATAATGATTACACAAGTTTATATATTTACAAAAAGGAGAAAAAATATGGCAAGTAACGATTTAGCAATTAAATTCTCTAATGAAGTTTATGCTACTAAAAAAGAAGTTTCCGAATACATGAAAACTCCAATGATCGATAGTATTTGGAACTCCGTTTTAGAATATCGTAGCAATTTTTCAATGCTTACTAAATTAAGACATATTACCGATGCAAATTATTCAATCTGTTTAACTCCAACTTTGAATGAAAAAGTTAATGCAGCTGAAAGAAAAATGCTTCGTTTATATTCAAAATATATACGTTTACTCGTTAATAAAAATGAATATTCTTATAAAAAATTAGCATATAAAAGCGTTTTAGAGAGTGTTGCAACTCATTATAATCTCGTTTTAGATGAAGTTTCTTTAAACCGCATTTTAAATAAAAACGTTCAATCATTATCACCAGAATTAATGATTATATATCATTATTATTTAACTTTAGAAAAACTCGAAAAAGACTATATTTCTGATATAAATTTGAATACTTTTAAAGGATATTTATCTACAATCCAAGGAAGTGAAGTTACCGAATTTAGAAAAAGCGAAATCACCAACAGTTTATCTAAAGTTTTAATTAATAAACTCTATTTAGGTATTCCTACCACCTCTATTGATAAATCAATGAACGATTTAGTCGCATTTTTAAATGATGATAATGTTGGAATGCTTGTTAAAGCAAGCTGTGCTTTATATTACGTTTATTACGTTAAACCAATGGAAACATATAGTGAAGAAATCGCTATTTTAACTTTCAAAAATGTTCTTGCTAATGCAGGACTTGATGATTTAGGAGCTACCTTACCTTTTGAAATCTTATTAGATGATAAGGAAGAATTAGAAAAACATATCATTGAAGCACAAAAATCCTTAGATTTAACCTATGTTTTAAATTATGTTTTATCTAAAATTAATGGAATCATTGATGAAGTTAATAAATATCTTTCAATTGCTGAAACTAGTGAAGTAAGACATGAAATGTTCCAAGAAGATAAAGATGTTTCTAGCGAAATGCCTGATTTATCATCTCTTGAAGCTGAAATTGAAGTTAAAATGGATGATAAATCACCAAATCCAATTAATTTCTCTAAATCAGTCGCAATCGAAAATGTTCCTACTGGATTAAATGAAGTTGAAGCAAAAAGACTCGAAGAACATCTTAAAGAAATGAATCCTAATTTAAGTCATGCTCAAGCTTACTTTTATGCTCGTCACTGTACTGTAGGTATGGCTTATACCATTTCTCAATATAAAAAAGAGGTCGGTTGTGCATATGAAACTGCAAGAGTTGCTATGGATAATTTGGTCTTTTTGGGATATTATAGAAAAGAACTTTTAAAGAATAAGTTCATTTATAAACCAGTTAAAAAGAATTAGGAGATTTATTTAAATGTTTGTTTTTGCAGGTGAAATATATAACGAACCATGGTTCATTTTAATCGCAATTATCGTACTTTTTGCTCTTATTGGAGGAATTTCATTCTTAATTTATAAACTTCTCAATCGTAATAAAAAGGATGAAAAACCAACTGAAGAAGAGATTGCTGAAGAAACTATGTCTCGTTATTTAGAGGATGTTGAAGATCCTAAAACAGAAGAAGAATTTAAAAATTATAATGAAGGCGAAAAAGACAAAGAAAATAAAAATCAATAGTTTATATATTCATATTCCTTTTTGTAAAAATACCTGCCCTTATTGTGATTTTGTAAAGATGGTTAAAAACAAGGAAATGGAAGATTTATATATTGAAGAACTTATAAAAGATATTTCTAAAATTAAAGATAAATTTTATAAATTCGAAACTCTTTATATAGGCGGAGGAACTCCGTCTATTTTAAGTAGAGTGAATTTAGAAAAACTTCTATCTAATCTTTCTTTTTTAAAAAAAAGAAATAGTGAATTTACTATCGAATGTAATCCTGAAGATATTGATGAACAACTTTTAAAATTATTAAAAAAATACGAAATTAATCGTATTTCTATTGGCATCCAATCATTTAATAAAAGAATCTTAAAAGAAATAAATAGAGATTATGATATTGATTATTTTAATTTAATAAAATTAGTTAAAAAGTATATTAAAAACATTAATGTTGATTTAATTTATGGATTTAAAAATCAAACCTTAGAAGAATTAAATGAAGATTTAACTAATTTTATTAAATTAGATATTAACCATCTTTCAATCTATTCCTTAATTGTTGAAGAAGGATCAATATTTTATTTAAAAAAATATCCTCTCCAAAATGAAGATGATTCTCGTTTATTTTATGATTTATTATTAAATAGGTTAAGGGAAAACGGATTTGAGCGATATGAAGTTTCAAACTTTGCTAAAAATAAAAAATATTCTCGTCATAATTTAAACTATTGGCTAAATAAACCATATTTAGCTATCGGGATTTCTGCTAGTGGATATATTGATAATTATCGCTATAAAATTTTGCCTTCCATTAATAAATATTTAAGTGGAATAAGAGACATTGAAAAAGAAGAATTAAATGAAGTTTTAAAAGAAGAATATTTCCTTTTAACCAACCTTCGTTTAGAAAGAGGTTTTTCCTTAAAAAAATATCAAAAAAATTTTAAAAATGACTTTTTAATTAAATATAAAAATATTGTTGAAGAATTAAAAAAAGATTCCTTAATCACGATAAATAAGGGATATTTTAAATGCACCGATAAAGGACTTATAATTTTAGATTTTATACTTTTAAAACTTTTTAAAAATATTTAGCACTTTTAACTTGACAGTGCCAAACTTTGTATCTATCATATTGTTAGCACTTAAGAAAAATGAGTGCTATTAATATTGTTTTATGGAATTAAATAGGAAACAAAAAATACTCAAACTTATTATAGAAGACTTCGTTAAAAATGCTGAACCAGTTGGTTCTCATTATTTAATCGAAAAATATAATTTACCTTATTCAAGCGCCACTATTAGAAACGAAATGGCCGAACTTGAAAAAGATGGATTATTAGAAAAAACTCATACCAGTAGTGGCAGAGTCCCTTCAACCTTAGGTTATAAATATTATATTGAACACTTAAGGGATAAAAAGGTCGATGAGTCTTTTAAAAATGAAATTCAAAGTATCTTTGCAACCTCAAAATCCGTAGAAGAGGTTATTGCTGAAAGTTGTGAAATTCTTTCATCGATGACTAACCTTACTAGCGTAGTTTTAGGTCCTAATGCTTCTGATGAATCTTTATTAAGCATTCAACTTATACCTTTAACTGAAAATAGCTGTTCAGCAATCTTCATTACTGATAAAGGATATGTTGAAAATAAAACGTTTATCTTAAAAGAAAATGTTTCAATGGAAGACGTTAAAAAATGTATGGAAATGCTTGATAAACGTCTTAAAGGAACTAAGGTTAGTGAGTTAGTTGAAAAACTTGAAAGCTTAAAACCTTTAATTGAAGACTATATAAACGATTTCAACTATATCTTTACAAGTTTAGTTAAAACATTCTCTGAAATGAGAAGTAAAGATCGTAGTACCGTTTATGGAAAAGAAAATTTATTAGTTCAACCTGAGTTTAAAGATGATGTTGATGGATTAAAGAAATTATTCGATTTATTCTCAAATCCTGATAAACTCAATCAAATCATCAATGAAGCTAATAAAGAAAATAACCTTGGTCTTAGAGATAATAGCGATATGACAATTATTTCAAAAGAAATCTCTGCTGATGGCGAAAATTATGGAAAAATCGCAATTATTGGACCAAAAAGAATGAATTATGAACAAGTGTTATCAGCACTTGAATATACGATTGAAGAATTAAAAGCACATCTTAATAATTCTTCAGGTGATGATGAAGGAGGAAGTAATGATGGACGAGCTTAATACTAAGGTAGATTTATTAGATCGTGATTATATTGAATCTGAACTTGAACGTTTAGAAAACGAAGATAAATTTGATAAAAAAGTCTCTTCAAAAAGACTTCAAAAGAAAGAAGAAGAGATTCAAAAACTTAAAAAAGAGTTAGAAGCTCTTAAAAAAAGTAAAAACGAAAAAGCTGAAGCTGAAATTTTAAAATATAAGGCTGAACTTGAAGCCCTTAAAAAAGAAAAGGGAGAAAAAAATAACGAAGAGATTCAAAAATATAAAGCTGAATGTGAAAAGTGGAAAAACGAATATTATAAAGCTTTCGCAGACATGGCAAATTTAAGAAAAGATATCGAAAAAGATCATAGTGAAAGTGTTAAATATCGTTTAGAAGGTTTCATCCATGATCTTATATCAGTATTAGATTCATTCGATATTTCCCTTAAATATCAACCAAATAGCGAAGAAACAAAGAACTTCTTAATTGGATTCCAATTCGTTTATACCTCACTTCTTAATATCTTAAGAAATGAAGGAGTTGAAGTTATCGAACCAAAGCTTGATGAAAAATTTAATGAGAAAAATATGCAAGCAGTCGATAAAATTCAAAGTGATGGCGAAGAAAATCTTGTAAAAGAAGTTATGTTAAAAGGATATAGACTTTATGATCATTTAGTTAGACCAGCAATGGTTAAAGTAAGTGCTCATGAAGTAGAAACTAGTGAAGAAAGTAATCAAAAAGAAGAAACTAAATAGATTTCAAGGAGGTAAAGATTATTATGGCAAAAGAAATTATTTTAGGTATTGACTTAGGTACAACAAACTCTGTTGTTTCATATCTTCAAAGCGATGGAACTGTTAAAGTTATTCCAAACCCAGAAGGAACAATGACAACTCCATCAGTCGTTGGATTTAAACCAAACGGCGAAGAAGTTGTTGGTAATGCTGCAAAAAGACAAGCAATTACTAACCCAGACACTGTTGCATCTATTAAAAGAAAGATGGGTAGTGATGAAAAAGTTCATATTAACTGCTTAAATAAAGATTTCACACCTCAAGAAATTTCCGCAAAAGTTTTAGCTTATATGAAAAAATATGCTGAAACCAATATTGGACACGAAGTTAAAAAAGCAGTTATTACTGTTCCTGCATATTTCAATGATGCTCAAAGACAAGCAACAAAAGATGCTGGTACTATCGCAGGATTAGATGTTGTTCGTATTATTAATGAACCTACAGCTGCAGCTTTAGCTTATGGTTTAGGTAAAGATAAGAGCGAAAAAATCTGTGTCTTTGACTTAGGTGGTGGTACACTTGACGTTTCTATTCTTGATATAGGAGACGGAACATTCGAAGTTATTTCTACAGCTGGCGATAATAAACTCGGTGGTGATGACTGGGATATGGTCGTTGCTGATTGGATCAAAGCTCAAATTCAACAACAATACGGAGTCAATATTAACGATAAAATGGCTCTTCAAAGATATAGAGATGCAGCTGAAAAAGCTAAAATTGAATTATCAAGTAATATGGAAACAACTATTTCCTTACCATTCATTGGAATGGGAAGTAGCGGACCAATTTCTTTTGAAACAACCTTAACAAGAGCTAAATTCCAAGAATTAACCAAACACTTATTAGATAGATGTTTAAAACCATTACAAGATGCAATTAGAGATGCAAAATTATCATATAACGATATTAATGAAGTCTTATTAATTGGTGGTTCTATTAGAATGCCAGCAGTTCAAGAATTAGTTTCTAAAGTTACTGGTAAAAAATTAAATTTCTCAGTTAACCCAGATGAAGCTGTTTCTATCGGTGCTGCTTTCCAAGGTGGTATCTTAAGTGGTGATGTTAAAGATGTTATTCTTCTTGACGTTACTCCATTAACCTTAGGTATTGAAACTATGGGTGGCGTTATGACTCCATTAATCAATAGAAATACCACTATTCCAACCACAAAATCACAAATCTTCTCAACTGCAGCAGATAACCAACCAGCAGTCGATATTATGGTTTATCAAGGTGAAAGACCAATTGCAAAAGACAACAAATTATTAGGTCATTTCCAACTTTCAGGAATTAAACCAGCTCCAAGAGGAACTCCAAGAATCGAAGTTACCTTCAATATCGATGTTAATGGTATCGTTAAAGTTAGTGCAAAAGATTTAGATACACAAAAAGAACAAGAAATTACTATTTCTGGTAGTAATGGCTTAAGTAAAGAAGAAATCGATAGAATGGTTAGAGAAGCTGAAATCAATAAAGAAGCTGATGAAAAGAGGAAAGAAGAAGCTGAATTAAGAAATAAAGCCGAATCTTATATCAATGAAATCAATAATTCTTTAAGAGAAAAAGGCGATACTCTTGATCCAAAACAAAAAGAAGAAACTGAAAAGATTAGAGATGAATTACAAAACGCTCTCAATAACAATGATATCGATACTTTAAGAAATAAGATTGGAGATTTAGAAAAAGCTGCTGCTTATATGCAACAAGCACAAGCTCAACAAACTGGTGCAAGTGGCCAAGACTCCGCACAAAATCCTGGTGAAGAAGCAAGTAACGAAAACTCATCATTTAAAAAAGACGATGATGTAATCGATGCTGATTTTACCGATAAATAATAAGTAAAAAGTATAAAGATTATTAAAAGGGAACTTTGTTTCCCTTTTAAGTGTTAAAAAGGAGATAAGTATGGCTACACAAAAAAGAGATTATTATGAAATATTAGGCGTTTCTAAAACCTCTTCTCAAGATGAAATAAAAAGCGCTTATCGTAAACTTGCAAAAAAATATCATCCAGATAATAAAGAAACTGGTGATGCCGAAAAATTTAAAGAAGCTACTGAAGCTTATTCAGTTTTAAGTGATAATCAAAAAAGAAAAACTTACGATCAATTTGGTCATGCCGCCTTTGATCAAGCAAGTGGCGGATCTAATCCATTTGCTGGAAGCGGCTTTGAAGGATTTAATTTCGGTGGCGGTGATTTTGGCGATTTAAATGATATTTTATCAAGAATGTTCGGTGGATTTGGTGGCGGATATTCTTCTAGAAGTAGTTCTGAAACAAGAACTTCTAGAGGAGATGACACCTTAATGAGAATTAGAATTAACTTTATGGATGCTGTTAATGGCAAAAAAGTTACAATTCCAATTTCTTATGATGAAAAATGTAAAGATTGTAAAGGTACTGGTGCAAAAGATGGAAAAGAATTCGAATCTTGTCCACATTGCGGAGGAAAGGGAAGAGTTTTAAGACAAAGCCAAACTTTCTTTGGAATCATGCAATCTGAAAGCACATGTCCTTATTGTGGAGGAAGTGGAAAGTTAATTAAAAATAAATGTTCTACCTGTGGAGGAAAAGGATATCAAAAAGTTAAAAAAGATGTCGAAATCAATATTCCTTCAGGCATTCAAACCGGTCAACAAATCCGTATCCAAGGTAAGGGCGAAAGGGGAATAAATGGCGGAGATAACGGCGATTTATATATTGAAGTTATCGTAAATGAACATCAATATTTTAAAAGAGATGGAAATAACATTCATATTGAAATTCCTATCGACTTTATCGATGTTTGTTTAGGAAGTACCATCTCAGTTCCTACAGTTTATGGAGAGGTTGATTTAAAGATTCCTGCTGGAACTCAACCAGGAGCAGTATTTAGACTTAAAGATCGTGGTGTTAAGGAATTAAGAGGTAATGGATATGGCGATGAATATGTTCATTTACAAGTAAAAATTCCTACCCAACTTTCAAAAGAACAAAAGAAACTTCTTGAAGAATATAAAGGAAGTATCAAAAAAGGTGATTCTTTCTTTGAGAAATTCAAGAAAACATTTAAAAGATAATATAAATTTATTAAAATCTAGTCAGTAAGAAGTAATGATTACTGACTGGATTTTTTTATATGAAAAATATGTATGCAATCGGTCCAATTTTAGGAGATATAATTGGTTCAAAATATGAAAATAGATTCTCTATTAATTCTTTAAATGAAAAAGAAGTAATAACTATCGATAATAACGATACTTTTAGTGATGATACTGTCTTGACTTTTGCAACCATTAATGCTCTATTAGATAATGATTTTACTAAAAACTATTCTTCCTATTTATTAAAATGGGTTAAATATTATCCAAATCGCGGATATGGAGCCTACTTTTTTAACTGGGTTCATATGAGTAAACATCTTCCTTATAAATCAAAAGGTAATGGCTGTTTAATGAGGATTATGCCTGTAGTATATTACTTTGATTCTTTAGAAAAAATGAGAGAAGTAGCTTTAACCTTTAATGATGTTACTCATAATTCTAATGAAGCTCAAAGGAGTGTAGCTTGCTTTATCGATTGTTTATACTATTTAAAAAATAAAAAGAATAAAGAATTTATAAAGAAGTATGTTTATGGAAAATATGATATCGATTTATCTATTAATTTATATGAAGAATATAAATTCACTCTTTTAGCCTTTGATACTTTAAAAATATGTTTATATTTATTTATTAATTATGAAGAGTTTAATGAAATGTGCGTTAAAGCCATAAAATTAAATGGAGATTGTGATACAATCTTATCAATATGTTGTTCTTTATATGAAGTATATAAAGGATTTAGTGAAGAATTAATTGATAAAGTTCTTTCATCTTTAGATGAAAGAATGATTGAATATTTAAATAAATTTAAAGAAGAAGTTGATAAAAGAAAGATGAATGAAGGTGTTTAATATATGCTTAAATGTAAAAATTGTGGTGAAAGATTAACAAAATTTGATAAAGAAATGTGCCCATATTGTGGAACTAAGAATCCTATTGAAAATATGAAGGATTCTTCTGATACAACTCAAACATTAGATAAAATCTTATCTGAAGATAGTAATTATTCGATAAAAAGCTATAAATTATGGCTTATTTTAATGATGTGTTTAGGTATGTTTAGCGCTGATTTATTTTATTTAAAAAAGTATAAAAACGCTGTCATAAGATTATCGATGAATATTATTATCTTTTTAATCTTCTTTTTAAGTATCTATTTATCCAATAATTCAATGATTGTTTTAGCAATCCTTTTACCAATTGGATTTTTATTTCTTTTCTATTTAGCTTTAGGATTATTCTTTCTTGTTAAAAACCGCCATCCTAAAGATTCTAATGGTGTCTATTTAAAATAAAATGCAACGCTATTTTTTATTACCTGAAAACAATTTTTGTCTTTCAAAAGAAGACATTTTTCATATTAAAAATGTAATGAGAATGAAAGTCGGAGACGAATTCGAGGTCGTTAATAACGAAGGCGTTTTTTTATGCAAAATCAAAGATTTAGTAGATTTCCAGTACATTTCTAGTAAAAAGTTAGTAGAAAATAATGAGTTAAAAGGACACATTAGATTACTATATTGCATCCCAAAGGGCGATAAAATTGAGCTAGTTATTCAAAAAGCTACTGAATTAGGAGTTAAAGAGATCGTCTTAATTAATTCTTCTAGATCAATAGGAAAAATCGATTCTAATAATAAAGAAAGAAAACTTCTTAGATTTAATAAAATAATTAAAGAAGCTAGTGAACAATCTAAAAGAGATTCCTTACTTATATTAAAAGACGTTATTTCTTTTAAAGATATTATTAACTATAAGGCGGATTATTCTTTTATTGCCTACGAAAAAGACTCTATAAATGAAAAAATAGAGATTTTATCTCATATTAACGATTTAAAGGATAAAACTATTAATATTTTAATTGGTCCTGAAGGCGGTTTTAGTGAAGAAGAGGTAGAATATGCGATTAAAAATAATTATATTTCTACTTCGTTAGGACATCGAATTTTAAGAAGTGAGACTGCTTGTTTATCGATTCTTTCTTTATTATCATATTATCTAGATTAAAAATTTATGAAACTATATTCTTATTTATATTCTCAAAAAAAATACTCTAAATTTAAAAAAAGCGATGATTACGCTTTTTTTAACCAATATAAATATATTTTAGAAGAAAATATTTTATTTGCGAAATATCTAGATATCGATAATATTTTCGATTTAATGAAGGCAAATATTATTATTAAATCGATGATTAATAAATATCGACTTGATGAGATATTTGAAGAGGAATTTATTAACCGTAATTTCAATACTGAAGAAGAAATTTATTCAAATATTAAGGAAAAAAGTGTCGAATTACCTTGTTTTATTTCTGATAATCAAAAGATATTTATCCCATTTTTTAATCGTTCTACAAATTTAGTTTATTCATCAAACTTTGATTTGATGAATAAAGAACCTTATTTAAATTTAAAAAGAAGATTTGATCCTTTTGTAGTTGATCCTTTTGAAACCTATAAAATTGAAGTCTTTGATTCAGTTTTTACTAAGTTTGTAAAAGTAATGGAACATGCTAATTCAACAGTTTTTTATCATTATGATTTAGATATTATCTTTGTTATTAATAATCAAGGATATCTAGATTCATATATCACTCTTTTTGACCGCCATATGAAAAACGTCAATAAAGATCATTTAATCGATAGAATTCGTCATTCAATGGACTACTATTTTGAAAATAATCTCGTAGGTTTTTTATATTCTTTATACGAAAATAACCTTATTTCTCAATATTGTTTTAGGAGACTTTGTAAGTGGAAAAACATTTAAATTATATCTTTAATATCAAGTTTTTAGGATGCAAAGTTAATAGTTATGAGGTCGAATGTATAGCTAACACTTTAGAAAGTTATGGCCTTAAATTTTTTGATGAAAATATTAATAAAAATAGCGATTGTGACGTAGTTATTTTAAATACCTGCGCTGTAACTAGTGTTTCTAGTAAAAAAAGTAGAAACATGATTCGAAGACTTAAAAGAATTTATCCTAATACTTTAATTGTGGTAATGGGTTGCTACGCTTCTTTAAAATATGATGAATTATTAAATGAAGATATCGATATTTTAATCGGCACTCAAAATAGAGACAAGTTAGCAAACTTAATATTAGAAAAATTACAAAATAGAGAAGATAAAGTTCAAATTAAAGACTCACCATTAATGAAAGAATATGAACCTTTAAATCTTGATCATTTTTTAACTAATACTAGAGCCTATGTAAAAATCCAAGATGGTTGTAATAATTTTTGTTCTTACTGCATCATTCCTTTTGTAAGAGGTAGATCAAGAAGTAGAAAAAAAGAAGAAGTAATTGAAGAGATTCAAAATCTTGTAAAAAACGGCTATAAGGAAGTTATTTTAACTGGCATTGATATTTCTTCCTATGGATTTGATTTATATGAATCCTATAATTTTAGTGATTTACTCGAAGATATTTTAAATAATGTTAAAGATTTATATCGCATTAGAATCTCAAGTATTGAAGAATCGAATATCGATTCTAAATTCTTAGAGTTATTAAAAAAATACGATAATATTGCTTCTCATTTACATATCCCACTTCAAAGCGGAAGTAAGGACATTCTTTTAGCAATGAGAAGAAAATATAACATCAAAGAATTTATTGAAAAGGTCGATATTATCCGTTCAATTCGTCCTGATATTTCTTTTACAACCGATATCATCGTTGGTTTTCCTGGAGAAAGTGAAGAAAACTTTAATGAAACTTATGAAGTTGCTAAAAGAATTGGATTTAATAAAATTCACGCTTTCCCATTTTCTCCTAGAGAAGGCACTTTAGCTTATAAAATGGAAAATCAAATCGATCCTAAAATTAAGGATGAAAGAGTCAAAAAACTATTAGAGTTATCTGATGAATTAAGTGAAGAATATAACTCAAGATTTAATGGCGAAAAAATGGAATTTTTAATGGAAAGCGATAAAGAAGGAGTATTCATTGGACATTCCTCTAACTTTTTAGAAATTAAAATTGAATCTAAAGAGGATTTAAACGGAAAAATCATCGAATATATCTATAAAAATTAGATTTTTTTACACTGTAAAAGTTTTTGAGTTGAAAATTAAGAATATTTCGATATAATTATGTTTGCAATTTGGAGGAAATATTATGGCAGTCCCACAAAGAAGAACTAGTAAAACAAGAAAAAGATTAAGAAGAGCTAATTATAAATTCCATTTAGCTGGTGTCAGTGTTTGTGAACATTGCGGCGAATATGTAAAACCACACACCGTTTGTAAAAAATGTGGTTATTACGATGGAAAACAAGTTATTAAAATTGGTGAATAATCGATAAACAAGGCTTTTTAAAAAAGTCTTTTTTATTAGATTAAATATATAAAATAGGAGTAATTAAAAAATGAATTACAATAAATTAATTGATAATACTTTATTAAAACCAGAAGCAACCGCTCAAGAAATTAAAGCTTTATGTAAAGAAGCAAAAGAATATGATTTTATGAGTTGCTGTATTAATCCTCATTACGTTTCTTTAGTTAAAGAAGAATTGAAAGGAAGCGATGTTAAGATTTGTACTGTTATTGGGTTCCCTTTAGGTCAAAATACAACCGAAACTAAAGTTTTTGAAACTAAAAAAGCTATTGAAGATGGCGCTGATGAAATTGATATGGTTATTAATGTTGGCGCTTTAAAAGATCATAAAGATGATTTTGTTGAAAATGAAATCCGTGAAATTAAAAAAGCTTGCGGAGATCATATTTTAAAGGTAATTATCGAAACTTGTTTATTAACTGAAGAGGAAAAAATTAGAGCCTGCTTACTTTCTAAAAATGCTAAAGCTGATTTTGTTAAAACCTCAACTGGATTTTCTAAAGGCGGAGCAACTGTTGAAGATATTGCCTTAATGAGAAAAACTGTTGGAAATGAAATGGGTGTTAAAGCAAGTGGTGGCGTTAGAACCCATGAAGATATGTTAAAAATGGTCGAAGCAGGTGCTACAAGAATTGGTACGAGTAGCGGTGCAAAATTAATGTAATTTTTATAAATTTATACAAATTATCACTTTTTTTCTATTAATAAATTTGATAATATAACTAAGCACGTACGGTAAAAGGAGGTGAAGAAAAGATGTCAAAAGTAGTAGTTAGAGAAGGCGAAACATTAGATGAAGCTTTAAGAAGATTTAAAAGACAAGTTAACAAAGCTGGCACCATCCAAGAATGCCGTAGAAGAGAATGCTTCTTAAAAAAATCTTTAAAAAGAAAAGTCAAAAGTGAAGCTGCAAGAAAAAAATATAGATAATATCGTATTTTTTCTAAAAATAGTATGTATAAACCTAGCAATTAAATGCTAGGTTTTTTAAATTTTTAAAAAATTTTTAAAAAAAGTGAATAATTTTTTAAATTAGAGCGTTCTTGTATATAAGGAGGTAAAAACTATGTCCTTGTTATACATAAAACAAATCGGCGAAAAAGACTGCGCTTTTGCAGCATTAAAAATCCTATTAGCTAATGTATATAAAAATAAGGATTTTCTTTATTATCCTCAACAAAAGCTAGATATTGCATATAACTTAAAAGAAATTATGCAAATTGCTAATAATGAAGGAGTTAAATTAAGCGTTTATCGAATCTCTAAAAAAGAAGATGTTTATGCTTTAAAAAAGAGTAAAGCTTTGCTTAATTTAAAAATAGAAAATCATTACCATTTAGTATATTTAGTTAAAGCAACAAAAAAGTATGTTATCTATTTAGATCCACAACTTGGAAAAATAAAGTTAAAAATGAAAGACTTTATTACTATTTTTAATGGAGAAATAATGGAAGTAACAGAAGTAAGAGGATCAAATTTTAAATTTAAAAACAAAAGAATTTTATCTATTTCTCAGTCTTTACTATTGATTTTCTTACAACCTATAACATCTTCATTATTTATATTAGGATTATTTTATATAAATGAAGAAGTATCATTTGTCATTCCAATTCTTTTATTTTCAGGCTTTATCATATCCTTAATCATTTTTCAAAATGTATTGATGTATATTATGAAAAGAATCGATAAAAATCTATTTAAAAAGATATATCGAAGTCATGGATTTTTAAAAGATAAATACTATAAGATTAATAAACTTAAAACTTTAGCTATAACTTTTCCAATGAATATAATTAATTCGATAATATTCATTATTTTCAGCGCTTTTATTTTAGGAATTAACAACTATTTAAATTTGATTGCTATCGGTGGATTTTTAATTATTATCATCATTATTAATCTATTAACAAATAGATATTTACTCTATCAAAAAAATGAATTATGTAGCTTGGAACATCAACTTTTTAAAGTTGATAAAGATGATATAAAGTTAGAAGAATATTTTGATGAATTAAATAATGGAACTTATAAAGTTGCATCCTTAATTAATATTAAAAAGTATATTTATATTTTTATTTCAATCGTTTTATCTTTAGTCTTAGCTTCGTTTGAAAATGAAATTTATCTTAATTTTGTCTTATTTTATACCATTGCATTTTATTATATTGGCGATAATTTGGATAAATTATTTAATTCAGATTCTTCCTATGAAGATTATAAGTACTATAAAGCCTTATATTTCTTCCATTCTACTAACTTTTAATTTTTAAATCGTGATATAATATTTGTCACATGAATATCACGGTTGAAAGCTTAGTTGGCGGAAAAACAAGTCCTTATGATGAGTTATTTAAAAAGTTAGGGGAAAAGACTTTTAAAGTTTTAAATATCGAAAAAGAAGATAGCGATGTAAACGTTATTTTTGTTGATATTGAAACTATCCATAAACTTAATCTCGCTTTTAGAGGAATTGATCGACCAACTGATGTCATTTCTTTAGAAGAGGTTCATGAAGAGGATCCAAATTTAAAATTCTTCGATAAATATCAGTCTTTTTTAGGAGAGATTTATATTTGTTTTGAAGTAGCGGATAAAAACCGTAAGGAATACGGAAACTCAATTGAAAGAGAAATTTGTTTTCTTTTTGTACATGGCTTACTTCATCTTTTAGGTTATGATCATATGAAAAAAGAAGATGAAGAAATCATGTTTAGTTTACAAGATAAGATTTTTGATGGAGAAGATTTATGGAATCAAACGAAGTAATTTCATTAGTAGAAGAAGCAATTAAAGCGAGAGAAAATTCTTATTGTGTTTATTCTCATTTTGCAGTTGGAGCTGCTTTAAGAACCAAAGATGGTCGTATTTTTCATGGTACCAATATTGAAAACGCTTCATTTGGTTTAACTTTGTGTGCTGAAAGAACTTGTCTATTTAACGCTATAAGTAATGGAGTTAATAAAGACGATATTATGGAACTTGCTATTGTTGCAGATACTGAAAAACCAGTCTCTCCTTGTGGCGCTTGTCGACAAGTAATTTTTGAATTAACTAATAAAGATGTTAGAATTTATCTTTCAAATTTAAAAAAAGAGGTGTTACATATGAGTAAGTATGATTTAATACCTTATTGTTTTGATGGAAGTGACTTAGATTAAATGAAAAGCGGATTTGTAACTATTTTAGGAAAACCAAATGTTGGAAAGTCAACATTATTAAACTCAATCATTGGGAAGAAAATATCGATTATTTCCCCAAAATCTCAAACAACTAGAGATTCAATTCAAGGGATTTATAACGATGAAGATTCTCAAATTATTTTTGTCGACACTCCAGGAATTCATAAACCTAAAACAGATTTAGACCGTGAGATGGATAAAATTGCTTTTTATAATGCTAAAAATAATGATTTAGTATTATTAATTGTTGATGCTAGTAAAAAATTTAACGAAAACGACTTATTTATCCCTAAAAGCATCAAATTTAAAACTCCAGTCATCGTAGTTTTTAATAAAATTGATTTAACTAATGTTTTATTAATTAATGAACTTAAAGAAAAATATAAAGAATTATTTCCTGAATCTGAGTTTATCGAAATTTCAGCTTTAGAAGATTTTAATATCGATTATTTGATTTTAATGATTAAAAAATATCTTCCTGAAGGTCCTCAATATTATGACGTCAATACGATTACTAATCGTAATTTTACCTTCATGGTTCAAGAGATTATTAGAGAAAAAACCTTAAAATTATTAGATGAAGAAGTTCCTCATTCCATTGCTGTTTTATGCGATGAAATTAATTTTAGAACTGGAAAAAATATCTATGCAAAAATCATCGTAGAAAAAGAATCGCAAAAAGGGATAATTATTGGAAAAAAAGGACAAATGATCAAACGAATCGGTATTGAATCTAGAAAAGATATCGAGAATTTACTTGGATATAATATTAACCTTGAACTCTTTGTTCAGGTTGTCGAAAATTGGAAGAATTCTAGCAGTTTTTTAGCAAAACTAGGATATAAATAATGGAATTAATTAATGGAATTATTATTTCGATTTCTAAATATAAAGAAAGCGATAATATCATTAATATTTTGACTAATAACAATATCGAATCAGTACAAGTTAGTAAAAATGTTTATATTAAAGAAAATATAAACAAGTTTTCTGGTGGTGAATTTAGAATCTATAAGGGTGGGCAAAAATATTATAAATTAAGTGCCTTTAATCAAACTTTTTTCTTAAAAAACACCTATGATGATTTTAATAAACTTATAATCATCGATTTTTTGAATGAACTTTTAAGTTACTTAAATGAATATAAAGAAACAATAGATTTTACAGGTTTATATGATTTTTTATTAAAAGAAATCAAAAATATTGATTCTAAAGAAAGGAATCATTTTTATGAATGCTTAGTTATTTATATCAATATTTTAAAGATTTTAGGAATGGATCCTAGAAACGAAGAAGAATTTATATTATTAAATAAGGATGTAATGCTAAACGAAAATATTGATAAAAATAACTTTAGAAAATATTTTAATTTATTATCAAAAATTCTTGCATTTAATCTCGATATTCACCTTGAATCTTATAAGAATATAAATAATTTGTAAGTTCACTCATTGTCTATTGACAAGCGACTTATTTTTTATAAAATATAGAAGATTTAGGAGATATTTATGGAAAATAAGTTTGAGAAATTAGTTACACATTTACAAACTACAGGCTATGTTTATCAAGGAAGCCAAATTTATGGTGGACTTGCTAATACATGGGATTATGGTCCTTTAGGAAGCCAATTAAAGAAAAACTTAAAAGATCTTTGGTGGAAAAAATTTGTTGAAGATTCAGAATATAACGTCGGAATTGATTCCGCTATTTTAATGAACCCAAGAGTTTGGGTTGCGACAGGACACGTTCAAACTTTTAACGACCCTCAAATTGAATGTAAAAATTGTCACTCTAGATATAGAGCTGACGATTTAATTGGCGATCAATTTAAAGATGCTGATGTTGAAGGAATGAGTTTTGAAGACATGAACGCTTTTATTAAAGAAAAAGAAGTTAAATGTCCAAATTGTGGGAAAAGCAATTTCACAGATATTAAAAAATTCAATTTAATGTTTAAAACTCATATGGGCGTTACTGAAGATAGTGCTAGCGAAGTCTATTTACGTCCTGAAACTGCTCAAGGTGTTTTCGTTAATTTCAAAAATGTTCAAAGAACAAGTAGAAAGAAATTACCTTTTGGTATTGCTAATGTTGGTAAAGCTTTTAGAAATGAAATTACTCCAGGTAATTTTACCTTTAGAACTAGAGAATTCGAGCAAATGGAACTTGAATTCTTCTGTGAACCTGGAACCGACTTAGAATGGTTTAAATATTGGAAGGATTACTGCATTAATTTTGTTGAAAATTTAGGAATCAAAGCTGAAAATCTTCGTTTTAGAGATCACGAATTAGAAGAATTAGCATTCTATTCAAAAGCAACTTGCGATATCGAATATTTATTCCCATTTGGTTGGGGTGAAATTTGGGGAATTGCTGATAGAACCGATTATGATTTAAAAAGACACCAAGAATTCTCAAAAGAAAGTTTAGAATATTTCGATGCTGAGAAAAATGAACGTTTTGTTCCTTATTGTATTGAACCATCTTTGGGTCTCGATCGTTTATTTTTAATGGTTGTATGTGATGCTTATGATGAAGAAACTTTAGAAAATGGAGAGGTTAGAAAAGTTATGCACCTCCATCCATGTATTGCTCCTATAAGCGTTGCAGTCTTACCTTTAAGTAAACAACTTAACGAACAAGCTTTAAATGTTTTTAATGATTTAAAGAAATATTTTAGAGTTACTTATGATACTACTGGAAGTATTGGAAAAAGATATCGTAGAAATGATGAAATTGGAACTCCTTATTGCGTAACAATTGACTTTGATACTGAAGCAACCGGACTTGTTACTGTTAGAGATAGAGATTCAATGACTCAAGAACATGTAAATATTAAAGATTTGAGAGATTATTTATTTGGAAAAATTAAGTAGTAACCAAGATAGCGTATTTCAACGCATAAATAGTAAAGTTAATATAGTCGACATTGTTTCTCATTATGTTCAACTAGAAAAAAGGGGAAAGAATTTTGTTGGATTATGTCCTTTTCATGATGATAAAAATTTAGGAAATTTCAGCGTTTCTCCTGAAAAGCAATTTTTTAAATGTTTTAGTTGTGGCGAAAAAGGGAATGCAATTAATTTTGTTCAAAAATATGAACGAATAAGTTATTTAGAAGCTGCAAAAAGAGTATGTGAAATTTCAGGAATTGATGAGCCAAAGCTTAATAAAGTTAAAAAGACCGTTACTAATCCAAAGGTTGAAAAAGCTTTAAGCGCTTTAGAATTATTAACTTCTTATTATTCCTTATATTTATATAAGGAAGAAGAAGCAAGAGACGGATTAACTTATTTACATAATCGCGGACTTAATGATGAAGTTATTTCTCGTTTTAATGTTGGATTTGCACCTAAAGATTCTGAAAAAGTTATTAAATTTTTAGTCACTGATAAAAATTATTCTTATCAAGAATTAGATTATGCGGGAATTGTTGATTATAATAACTCGAATTTAAAAGATAAAAACGCCGGAAGAGTAGTTTTTCCTATTAGAAATAAAGATAACAAGGTTGTCGGTTTTAGCGCGAGAATTATCGATAAAAATTCTTCTAGTGCAAAATATATCAATACTTCAGAAACTTTAGTTTTCCATAAATCAAACATTCTATATAACTATTATGAAGCTCAAAATCATGCCAGAAAATGCGGATATGTTTATTTACTTGAAGGATTTATGGACGTTATTGCTTGTTATCGAGTAGGAATTTATTCAGCTATTGCTTTAATGGGTACCGCATTAACCAAAGAACATTTAAAAATGATTAAAGAATTAAATGTTACTGTTAGATTATGTCTTGATTTAGATAGCCCAGGGCAAAAAGCAATGTATCAAATCATAAAGGTGTTTGAAGCTAATAATATTCCTTATGAATTGGTTAATAACGACGTTTCATTTAACTATAAAGATAGTGATGAAATCTTATCTAATTTAGGAGAAAACGGCTTAGTTTCTTATCTTTCTAGATTAATTGATAAATTTACATGGGTAATTAATTTTTATAAAAAAACTCATAATTTAGATTCATTTAAAGAAAGAGAAGGACTATTAAACTGGATTAAGCCAATGCTAATTAAGTTAAATCCATTAGAATTTGAAGAATGCGTTAAAAAATTATCTTTAATTACTGGCTTTAGCACTGAGGCTATCATCGACACATTAAATTTAAAAAAATTAAGGGAAAGTTCTAAAGAAACTTCACTTAATGAAATCAAAAGTGAAGAGATAATTGAAGAAAGGGAAAAAGAGATTCCTATATATAACGAAAAAGAAACAAAAAGGAAATTATCTAGTCGCAATATAACAAGATTAAAAAATTTAGAACATCAAATTATTGGTTACATTATTCACAGCGAACAAGCCAGAGATTACTTTATTTTTTTATATAATTATGAATTTTATGATAAAGAAGCTAATGAAATATTTAGTGCTATTAAAAAATATATAAAGAAAAAAGGAGAAAATAAAATTGAAATAAATGAACTATTAGACGAAATAGATGATGCATATTTAAAAACTAAGGTTAAAAAGATGTTTAACTCAAGAATGGTAGAACAATATTCAAATCTCATTCAATCTCGTCTAATCGAAGGATGTAAAGAGGCAAAAGATGCCTTAGACCGTGAATTATTAAGACAAAATGAAAACACATCCGATATTGAAAAGGTTAAACTCACTATTAATTCGCAAAAGAAAGTAGTGAAAGAAAATAAAGCATTAAAGGAGGTAAAAGTTTATGCCAAAAACCGCTAAAGCAACAAATCAAATCGTTGATAAAAAGGTTGAAAAAATCTTAAAAGAAAAAGGTGTAATTAACGATGAAGATTTAGAAGAGGGAGATGAAATAGAAACTCTTGAAACTGTTTTAAAAAGATTTGCTGAAGAAAATTCCGATACTAAGATTATTTCTCAATATGAATTTACTGAAGCAACTAGAAGATACGATTTAAATGAAAACGAAATCGACGCTATTTTTAATTATTACGCTAATTTAGGTTATAAATTAGAAAGTGATGAAAATATCGATGATATCGAATTTGATGAATCTTCATTAAATGAAATGGAAATGGAAGCTAATGAAGATTTAATGGATGGAGATTTTAATGAAGACTTTAGTCAATCAAGCGAAGAATTAGACGCTGTTACCAATTTTGATGCTTATTCATTAACTGATGTAAAAATTAACGATAGTGTTAAATTGTATTTAAAAGACATTGGTAGATTCCAACTTTTAAAAGCTGATGAAGAAAGAGAATTAGCTATTAGAATCCTTCAAGGTGACCAAAAAGCTAAAGATCAACTTATCAATTCCAACCTTAGATTAGTCGTTTCAATTGCAAAACATTATTTAGGTAGAGGTATGCCTTTACTTGATTTAGTCGATGAAGGAAATTTAGGTTTAATTAAGGCTGTTGATAAATTTGATTATACTAAGGGATTTAAATTCTCAACCTATGCAACTTGGTGGATTAGACAAGCAATTACTAGAGCAATTGCCGACCAAGCAAGAACTATTAGAATTCCTGTTCACATGGTTGAAACTATTAATAAAATCACTCGTTATCAAAGACAACTTATTCAAGAATTAGGAAGAGAACCAACACCTGAAGAAATTTCTAAGGCGATGGGCGGACAAATGCCACCAGAAAAAATTAGAGAAATTCAAAGAATTGCTCAAGAACCAGTCTCTTTAGAATCTCCAATTGGTGAGGAAGATGATTCTCATTTAGGAGATTTCGTTGAAGATAAAGACGGTTTATCTCCAACCGAATTTACTTCTAAATCCATGCAAAGAGAAGCTCTTTATAAAGTTCTTTCTACTTTAAGTGAAAGAGAAGAAAGAGTTATTAAATTACGTTATGGCTTAGAAGATAATAAACCAAGAACCTTAGAAGAAGTTGGTAAGGAATTTGGAGTCACAAGAGAAAGAATTAGACAAATTGAAGCTAAAGCTATTAGACGTTTAAAAAACCCTAATAAGCTTAAACTCATCGATGATTTAAATGATGAATAATATCTTTTAAAAATTAACTATGCAAAGAGGTAAAAACCACTATAAAAATCTAATTAAATCTTTAAAAAGTTTCGGTAAAAGCGAAGATTTTATCGAATCTTTTTTAATTAGTTTTGATAATTTTATCTCTAAATTTGATCCTAAAAAAAGCGTTAACAAAAAAGAACTTGAGAGTTTTTTAAATGATTTTTCTTTAACTGAAGAAGAAAAAGAAGCAATAAAAGATTTTTTAATCTTTAAAAACTATAATTTATTAAATGAAGAAGAGTATTTAAATCTTTTAGATTACGAAAATAATAAGCGTTATGAAAGAATGCTTGGAATGTATACAAAAAGCAATTCTTCCTTTCAATACACTAAAAATTTATCCTATGAAGAGCAATTCGAATTAATTAAAAAAGCTCAAAAAGGCGATAAAAACGCCGAAGAAGAAGTAATTTATAACAATATGGGATTAGTTATTAGCGTCGCTAAAGAATATGCTCATTTTGGAATTGATATTGGAGACTTAATTAGTGAAGGTTTTTTCGGTCTTATTAATGCATTAAAAAATTTTGATATTAATAAAGATGTTAAATTTTCTACCTACGCAACAGTTGCTATTAAAAACTCAATTCGAAGAACAATTTCAGAAAATAAAAGAATCATTAGACTCCCTTTAAATGTTGTTACTCTTCAAAGAAAAGTAATTAACGCTAAAGATGAATTAGTCATAGAATTAAAGCGCGAACCTAGCGTTGAAGAGATTTATGAAAAATTAAATCATGAGGTAAATATCGATAAAATTCAAGATATTTTATCTTTACCTAACTCAACAATTTCTTTTGATGATGTTTTAAATGAAGATTCAACCATTAAATATGAAGATGCAATTAAAAATCAAGATGAAGAAGGGCCTGTTGATTATTTAAATAAAAACGAATCTCATGATGCTATGGAAAAAGCGCTAATGAAATTAAGTGCAAGAGAAAGAGATATTTTAATGTTAAGAAGCGGCTTTAAAAAAGATAAGCAATATACTCTTGAAGAAATAGGAAAAAAATATGGTTTAACCCGCGAAAGGGTTCGTCAAATCGAATTTGATGCCAAACATAAAATTAAAGAATATTTAAAAGGAGATTATGATGATATCACGTAGAATTAAGCTTTTATCATCATTAATAAAAGAAGATATTAACGGCGTTTTTGATGTAGGAAGTGATCATGGATATTTGTTGTTACTTTTGAAAGAAAAATATCCTCATATTTCTTTATGCGGTGTTGAAAATAAGGCCGGACCTTATGAAAATTTAAAGAAAAACACTTTGGGAAAAGGCGTAAAAACCATGCTTTCTGATGGAATTAATGATTATGATTCATCCATTTATGATGCAATCGTTTTGGCAGGAATGGGGTATGAAAATATTAAAAAAATTATCCTTAAAGATGTATCAAAAATTAAAAATACTAAACAAATTATAATCGATTCACATAATAACATTAGCGAATGTCGAAAATTCTTTATAGATTTGGGTTTTTATATTGAAGATGAGATAATCTTAAAAGAAGATGGAATCTTTTATGAAATAATTTCTTTTAAAAAAGGAAATAAAAAATATAGTGATTTTGAAATTAAATATGGTCCGATTTTACTTAAAGAAAGAGATCAAGAATTAATCGATAAACTTATTGAAAATAATAAAAAATTAATGAAAATTATCGAAATTTTGAAAAATAATCATAAAGATTATCAATCTTTAATAGAAGAAATAAAACTAAATGAAAAGGTGATAAGAAATGAATACTAAAAAACTTTTAAGAAAATTGTTTAAAAGATTTCCGTTAAGTATTTCTAGAAAATATGGAGATTTTAGTGGACATCAAATTGGTAAAATTAAAGATGATACAAGAACTGTCGTTTTATGTTTAGATTTCGATGAAGAAGTTTTGTCTTTAATGGAAAAAGATAATATTTTATATAAAACAGATTTAATTATTACTCATCATCCATTTATTTATGGAACTTTTAAAGAAGTTACAAGCGTCGATAACAACAAATTAATTTTAGCTACTAAGATGCTTGAACTTAATATTCCTATCTATTCTTTTCATACTAATTTTGATGAAGGAAAAGATGGAATGAATGATGCATTAACTGAAAAGCTAGAACTAGAAGATGTTAGAGCATTAAATTTAGATCCTATGGCTAGGGGCGGAAGATTAAAAAATCCGATGAATATCTATGATTTTGCTGAATATGCCAAAAATAAATTAAATGTAACTTATGGAATTTTATTACCATATGGAAAAGAAATGGTAGAAAAAGTGGCTATCGTTGGTGGAGGCGGATGGCGCTCATATATGATTGCTAAAAATGAAGACTATGATGTCTTTATAAGCGGAGATATTCCTCATCATGGAAGAAGAGGAGTTATAACCAATAAGTATAATTATTTAGACCTTCCTCATGAAATAGAAAGAGTGTTTATGTATCAATTTAAAAAGATTCTATTAGAAATAGAACCAACTTTAAATATAATAATTTATGATCACGAGGTTTTACCTGAAATTGTTTAAGTAATTTAAAATAATTTCTATTTGTTCATCACTAGTAGAAGTTGCGGAAATAATCGCAACTTTTTTATTTTTTATAGAGTTAATGATATTGCTTGTTAATTCGTCTATTGAATCGATAAAATAGCAGTCTTTACATTTTGTTTTAGTTAAATTAAAAAGTTCATTTGCGTTAGAACTGTGTTTACTTCCAATAGTAATAAAAACATCATATTTATCAAGGTTTTCTTCAACAATTTTCATTCTTTCTTTTAATACAGGGCAAAAATTATCTAATTTATTTATTTTAATATTTGGATATTTGGAAACTATTTTTTCTTCAAACTTAGCCAAATCTACTGTGCTTTGATTAGTTATTATTACTTCGTTTTCATTTTCCAAAATTGGGTCAAATTCGGTTTTAATATCTATAAATTCGCTATTTTTAAATGCAATATATTTAAAAGAAGCAGTTTGTTCGCTATGACCTTTTTTACCAAAATAATAGATTTTTATGTCATTTGGTAAAGATTCTAAATTTTTATTAATTCTTTTAACAATTGGACAAGTAGCATCAACAATGGTTAAATTATATTTTTTAATTAATTCATCTAAATCGTGATAATGGCCATGTGCACAAGCTAAATAAATGGCATTATTATCGTAATTATTAGATAAATAGAAAATTATTTCATCATATGGTAAATCGATAACTTCGATGTTATTTTCTTTTATTTTGTTAGTAGTAAATTCGTTATGAACAAGTTCACCCAAAATGATTATTTTTTTATCAGGATTATCATTTCTTAAAGTTAATGCAACACGAATTGCATTTTTAACTCCATTACAATATCCAGAAGCACTTAAAACTTTAATGTTCATTTTGATATTTTATCATTTTTAATGAATTCATCGGAAGAATAATATAAAATAGGGCGTATGAAATTTGAAGGTTTTAATTTAAAAAAAGATTTAGTTGTCGCTTTAAATAAATTAGGTTATATCGAAGCAAACGAAGTTCAATTCAATGTTATTCCTAAGGCTTTAAAGGGAGAAAATTTAATTGTTAAAAGTAGTACTGGAAGTGGTAAAACTCACTCTTTTTTAATTCCAATTTTAAATGGGTTGGATTTTAATTTAGGCACTCAAGCTTTAATTATTTCTCCTACTAAAGAATTAGCATTACAAACCTATTCATTTTTAAAAGAATTTAAAGAATTTTACCCTAATTTATCGACAAAATTAATTACAAGCGGCATTGATTTTACAAGAAACTTAGAAGATTTAAATAAGTCTTCTCAAATTATTATTTCAACTCCCGGAAGATTATCTTCAATTCTTAAAGATTATAGTTTTGATTTTTCAAATATTAAGACAGTGGTTTTGGATGAAGTAGACATGTTAGCAGAACAAGGATTCTTTAATGACGTTGAAAGAATCATTGATAATATTGATAATCCTCAAATATTAGTTTTTAGTGCTACTATTTCACAACAAACTAGGGATTTTTTAAGAAAAAACATTAAAGAAACGACAATTATCGATTTAAATAAAGGACTAAACGATAAAATTACTCATTATTTTGTAAATACAAAACATATGGATGTTTTTGAAAGTATCGATGTTTTCTTAGAAAACGTTAATCCTTTCTTATTATTTATATTTGCCAATAAAAAGACTTTGGTTGCCGAGATTTATTCACATTTAAGAAGTAAAAAAGTTAATTGTGGAATTATTTCGGGAGATTTATCTCAAAGAGAAAGAAGATCGATGCTAAGAAGAACTAATAATAATGAATTCCAAGTTTTAGTTTGTTCAGATGTTGGAGCAAGAGGAATTGATGTTGAAGATGTTAGTGATGTTTTAAGTGTCGATATTCCTAATAATTTAGAATATTATTTCCACCGTGCTGGAAGAACTGCTAGAAATGGAAAAACCGGTAATTCATATGTCTTTTATAATAATGAAACAGTAGAAAAAGCTAGAGAATTAATCAATATAGGTGTTAAACCAATCTACTGGAAAATTACTAGAAATCTACTAGAAATCGACCAAAAGCCCGTTTTTGTTAAAAATAGACATAGAAAAGATGAAGATTTAGCAAACAAAGTAAAATCTTATAAAGTTAAAACAAAAGATACTAAAGTTAAACCAAATTATAAGAAAAAAAGAAAAAGAGATATTGAAAAAATTGTTCATGATCATAAAAGAGAAAAGATCAAAAAACAAATTAGAAGTACTTTAGATAAAAAGTTTAAAGAAGAAGCCAAAAGAAAAAAATAAAACGAGGAATTCGTTTTATTTTTCTTTTTCAATAACTTTTATTAATTCTTCAAGTAAATTTCCTTCTTTAACTTCCTTTAATATCTTTCCTTTTTTAAAGATTATAAAGGCTCCGTTTTCTCCAGCTACCCCAATATCAGAGTTTTTGCCTTCTCCAATTCCATTAACTATACATCCCATGATAGAAATTTTGATATTTATCGAGTTTTCTTCTAAATATTTGGTAATAGTTTTAGCAATTTCATCAAGATTTTTAACCTTACATCTTCCGCATGTAGGACAAGAGATAATAGTTGGATAATTTGGATATAATCCACAATCATGAAGTAATCTTTTAGCAGTTATAACCTCTAAAGGTGGATTTTTTGTTAAAGAAACACGAATAGTATCGCCAACTCCGTTTAGTATTAATCTAGATAGAGCAATAGTAGAACGTATGATTCCGATATCTTCAAATCCGCTTTCAGTAACTCCAATGTGAAGTGGATAATTTGTTACTTTTGAAAGCTTTTCGTATATTTTTACTGTTTTTAATGGATCTGAAGATTTAATTGATAAAACTAAATCATAAAATCCGTGACTTTCAAAAAATTCGATTGTTTCTAAACATAAATCTATTAATCCTTTAATTGAATGAATAGATTTTTTATCCTTATTTAAAGAACCTTCATTTAATCCAATTCTAATAGGAACTTTATATTCCTTACATAAATCTATGATTTTAATTAATTCATTTTGTGACGTATTTACCGGATTAATTCTAATTTTATCAGCTCCAGATTTAATGGCAGTTTCAACTAAATTAGTAGTGTAATGGAAGTCACAAACTATTGGAATCTTAATATGACTTTTAATTTCTTTTATAGCTTTTGCATCATCCATATCAAGGATTGAAACTCTCATTAAGTCTGCTCCTAAACGAGCACATTCATTGATTTGAGAGATAACTTCTTTAGCGTTAGAAGTTTTTATATCACACATTGATTGAATTAATATTTTATTTTGTCCGCCAAGCAATAAATTACCGATTCTAATTTGTTTAGTTTTTTCTCTTTTTTGCATATTAAAAGTATATGATAAATATCAATAAAAATATAGAAAAATATAATGATTTAGTATACAATATTAAGGCTTATTGAAAGAGGAGTATTTTATTATGCGTGATAACATTATTTTAAAATGTACCGTTTGTGGCGAAGAGCAATATATTACAAGTAAAAACAAAAAGAACACTCCAGATAGGATTGAAAAGAAAAAATATTGCCCACACTGCCAACAAAGACAAATTTTTAAAGAAAAGAAATAGAGGTTAATGAATGGTTAAATCTTTCTTTTTTAGTGAAGATAAAGACAACGAATTTGCTTCTAATACCTATGTAGTTGGTGAAATTGGCAAACCATGTGTTGTTATTGATATGGGAACCAACACCAATAGAGTGATCCGTTATATTAAAGAAAATCATAGTGGCGTTGCAGGAGTTTTATTAACTCACGGACATTATGATCATATAGCTGGATTAAAAAAATTCTTAGAAGTTTATCCTTGTACCATCTTTATTAGTGAAGAAGATTTCCCTTTTTTAACTGATCCTAAGCTTAATTGTTCACATTTTATTCATGGAATAGAAGACGTAACATTAAAAGAAGATTTTGGTCATTACATCGTAGATGACGAAGACGAAATTAACTTTATGAATAAATATTATTTTAAAGTTATTAAAACTCCATTTCATACCGAAGGTAGTGTCTGTTATTTATTAAAGAGTGAAAATGCTCTTTTTACCGGTGATACTTTATTTAAAAATAGTATTGGTAGAAGTGATCTTCCTACATCAGATTCATCAAAAATAAATGATAGCTTAGGTAAATTAGTTAATTTAGATCCATCATTAAACGTCTATCCAGGACATGAGGAATTAACTAATTTAGAACATGAATTAAAAACAAATAGATATTTAAAAGGAGTATTAAAAAATGATTAACGTTACTGAATTAAGACCAGGCAACTATTTCGAAGATGGTGGTAATATTTATTTAGTTTTAGATATTTTATTAAATAAGACTGCAATGAGAAAAATGGTTGCAAAAGTTAAGGTTAAAAACTTAAGAACTGGTGCAATTACTGATATGTCAGCTAATAGTGGCTATCAAGTTGAACAAATTAGATTAGATAAGAAAAAGATGTCCTATTTATATGATAATGGCGAATTCTTAGTCTTCATGGATCAAGAAACCTATGAACAAATCGAAATGCCAAAATCTAATTTAGAATGGGAAATGAAATTCTTAAAAGAAAACTTAGAAGTTGAAATCGTTACTTATAACGATGAAATCTTAGGTATTAATTTACCAGCTAAAGTTGCTTTAAAAATTACTGAAACTGAACCAGCAGTTAGAGGTGATTCAGTTAATAAAGCTTTAAAAAATGCAACCTTAGAAACTGGTTTAGTTGTTAAAGTTCCATTATTCATCGGTCAAGATGAAGAAGTATTAGTCAGAACTGATACTGGCGATTATGATGGAAGAGCTTAAACTTAATTTATTTTAAATAATTTTATATTTTAAAAATAATAGATTAAGATATACTTAACTCTAAATTAAATTAAGGAGGGTTAAAAATATATGACTATAGAAGTTTGGCAATTTGTAATTTATTTAATTTTAGCTTTAATTGGTGGCTTAGTTATCGGCTTTTTTATAACAAGAGCAATCTTTAAAAAGCAAATGAAAGACAATCCTCCAGTAAACGAAAAGATGATTCGTGCGATGTTTATGTCTATGGGTAGAAAGCCTAGTGAAGCTCAAATTAGACAAGTAATGAATAGCATGAAGAAAAATCAAGAATAGTAAATAAAAAGAAAATCCGTTAGTCGATTATGACTAACGGTTTTATTTTTTATTCTTATATTTTTTAAATTTATTTAATTTTTAATTTTCTTTATTCTTTTTCTTAAATAAGTTATCAACCCAAGCAACTTTAGATTCAGTACCTGCTTTAAGTCTTTTGATATTTTCTTTATGTTTATAAATAAGTAAAGCAGTACCAAAACTAGCAATAATAGGGAAATAAATAGATATTGAAGGACCAAAATCAAACCACATCATATATCCTGCAATTTCATTATTACATCCAGTTGCAATATATATAATATAGATAATCCAAGCAAATAACATGAATGCTATCGACATTGAAATCGATGATAATGAAACATATTTTTTAATCTTTAAGACAATTAAGAATAAGACGCAGAATAATATTCCTAAATAAGAAGTTCCTATCATTAATGCAACATATGTTGAAACAATTTTTCCGCCCTTAAATTTTAAGAAGATGCTATAAGAATGACCAACGAATCCTCCAAAAGCAACTAAATAATATGATAGTTGAACTAAGGAATTTCCTTGGCCATACCAATACCAAGAATCACCACAATTTAAAGATAAAATATTATTAACATCTTCGTTTAAATTGACTAATAAGAACACAAGAAGATAAGGAATTAATACCTTTAAAGCATCGAATAATATCGTTAAGACTCCAGCAGTATGAGAAATCGTTCTTCCAACATTTGTTCCTCCAGGATTTTTACTCCCATATTTTCTAGGATCTTTATGATAAAAATGTCCGATAATTACGCCAAAAGGGATTGAACCAAATATATAACCGCCTATAAAAAAAGAGGCAAGTAAAAGCACACAATACAAAATTTCCATGACCACTATTCTACATAAAAAATAGCCTATTTTCCACTTAAAAATATAGGCCTTTTTATGGTAAAATATTTTGGTAAATTTTATGGAAAAGAAAGTTGAATATAATGCTAGTAACATAGACGTTCTAGAAGGGCTTGAAGCCGTTAGAACAAGACCTGGAATGTATATCGGAAGCACTGATACTTATGGTTTACACCATCTAGTATGGGAAATTTTAGATAACTCCGTTGACGAGGCTTTAAATGGTTTTGGAAGCAATATAAAAGTTGTAATTCATAAAGATGATTCGATTACAATTAGTGATGAAGGAAGAGGAATCCCTTGTGATATTCACCCAAAATTTAAAGTTCCGGCAATTCAAATAATTTTAACTACTCTTCATAGTGGAGGTAAGTTTAATTCAAATTCATATAAAAGCAGTGGTGGATTACATGGAGTAGGAAGTAGCGTAACAAACGCACTTTCTTCTTTTATGGATGTCACTGTTTATAAAGATGGAAAGATTTATAATATCCAATTTGAAAATGGTGGCAAACTTAAAAAACCTTTAGAAGTTTTAGGAAACACCAATAAACATGGTACTGTAACCACATTTAAACCTGATCCAACTATTTTTAAAACTACCAATATTAGTTATGAAAGAATTTTTAATCGTTTACAAGAATCTGCTTTTTTACTTAAAGGAGTTAGATTTTATTTAGTTGATGAAAGAGATAATAAAAAAGATGAATTCTTTTATAAAGATGGAATTAAAGAATATTTAAGCGAATCAAGCGTTGGCAAAAAAGTTTTAGGAATCCCAGTTTATTTTGAAGAAACTATCGATAACAACTATATCGAAATTTCTTTTCAATATTATTTAGATGAATATACAGAAAATATTCGAAGTTATGTTAATAATATCCATACCATTGATGGAGGAAGTCACGAAACCGGTTTTAAACTCGGAATTACTCGTGCTGTAAATGAATATATTGAAAATAATGGACTTCAAAAAGGAAAGCTTAAACTAGAAGGAAGTGACATTAGAGAAGGATTAAATGCGATTATTTCTTTAAGATTACCTCCTGAAGCAAGTTTAGAATTTGAAGGACAAACAAAAAATAAATTAACAACCCCTTCATTTATTCCATTAATCAATAACCTTGTATATCAAAAATTCACATATTATTTAAATGAAAATAAAGATTTCGCAGTTAAATTAGTTCAAAAAGCACAAGATTCTTTAGCTGCAAGAATGGCTGCGAGAAAAGCAAAAGAAGAATCAAGAACTAAGAAAAAGAGTAAAGAACAAGTAACTTTATCAGAAAAATTAACCCCAGCTCAATCAAAAGATTATAAGAAAAACGAACTATTTATCGTTGAAGGTGATTCCGCAGGAGGAACTGCAAAAAAAGGAAGAAATCCATTATATCAAGCAATTTTACCTATTAGAGGTAAGTCTTTGAATGCTGAAAAAAGTACGGTAGAAGATGTTTTAAAAAATCAAGAATTCGCAACAGTTGCTAATTGTATCGGTGCTGGATTTGGCAACACTTTTGATGTTCAAGATATTCATTATAATAAGATTATTATTATGACTGATGCTGATAGCGATGGCGCTCATATTCAAACCTTGTTATTAACATTCTTCTATAAATATATGCGTCCTTTAATTACTGAAGGTCACGTATTTGTAGCAATGCCACCTTTATATAGAGTTTATAAAAATCAAAAAAACGGCAAAGTTATCGAAAAATATTGTTATGACGAAAACGATTTAGCCGAAGCTAAAAAAGAAATCGGACCTGGATATTCTATCAATAGATATAAAGGTTTAGGTGAAATGAACGATCAACAACTTAAATATACAACCATGGATAAAGCTCATAGAATTTTAATGAAAGTTTCAATTGCTGATCCAATTGTCTGTGCTAAAAAGATTGAAATTTTAATGGGAAGCGATGCCGAAAAAAGAAAGTTATGGCTTGAAGAATATGTTGATTTTAATGAAAAAGATGAATTTGTTAAGGAATTAAATAAGTAATGGCAAAGAAAAAAGAAGAAATAATAGAAGAAATTGAGAATATTATTACTCAGACTCTTGATGATTTAATGGGTGATAGATTTGGAGTTTATGCCAAAGAAGTCATCTTAAATAGAGCTATTCCTGATGTTAGAGATGGTTTAAAACCTGTTCAACGACGCATCATCTTTTCAATGTATAAAGAAGGGATGTTTTTTGATAAACCAACTAAAAAATGTGCTCGTATTACCGGTACCGTTATTGGTCGATTCCATCCTCATGGAGATCAATCTGTTTACGAAGCTTTAACAAGAATGTCACAACCTTGGAAGATGAATGTTCCTTTAATCGATTTCCAAGGAAATAACGGCTCAATTGATGGCGATTCACCTGCTCATCAAAGATATACTGAAGCTCGTTTAGCAAAAGTTTCATCTCTTTTAATTAAAAATATTGAAAAAGATAATATTGTTGATTTTACACTCAATTATTCAGATGAAGAATTAGAACCAATTGTTTTACCTTCGTATTTACCTAATTTATTAATAAATGGTAGCGAAGGTATCGCGGTTGCTTTAGCAACTAGAATTCCACCTCATAATTTAAGTGAAGTTTGTGAAGCAACTATTTATAGATTAGAAAATCCTACCTGCTCTTTGGATGAGCTTTTAGAGATTGTTAAAGGACCAGATTTACCTACAGGCGCTATTATCTATACCAGCGATCAAATGAAGAAAATGTATGAAACTGGTCGTGGAAAATTCGATATTGTTGCTAGATTTGAAGAAAATAAAAAAGGTGATACTAATGAGCTCATAGTTAGAGAAATTCCTTTTGGTGTTGATAAAATCGATATTGTTAAAAAAATTAACGAAATTATTAGAGAAAAAGAAGTCGACGGAATTACCGATGTTAAAGATTTTTCTGCTGGAGATGAAATTAATATTGTTATCACTTTAAAGAAAGATATAGATCCAAAAATTATCATTCAATATTTATTTAATAGAACAAAATTAAAAGTAACATATAATGCAAACATTGTTGCTATTTGTGAAAACCATCCAAAAACATTCGGTTTAATCGAATATTTAGATATTTATATTAATCATTTAACTCATATTACAGTTAAATCTTTTGAATATGATTTAGAAAAAGCAAAATTAAGACTTCATATTGTTGAAGGTTTAATTAAAGCTATTTCAATAATCGATGAAATTATTAAAACTATTAGAAATAGTATTGATAAAGATGATGCTAGAACCAAATTAATGGATAATTTTGGATTTAGTAAAGAACAAGCTGAAGCTATTTTAAATATTAGACTTTATAGATTGTCACATACCGACGTTAATGTCTATATCAAAGAAAAAGAAGATTTATACGCTTTAGTTAAGAAAATCGAAGGTATTTTAAATAGTAAAACTAAATTAAGGAATTCAATTGTCAACGACTTAAAAGATGTTGTTAAAGAATATGGGTATCCTAGAAGAAGCGAAATAAAAGAAGAAGAAAAAGCGATAACCATCGATAAACGTGACCTTGTTGCTAAAGAAGATGTATATGTTGTTTTAACTCACGATGGTTATATTAAAAGATCTTCAATTAAATCTTATAAAGCTTGTGAAGGTCAACTTGCTGGAATTAAAGCTGGCGATAGTTTTGTTATGAGTGAACTCGCTTCAACTTTAGACTATATTTTAGCGTTTACTAATTTTGGTAATTATCTATTTATTCCAGTTCATACAATCGTTGAAAATAAGTGGAAAGATGAAGGAAAACACGTAAATTATCTTACAAATTTACCTCTTGATGAATATATTATTAAAGCAATTGTTGTTAATGATTTCTCGAAAGATGTTTCTATTGCGATGATTTCTAAAAATGGTCAAATTAAAAAGACTAAATTAAAAGAATTCTATGCAACTAGATATTCTAAACCAATCAGATGTATGAGATTATCTCAAAATGATGAAATGGTTGATATTAGCGTTTTAAATAATAATTCTGATCTTTTAGTTATTGCAGAAAGTGGCTTAGCTACCTTCTTTAATGAGAATGAATTCTCTCATACTGGAATTAAATCTAGTGGGGTAAAAGCTATCGCGAGATTAAGAAATTCCTCATTAAAATGTATTTTATCTTTTAGAAAGGATGAAAAAGATAAAATATTATTCCTTACTGATAAAGGAATGTACCGAATTTATGATCCTTCAAATTTAGAATTAACCGCAAGATTAGGTGCCGGTCAATTCCTTTTCAAATCTTTCAAAAGTGACCCTCATAAACTTGTATTCTCAATGAAAATAAAGGATAAAACTCAACCAACATTAATCACTGGTTTGTATGAAAATAATGAGTTATTTAATATAAATATTGATGATTATCACCTTACACCGGTTGATAAATATTGTAAGAAAAATATCGATTCAATCCCTGAAGATTCAGTTATTAAATGTGTCTTTAATTATCACTGTCAAATTATCGATAAAGATACTGTGGTTGAAGAATCTCCTATTAAAGATAATGGAGATGATAATAGCGGGAATAATGATAACGGTGGAGAAATTGAAGAGCAACTAAGTTTAAGTTTTGGTGATGATTCTTTTATTAATGAGCCATTAGATGAAAAAGAAGTTATAAAAGAAGAAATTAAAAAAGAATCGGTAAAAGAAGAAGTTAAAACCCATTCAAAAAATAAAAAAACCAACGATGAAGACGATGGTTTTGGATATGAACAAATTTCAATCTTTGATGATATGGGGGATTAATTTAAAGTGACGTAATAATCATTAAGATTATATAAATAAAACTTGCAACAAGACCAATAATTGATCCTAAAAAATTATATGCCATATCTTTATCGCTTCTTTTAATCGAAAGTATCAAAGAAGGTATAAAGAAAATAATTCCAATAAATGGAGTTAATAAAGCGGTTATAATATATCCAACAAGGATAAGTCCTCTTGAGATATTATTGATTAAACTAAGGTCTTTATTCATGTTATTTATTTTAATACTAAATATCGAAAAAATTAAGTATAAATATCAAAAAACCTAATTTTAGTAGATAACTAGTAGTTTATTAGTAGATTTCCAGTATATATTTTATGAAGAATTTAATACCAACAGCACACGCAAAAAACATATTTGAGATTAATATAGAGTTTTTTAAAGCCTTTAACATTAAAACTGTTATGGCTGATTTAGATAATACCCTCGATTCTTATTTAAATAAAACTCCTTCAAAAGAAACTTTCAATCTCGTAAAAAGATTAAAAGATAATAATATAAGTATTATTATTGTTTCTAATAACAGTGAGAAAAGAGTCTCAATGTATGCTAAAATATTAAATGTAAATTATATTTCTAGAGCTTTTAAACCATTTCCTAACAAAATTAATAAATATATTAAGAAAAACGGCTTAAAAAAGGATGAAATTATATTTATCGGAGATCAGTTATTAACTGATATTAAAGTCGCAAATAAAGCTAAGATTAAGTCGATTTATGTTGATGAAATCACCACAAAAAACGCATTTATTACGATTTTAAATAAAAAGATTGAGTCTTACTATAAAAATAGATTAAAAAAACACAATAAATTTATAAATTGGGAGGTAGTATATGGCAATCTTAAAAAAAGTTAAAAAATGTTCACATTGTGGCGCAATTTTACAATCTGAAGATAAAGAAGCATTAGGATATATTGATGCGCTAGTTTTAAAAAGATATCCTGATGGCGTTTTACTTTGCAACAATTGTTTTGAAGAAGAAAAGAAAGTTACTAATGAAATCATTTTAAACGATGAATTTAAAAGCGTTTTAAAAACAATTAGAGATACCCATGCAACAGTAGTTTATGTTATTGATTTATTTTCTTTTGAAGGTGGATTCCCTTCAGAGGTTACCACACTTTTAAATGATGTTGATGTTATTGCAGTAGGAAATAAAAGAGATTTAATTCCAAAAGATGTCGATGATAACGAATTAATTTCATATTTAAGACATAGATTAAAAATGGCAGGATTAAAGGTTAACGATATTGTTTTAACTTCATCAAGTAAAAATTATAATATTGAACTTTTAACTGAAAAGATCCAAGATATCGCTAAAGGTGATGTATATTTCGTTGGAAGCGCAACATCTGGAAGAAGTGCTTTAATTTTTGAAATTTTAAAGAATTATAAAAATTATACCGATCAATACATCATAACCTATAATTTCCCTGAAACAACTTTAAGTGGATTTAAAATTCCTTTATCAAAAACTAACGCAATTTATGAAGTTCCTGGCTTCCCAATTTCTAATAGTTTATTAGGAATTTTAGATAAACCATTATCAAATTATATTGTTCCTAAAAAAGAGGTTGAAGCTAGAAAAGTTACTCTTTCTGATAAAGTTTCATTAGCTTTTGGTGGATTATGCTTCATTCAACAATTAAATGAAGGAAAAACCCCATTATCTTGCTATTTAAGTGATAAAATCCAAATCAAAACTAAAAGAGGTGATCCAATCAAATTCTTTAAATCTGTTTTAAAAAACGGTACTCAAGAAAATACCTCATTCAAATTTAGAGATTTAGCTTTGTTTGATGTTTATGATTTTGAAATTACTGAAACTGGCGAAAGAGATGTTGGAATTTTAGGATTAGGATGGTTCCAATTTAGTGGAAATAACCAAAAAATTCGTATTTTTGTACCAAAAGGAGTGTACGTTTATACTACACGTGCAAAATTAAAAAATGTTAAGTAATAAAGAGAAAAGATTTTTAAGAAAAGTTGCAGTTGAAAAAGATGCTTTAAAATTTAATATTGGAAAAGAAATATTAAATAAAAACGTCTTAAAAAACTTAGATAACGCATTAGAAAAACATGAAATCATTAAAATTTCATTATTAAAGAACTCTTTTAGTGATAATGATGATAAAAACACTATTATTTTAGATTTAGTATCTAATTTGAAGGTTGAAATAATTGAACAAAAAGGAAACACCCTTCTTGTTTATCGTCCAAATTTAAAATTAAAGGGTCATATCGTTTTACCAAAATAAAATGAAAGATTTTGTTATTTTTTATCAATATATTTTCAAATTTGAGGATGACGAGATAATTATCGACCCTTTTTTAGTTGATTATGTAAAATCTCATTTAAATGAAAGAAGATATTTACACTCTTTAAGTGTTGCAAAACTCGCCTATAATATCGCTATTTCTAATAAACTTGAAAATCCAATTAAATATTATTTCACCGGATTTATTCATGATATTGGAAAATATATTAGCGAAGAAGATTCATTAAAAATAATGAAAGAATATTATTCTCAATATTTAGATCTTCCTAAATATGCATTTCACGCGTTTATAGGAGCATATTTGTTAAAAAATGAGCTAAAAATTGATGATAAAGAGATAATTGATGCAATTATTTATCATACAACCGGAAATAAAGAGTTATCTCCATTAGCAATGATAATATTTGCAAGTGATAAAATCGAACCCACTAGAAATTATGACTCGTCAAATATGATAGAAATGATGTTAAAAGATTATAGAAGTGGTTTTAAAGAAGTCGTAAAAGAAGTGGAATTATTTTTAAAGGATAAAGAGGAAGAAAATAATCGACTTTCAGAAATGATGTATGAATATTATTTAAAATGATAAGTAGGTAGGCGGGAGATAAAAATAACATGAATATAATTTTATAAATTATGAAAATAATTTAAAATCACCACTAAGAGTCGAAAATTTAAAATTTAATTACTTTTAAAAGAAGTGGTCTAAAAATAAAAAATAATTATAAATAAGGATAATAGGAGTTAATAAATATATGGCATATCCAAAAACTGTAAATTTAATTGTTAAAACATTAGAAGATAAGAAAGCTAAAGATATTAATGTATATAAAACAAACAATTCATTATGTGATTACACAATTGTTTGTACATCATTAAATGAAAGAAATGCTAACGCTTTAGTTGAAAACTTAGTTGAAGAGTTTGAAAAGAATAATATTGATTATAAACATATTGAAGGTCGTGAATCTTCAAAATGGATCGTAATCGATTGTTATGATTATATTATTCATATTTTTAATGATAATAGTAGAAATTACTATAATATTGATGAATTATTTAAGTAATTTTTTACTTTAAATATAACTTCGTATAATACCTATTATGTAAAGTAGTTCTATGAAAAATACGATAAATAGGCCATTTTTTAAGATTCAAATATGAATAAAATAAATTATTTAATAAATTATTTACTAAGGTTTTCAACATTTAACTAGTAGATTTCTAGTAGTTTTTTAACAAGCATATATAGGTAAATTTAGATTCTCTTTTTCGTGTTTTAATAACTTATAACCAGCAAACGTTAAATATTTGTTATTAATATCTTCAACAACGTTTTCAGGAACCTTACCATATATAAAATCAAAAAACTTACTATCCGCTTTAATTAATGTCTTATCTAATATCTTAACCTCGTCAATTTTAGCTACCACAATTAAATCCTTACTAATTGCAGGTAATACTCCTAAATCAAATTTCCTTATTAAATTATTAGATGAATTATTATTTTCATCCTTATTAATAGATTTGGTTTCAATTGGAACAATTGATACCTCATGATCATCTTCAAAAGAATCATCTAAACAGATTGCAAATTGATAAATCAATTCTCCGTTTTTAGAGATCTTAAAAGCATATTCAATTATCTGTCCTCTTAAGACTAAGAGATTTTTATAGTCTCTAAAGGGATAAAATTTATCGCCCTTATTAACTACACCATCTTGAATATAATCAAATCTATTTACAATTTGATTCTCAATTGAGTCTCTAATGCATCTTGACCAATAATTAAAGTAATAATGTCTAAGATTTAATTTAATATCACTAATCATAGTCTTTTTCCTCCTCTTACTATACAAGAACGCTTAAAATTAAAAAATTATTCACTTTTTTTATATTTTTTTTAAAAAAAGTACTTCTTTTGATAAAATTTATAATAAAAAACACGATATTTATCGTGTTTTTATAAACTTATTAAAATTTTATTAATATTTTTTATTTAATAGATGTATTTATCATCAATTTTTCTTTTAAAAATCACTAGAACTGAATCAATAATCACAAAAATAATGATAATTATAAAGATAATTGCAAATAACATTGGGAAATTGCCTGTTGAATTAGCAACGTAAATCAATCTTCCTATTCCCCAAATTCTTGAAGAACCTAAGATAATTTCACTCATTACACTAATTTTTATCCCCATTCCAATCGAATTAATGATTGCTACATTTAAATAAGGAAAGGTTAAAGGCAAAATTACCTTAAAAATTGAATTAAAGTTATATAATCCTTCGAGTCTTAAACTTAATTTAATATCGTCATCAATATTAATTATTCCTCCAACAATACTTTCATAAATAAGTGGAAAAATAACAATAAATGAGATTAAAATTGATCCAATTTCGAGATTATAAATAAGTCCAAAAATAATAAAAATAAAGCAAGGAACCGGCACAAAACGCATTAAATTAATAAATGGTTTTAAAAATTTTCTACTTCCTAAAAATAATCCTGATAATAATCCTAAAAATATTCCTAAAATTATTGAAATTAATATTGCAACTATTGTTCTATAAAAAGTATATCCAAAAGCTGTATAAGTACTACTTTCACCAATAAGTTCAATAAAAGCGTTAAAAGTATCTAAAATTGAAGGTATAACGTAGGAATTATTAGCAATAGTTGAAGAAATTAACCAAATTAAAAAAATCGCTAATATTCCTAACCATTCATATAGAAAATAATATCGATTTTTTAATTTAGTGTTTTTCATCTATCCTTATTTTATATAAATATATAAATAAATTAATAAAATAAATAATATTTAATTATTTATCCTTTGTTATTAATAGCACTATTAATAATACTTAAATAGCTTCTAATAACAGTGGTATTAATAACTTTATTATATTCATTTGGTACGATTCCAAAGCCATTTTTTCCATTTTCTTGTACTTCTTTTGCCAAGGATGAAGTAAATCCAAATGTAGCTTGTTGAAGGGTTTCTTCTTCATAACGTTCATCAATTGTAGTTTTAACATTATCAATATGATTAATAACGTTATCAACAGCAATTTCTAATCTTTTCATTAAGGTTTCGACACTTCCTTTATTATTTTCTTCATATTCTTTTTTAACATATAAAGCTGCTTGAGGAATGTAATCATATTCGTAACTTGGATTTTTAACCTTAAATTCTTTTTGTAGATTAATGTTTACTATTTTAGATAAATCTAGCCCATTTTCTTTCCAAGTGGACATTAAACGGGTTAATTGAGGTTCACTAACAATAGCCCAATCCAAAGTTTTTCCACTAACATTAAAACTAGTATCTAAATTGATAAGTTCAGTTTGTAAACTGTTAATATTATCAAAATAAACATCGGTAGTTACTTCATAGATATTTGTAAATAATAAATCGGCAGCGTTTCCAGCCATAAAACCATAGATATTATCTTCTTCAGTAGGTTTATCTTCATTAGTTTTATTAAATCCAATAAGATGGAAACTGCCTCCTGTAAGCATCATTTTAAATTCATATAAAGGGTTTTCTTGACTATCTAATAATTTTGTAGCATTTGTTGAATCAAAGATTAAATAATCATAGTTTCCAAGAGTAAATTCTTGTCTAATTGAGGTTGATTGAGTGGTAACTTCAACATTTTCATCGCTTGCTAAAATCTCATAATATAAAGGAAGGGTTGGAGCACCAGAAGGCATTAATAATTTATAGTTTAAATCCTGATTTAAAACATTATTATTAGCAGTACATCCGCTTAATAATATTGGTAAAAATAATACTAAGCTAATTCTTTTAATCTTCATAAATTAAATATAATTTCCTTTCATTTTATTCAAATAATTCATCGATTGTTTTTCCAATCATCGAATCATCTTTTTTAAGGTTAAAGTTAGTTAATATAGAATCTCCAATATCTGCAAAAGAATCTCTATCTTTTAAGTTTCTTCCGTTTTTAATTGATTTAGAATAGCAGATTAATGGGACTTTTTCTCTAGTATGATCACTTCCTCTCCAGGTAGGATCATTTCCATGATCTGCAGTAATCATAATTAAATCATCTTCATTAATAAATTCGAGCAATTCACCAAGTTTTTTATCAAAATCTTCAATAGCTTTTCCATATCCAACAGGATTTCTTCGATGTCCATATTCGCTATCAAATTCAACTAAATTAACAAAACAAAATCCTTGATCAAAATCTTTAGATTTAGCTAAATCGATAGTTTTATTCATTCCATCGATATTAGAAACGATTTTTACAGTTGAAGTAACTCCATCACCATTAAAAATATCATAGATTTTACCAACACAGTTAACTTGATATCCATTTTCTTTTAATATATCCATTGCAGTGATTCCACTAGGAGAAATTGCATAATCATGGCGATTTGTAGTTCTTTTAAATGTATCTTTGGTTTTTCCAACGAATGGACGAGCAATAATTCTTCCAACAAACCATTCATCTTTCATACATAATTTACGAGCGATTTCACAAACTCTATAGAGTTCTTTTAATCCAACAGTTTCTTCGCTTGCACAAATTTGAAGGACTGAATCGCTTGAAGTATATAGAATTAAAGAATTATCTTTTAAAGATTGTTCACCTAAATCTTTTAAAATTTCAGTGCCACTAGCAGCATAATTACCGATGAATTTATAACCACTTTCTTTTTCTAATTCATCGATTAATTCCTTTGGAAATCCAGTTTCAGTAAAGGTTTGGAAGGGTTTTTTAGTTAAAATACCCATCATCTCCCAGTGACCAGTCATGGTATCTTTTCCATTTGAAGCTTCATTTAAAGCGATAGAAAATGAATTTTTATGTTCTAAGATTTCTGCTCCTTTAATTTCAGTTAAATCGCCAATTCCCATCTTATTTAAATTAGGGATATTCAAGCCATTTTCAAAAGCTTCACTGATATGCTTAAAGGTATTTGAACCAACATCATCTATCTCTTTATTTTGTCTAAAAAGATGGGCGTCTTTAGCATTTCCAATTCCTAAACTATCTAATACAATTACAAAAACTCTTCTATATTTTTTCATACTTTATTACCTCAAATAATTATAATTCATTTAATATTTTTATACAAATAATTTGCTATGGCTAACAAGATGCTATTTTTTCCGATATTTATCGTAAATATTTAAGATTTTTTCTTCAGCAACATGGGTATAAATTTGGGTCGTTTCAATATTTTCGTGGCCTAGCAATTTTTGAACAACTTTTAAATCACATCCTTTAGATAAAAGATGAGTTGCAAAAGAATGTCTTAAGGTATGAGGAGAAATATCTTTTGTGATACCTGCTTTTTTAGCGCGTTTTTTAATCATTTGCCAAACATATTGTCGGGTTAATTTATTGCCATGTTTATTTAAGAAAATGATATTTTTATCGACAACTATCATATTTTTCTTAACATATTTTAAATATTCATTTAATGCGATTAAAGCTTCGTCCCTAATTGGTACTTCTCTTTCTTTAAAGCCTTTTCCTACGATTTTTACTACCTTTTCTTGAGCATTTATATCTTTTAATTTTAATTCGATAAGTTCACTTATTCTTAATCCACAGGAATAAATCATTTCTAAAATTGCATAATCTCTAATTTCTTCAAAAGTATCATTTTTAAAGCTAGAAAAAAGGTCATTTACCTCTTCGATAGTTAGATATTCTGGTAAATATTTATTGGCTTTAGGGGTTAAAACTTCCTTAATTATGTCAGTTTTTATGCCTTCACTTTCTAAAAAAATGTAGAAATTTTTTAAAGTAGAAATTCTTCTTTTTATGGTAGTAACTTTAAGTTCATCAATTGATTGCTTATAGTTAAATTCATCAATATCACCTATTGAAAGGTCATCGGTATCTTCAATATAAGGAAAATATTCTAAAAACACCTTAAAATCATCCTTATAATTAGAGATTGTTAAGGGTCTAAGATTCTTTTCGATTACACAAAACTGTAAATATTTAGTAAATGCTTGTTCTATTTTCATTTCTTTTTAATTACGTCTGATGCTCTTTTTACTACTTCTTTATTAAATTTTCTATTAATTTCATTAATTAATAGGTAGGTTTCACTTTCTTTTTCGTGATACATATAATCATCAAAAGTCATTTGAGTGACGGCGTTATGTTTATTTATTAAGTTTTTTACAGTAAAACCTATAAGTCTTATTTCTTGATCTTTGAATACTTTATCATAAAGCGATAATGCTGCAGTTTTTATCTTTTCTTCATTATCGGTATAACTATTTAAAGATTTAGAATATGTTTTAGTTTTAAAATTAGTTGCACAATCAGCATCTTTTAAGGTTAAAGTGATAGTTTTAGTTAATTGATGCTCTTTTTTTAATTTTCCAATAATAGAATCAACTAATTTTATATAAAATTTACGAATTTCTTCTTTATTATGAGAATTATAAGGTAAGGTTCTAGTTGTTCCTATAGATTTAGGATCTTCATATTCTAAATCGAGTTTATCGCTAGTTTTTCCTTCTAGTGAGGAAATAACATAATCTTTAATAAATGGCGTAATATCGTTAGAATTTGGATTTTCTTTACATATTTTATAGAGTTCCCCAATTGTATTTATTCCTAAAGCTTTTAATTTAGAGGTGGTTTGCTTTCCAATTCCATAAAAGTCTTTAATATCTAAGGGAAATAATAATTTTTCGACATCTTTTTTACGAATTATAGTGATTCCCATAGGTTTTTTATAATCGCTTCCCATTTTTGCTAAAAATTTAGTTGGAGCAACACCTATTGAACACTTTAGTTTTGTCTTTTTGTATAATCCGTCTTGAATATTTTTTAGGTATTTATCGATGTTTTTCTCTTTTGAATTAGCAAATTCTTCAGTAATATCAACAAAGCACTCATCACATCCTAAAACTTGAATTTTCTTGCTAAAATTTCTCAAATATGAGAAAAATTCATTACTATAAAGATGAATATATTCAGAATCAGGGTCTTTTAATATTAAATATTTACATAATTGAGTCGCCTGGAATGTAGGCATTCCTGAATGAACACCATATTTTCTAGCTTCATATGAACAAGTTGAAATAATCCCTCCTCTTCCTTCATGTCCAATTGCAACAGGCTTTCCAACTAAGGAAGGATCTTTGATTTCTTCAATTCTTACAAAGAAAGTATTTAGATCAATATGAAGAATTATTCTACTCATAAGCTACTTTATTGGTACTTATAAACTACTAGAAATCTACTAGAAAACTACTAATTAACTCCTAATATTTTCAATTTTTGATTTTACTTCGTTAAGTTCATCTAAATTCTCTTTAATGAGTTTTTGAGCTTTTTCATAGAGCTTAATCATCTCATCTAAAGGTAAATTTCCTTCATTCATTTTCTCGACAATAGTCTCGATTTCATTTAATTTTGATTCAAAAGTTTCTTTTTCTTTAGTTGCCATAGATTACTACCTCTTTTTAATATTAACTTCTACTTCTTTATCACCAAACACGATTGTTCCATCCAAATTATCTACTAGATAATTACTAGATTTAATGATGTTATTTTTATCATCCTTAATAATCGTATAACCCTTCTCTAGGATGTTTTTAGGATTAAGCGAATCAATTAAATCCTTTTTATGTAATAAATCTTTATTTAATAAATTTATTTTATTATCTATTATATTATTTAAATTAATTTGATAGTTATTGATTCTTTCAATATAGACATCAAACGCATTTTCTAAATTAGTTAAAACTTTATTGTTTCTTAATAGATCTATTTTATTAGATAAATCCGATAAATATCGATTTATTGTAGTATCTAAATTATCTTTTAATTGCTTTAAATCTTCGATAATTACTTCTTTATCAGGAACTGCCAACTCTGCAGCTTGAGTTGGAGTTGAAGCATAAGCATCACTAACTAAATCGGAAATAGATTTATTAATTTCATGTCCAATTGCTGAAATTAATGGAGTTTTTAAAGAATAAATGGTTCTTACAACAATTTCTTCATCAAATGCACTTAAATCTTCAATACTTCCTCCACCTCTTCCTAAAATCAAAACATCATTATTACCTTGATCAGCTTTAATTAAGTTTTCAACAATATCTTTAGATGCTCCTTCTCCTTGAACTAATGAATAATAAAAATTAATCTTGGATAATGGCCAACGCCTAGAAATATTAAATTCAATATCTCTTTCAGCCGCGCTATTTTTACCAACAATTACTCCAATATTAATAGGAAAACGAGGTAATTCTTTTTTATGTTCTTTTAAGAAAAGTCCTTCTTTATCGAGTTTTTCGATTAATTCTTTCTTTTTTAAAAGAATATCTCCTTCACCTTCTTTTTCTATTTTTTTAACTATAAATTGATAAGTGCCACTAGGAACATATGAAGAGATTAATCCAGTTAAAACAACTGAATCACCATCTTTAAAATCATCTTTTAAATATAAAGAATCGTATTTAAAAAGGACACATTTTAAAACTGATCCATTATCTTTTAATGAAAAATAAATGTGTCCTGAAATATTTTTACCTTTCCAGTTAGAAAGTTCACCTTTAATTCTTAAGTTTTTAAAATAAGGAGTATTATCAAAAATATCCTTAATAAGTTGATTTAATTCAGTAACTGAAAAGACATAATTTTTAAAATCAATCATTTAAACAATTATCCAAAATTGCGTTAACAAACTTATAATCGTTTTCTTCGCTATATTTTTTTGCAAGTTCAACTGCAACATTAATAACTACTTTTTTATCGATTTTTTCTTCTAAATATCGATAATTTGTAACTGCTAAAATAAGGATTGCTTGAACACAAATATTGAGTCTATCAAATTTCCAATCCTTTAAATATTTAGAGATATATGCAATGATTTTGTTTTCATATTTTAAAGATTTAATGATTGTTTCTTTTAAAAATATTGGTGCATCTTCATAAGGCATATCAAGAACATCTTCAAAAGTTCCTTCAACATTAATTACTAAATTCTTAGATTGTTGAAGAAGGAATGAAGCTAAAATTTGCATTGCAATTTCTTGTGATTTATTTCTAGAGATTTCTTTCATAATACTTATTTTTTTACGATATTTATCTTATTTTTTCTTTTTATTTGAAATATAAGAAAATGAAATTTCAAAAGGAATAGCATCACAAATAGTTAATAAGGAATTACTAACTGCGTTAGTAATTTCATTTTCAATAATTTCTTTACTAGTTTTTTCATCAAGTAAAAGAACGTATTTAAAAAGTACCTTATTTCTTCTTAAAACAATTGTTAATGTAGATTTACTTTTTTCTAATTTTTCATCCTTTTCAATGATTCCATCAAATTCTTTTAAAACTTCTAAACCAATTGTTTTAAATACATCTTTAGAAATTCCAAATTCTCCTTTTGGAGATACTCTAGAAGAAATATAATTACCCATTAAATAATCCTCCTACTTCTTTAAATATTTTACTATAAATTCACAAACATCATCTTTAGTGAATTTAAAGTGTTTTAATAAGTCTTTATCTTTGCCGCTTAATCCAAAAGTATCAATTCCATAAGGATGTTCACTAAAACGATACCATCCTAATGTAGAGCCCATTTCTAAAGAGAATACCTTATTTCTAGGAGCTCTAATTACACTTTTAATATATTCTTCACTTTGTTTTTCAAAAACATCATAGCAAGGAATAGAAACAACATCTAAATGTAAATTTTGACCTAATAATTCTTCTCTAACTTCTAAAGCTAAAGAAACTTCGCTTCCTGTTGCTAAAATAACGCCATCTGGTGCTTCTTTTTGGGTTTTCATGACTAAATATCCACCCTTTTCAAAATCTCCTTCATAAAGTGAAGAATCGAGTAAAGGAAGAGTTTGACGAGATAAAATAATAGCTGTAGGTGTAGTTTTTGATTTTAATGCAGCTTTATATGCGCCATAAGTTTCTTTAGCATCACATGGACGATAAACATTCAAATTAGGAATTGATCTAAGCATTGTTAAATGTTCGATTGGTTGATGAGTTGGACCGTCTTCTCCAACTGCAATTGAATCGTGCGAGAATAAATAAATTGCTGGCAAATTTGATAAAGCAGCCATTCTTATCGCACTTTTTGCATAATCAGAGAATACTAAGAAACTACCTGAATAAGTTCTTAATCCGCCATGTAGTAACATTCCATTAGATGCAGAAAGCATTAAAAATTCTCTAATTCCCCAATTTATATTAGTTCCACCTGGAGTTAAAGCAGTGAAATTAACACCGTTTTTAAGGTTTGTTTTAACACTGCTTGCAACGTCAGCACTTCCACCAACTAAGAAAGGTAAATTATCGTGATAATAATTTAATAAAACTTCACTTATGTTTCTAGTTGAATCAGATTTAAATGTTGAAACATCAAATTGAAGTTTATCAATTAAATCGTCATAGTCATTATTAATTAATTTTTCTAAAAGTTCCGCTTTATCAGGATTTGTTGAAGCATATTGTTGATAATAATTATTGTATTTTTCATACTTTTCATTAGCTCTAGCAATGAAGGTTTCTTTAAAATCGTCATATACTTCACTAGGAATTTCAAATGGAGGATAGGTATAACCGTATTTTAATTTAGCGTTATTTCCATCTTCTTCTCCTAAAGGAGCCCCATGAACTTTATTAGTGCCTTCATTTTTAGATCCATAACCAATAATTGTTTTAAAAATAATTAAGGTTGGTCTTTCTTTTTCTTTTTTAGCTTTAGTAAAAGCACTTCTAATTTCTTTAATATCATTACCATCTTTAACTGTAATAACGTTCCAATTTACAGCTTCAAATCTCATTTTTACGTTATTATCATCACTATTTGATAATGGTCCATCGAGTGTAATATCGTTAGCATCATAAATAAGAATTAAGCGATTTAATTTTTGTAATCCCGCAAATGTGATTGCTTCTTGAGAAATTCCTTCTTCTAAGCAGCCATCTCCACAAATACAGTAAGTATAATGTTTAAATAAAGATTTAGAATATTGTCTTCTTAACATTTTTTCAGCCATTGCCATACCAACAGCTTGAGCAATACCTTGTCCTAAAGGTCCGCTTGAAGCATCAACTCCTTCAGTTACTCCAAATTCAGGATGACCAGGTGTTTTAGAATCTAATTTTCTAAAGTTTCTTAAATCATCAGTTGATACGTTATAACCACATAAATGGAGGATTGTATATAAAAGCATTGAAGCATGTCCAGCACTTAAAACGACTCTATCACGATTTATCCAATTAGGTTTAAATGGATTGGCAATTAAAAAATCACGATAAAGTACGTACATTATTGGTGCTAAAGATAATGCTGCTCCTGGATGGCCGCTATTTGCATTATTAATACCATCAATACAGGTGCTTCTAATAGCAGCAACACTTAATTTTTCAATATCTTTTTTCTTAGTAAGCATAGATTATTCATCCTCCTTAATAATTTGGATTCCAAGCTCTTTAAGTTGATATTCATCGACTTCTACTGGTGCATTTGTAACTGGACAAACTGCATTTAAGTTTTTAGGGAAGGCGATAACATCTCTTATATTTGTGGTATCTGTTAATACCATTGTTAATCTTTCAAGACCGAAAGCCATACCTCCGTGAGGAGGAGTTCCGTATTTAAGTGATTCTACAAACCAACCGAATTTTTTATTAATTGTTTCTTCATCCATTCCTAAAAGTTTAAAGATGGTGTTTTGAACTTCTTGATCATAAATTCTAAGTCCGCCACCTCCAGCTTCATATCCATTCATAACAATATCATAAGTATATGAAGAAACTTGTTCTGGGCTTACTAATAGTTTATCTAAATCTTCATCCTTTGGTCTAGTAAATGGATGGTGACATGGTGAAATTTCGCCTGTTTCTTCGTTTTTTTCAAATAATGGGAAATCAGTAACCCATAAAATATCATAAGTGTGAGGTGCGATTAAGTTTAACTCTTCTGCTAAATCGCATCTTAAAGCACCAAGACCAAAATTAACGTTATAACCAATATTACTTGTTGCAACAATTACTAAATCATCTTCTTTAAGATTTAATTTTTCAATTAATTCTTTTTTGTTATCTTCATTAAAGAATTTTAAAAGTGAAGATGATAATTCATTATTTTCATATTTAATAAAGAAGAAATTATTCATTCCGAATTTCTTTGCTAAAAGATTATAGACGTCTTGTTTTTTACGGCTACATTCTTTAGCAAAATTATTAACAACAATTCCTTTAACATATTTATTATTTTTAAATGTTTCAAATTCAGTTTTACTTAAAACTTCTTTTAAATCATTTAATTTTAAATCAAATCTTGTATCAGGTTTGTCGCTTCCATAAGTTTCAACAGCTTCTTTATAGGTTAATCTTCTTAAAGGAAGTTTAACTTCAATATTTTTAATCTCTTTAAAGATTTTATAGACCAATCCTTCCATTATTTCTAAGAATTCATCTTGGTTTAAAAATGAGGTTTCGATATCAATTTGAGTAAAATCTGGTTGTCTATCAGCTCTTAAATCTTCATCTCTAAAACATCTAGCAATTTGATAATATCTTTCAAATCCAGCAACCATTAACATTTGTTTATAAAGTTGAGGAGATTGAGGAAGGGCATAAAATGCGCCTTTATGAATTCTACTAGGAACTAAATAGTCTCTTGCTCCTTCTGGTGTTGAAGGTGCTAAATATGGAGTTTCAACTTCAATAAAACGATGTTCATCTAAATATTCATGAACGATTTTTACGATTTTTGCTCTAGTTTTAAAGTTTTCTAAGACATTTGGTCTTCTTAAATCTAAATAACGATATTTTAAACGAGTATCTTCTAAAGCATCGGTTTGTTCAGCAATAATAAATGGAGGTTGTTTAGCGGTATTAATGAGTTTAACTTCACTGGCTTCAATTTCAATTTCTCCAGTTTTTAAATTTGGATTCGGAACATCTTTTAAATTAACTTTACCAGTAATATTTAAAATATATTCATTTCTAATATCAGGAATTTCGATACCGTCGGTTTTAATTAAAATTTGAACGATTCCACTTACATCTCTTAAGTCGATAAATAATAAGCTTCCTAAATTTCTTCTTTTAGCAACCCATCCAACAACTGAAACAGTTTCGCCAACATTACTTTTATTTAATTCTCCACAATAATTACTTCTTTTTATATTTTCAACCATAAATTAGTCCCCTCTTTTATTTATTACTATTTTTATCTATTAATCGTTCCTTTTTATTCTTCATGATGGTGATGACATTCTTCGCAATCACAATCTTCTTCGTGTTCGTGATCTTCAGCTTCTTTTTTCTTAATTTCACTAACTAAAATATCAAATACTCTATCAAGTAAATGTTCAGTAGAAACTTCTTCTTGTTCAGTAGTTACTAAGTTTTTAACAATAGTTTTATTTTCTTTTAATAAATCATCATTAAGAATAATGCCTACTATTGCTGATAATTTATCAGCTTTTTTAAGCATTGATTTCATTGATTTATTTTCATAGCAAATATCAGTTGATGCCCCATTAGTTCTTAATTCTTTTGCTAATAAACTTGCAAAACTACGAGTTACATCGCTACTAGGCATAATATAGACATTAACTGAGTTTTTAATTTTTTCTAAACTACCATCATCTTCTAATACGCTTACGATTCTTTCAATACCAAAAGCAACGCCACATCCTTCTAAATCTTTATTTCCACCTAATTCTCTAAATAAATTAGAATAATGTCCCCCAGCTCCAATAGCGCCATAATTTACGCCTTTTTTGGAGGTATAGTGGAATTCAAAAACAACATCACTATAATAATCAAGTCCTCTAACAAGGTTTTGATCAACTTCATATTCAATATTTAATTCTTTTAATGATTCTAAGACTCTTTCAAATCTATCTTTAGCATTATCGCTTAAATAATCCTGAATTTTAGGAGCATTTTTAACGATTTCTTGATCTTCTTTAATCTTACAATCTAAAATTCTTAAAACATTGAGATTGAATCTTTCTTTACAGTCTCCACACATTGAATCAATATGTTTAGAAAAATATTCTTTTAAGGCCCTATTATATTTTTCTCTGGTTTCTTTATCGCCAAGAGTATTAATTTTTAAAGTTAAATTTTCAAAACCCATTACTTTTAAAGCATGATATCCAAAAGTAATAACTTCGACGTCACGGTATATATCATTAATTCCAACCATTTCAATTCCGAATTGATTGAATTGACGATATCTTCCAGCTTGAGGCCTTTCATATCTAAAACAAGGACCTAAATAAAATGCTTTAACAGGTCCTTCGTCAAGTGCTAAAAGTTTATTATTAACGATACTTCTCATAATTCCAGCAGTTAATTCTGGTCTTAAGGTTAAACTTCTTTCACCCTTATCTAAAAAGGTATACATTTCTTTTCTAACAATATCGCTGCTATCACCAACGCTTCTTTGGAATAATTCACTATGTTCTAAAATTGGAGTTCTAAATTCTTTAAATCCATATAAAGATGCTAAATCACGAAAAACAGATTCAACTGCTTCATATTTTTTAGCTTCATCTAAGATTACATCGTGGGTTCCTTTAACTAAATTTATCATATAAAAGCCTCTTTCAAAACTAGAATAATTATATATAATTATTCTATTAAATACAAAAAATTATATACAAAAATTAATGAATAATACGCTTAATTTCGTAAATATCTTTTAAATTTTTAAGGATTGAAGAAATCTTTAAAAATTCTTGATAATCCTTAACATAAATCTGACAGCTAACAACACATAAAAAACCATCAGAAAGTAATTTTGCGCTGATTTCAGTACATTTGATTTTATTGGATGCAAGTAAAGATAAAATATCACTTATCAAATTGACTCGATCGTTACAGGTAAGCTGTAAATCCACTGGAAAAGATCCTTCTTTAATAGTAGCTTTCCAGTGAACATCAATTAATCTTGCTTTTTCTTTAGCGATATTAGGGCAATCTCTTCTATGGACTGTAACTCCTAAGCCTTTTGTAACATAACCAACAATATCATCTCCTGGAATTGGGGTACAACAATTTCCTAAAGTAATCTTAATTCCTTTACCATTTTCAATGGTAACCGGACAATTATCATCTTCAAAATTTTCTTTTTTAGATAGATATAATGACGCATTTTTCTTTTTTAATCCTAAAATTGAACCTACAAGTCCTGGGGTAGGATTATGAGATGCAATCCCTACATATAATTCATCAACGTCATTAAATTCAAATCTTTTTAAGACCTTATCAATAGAAATCATTCCTAGCATTTCTTTTTCACTATATCCACGGTCTTTAAAATAATCGGCTAAAATTGTTTTGCCTCTACTTATTTTTTCATCTCTGACAAGATTGCTATTTTTCTTTAATAAATATTTTTTAATTTTTGCTTTAGCAGATGCAGTTTTAACGATATTTAACCATTCTTCATTTGGTCCAGGAGCATTTTTAGCAGTTTTAATTTCACAAACATCTCCGGTTTTTAAAGGAGTATTTAAAGGTACTAAATTACCATTAATTAAGGCTCCTACTGCACTTTCTCCAACTTTACTATGAACTTTAAAAGCTAAATCTAAAGGCGTTGATCCAGCTGGAAGATCAATAACTTTTCCTTTAGGAGTAAAAACATAAACATTTGCTTCAAAAATGTCTTTACTTAAAGAATCAATATAAACTTGAGCATCATCATCTTGCGATAAATCTTTATCTTTACTAATTGAAACAAAGTCTCTAAACCAGTGAAGTTTTTCTTCGATTTCTTTTTGTTCTTGTTTGGCGTTATAGTGAGTTCCTTCTTTATATCTCCAGTGAGCTGCAACCCCACTTTCAGCAATTTCATCCATTTCTTTAGTTCTAATTTGAACTTCAAAAATATTGGAATTTCCATCAATAACTGAGGTATGTAAAGATTGATACATGTTAGATTTAGGCATTGCAATATAATCCTTAAATCTACCTGGAATAGGAGTAAAGTTTTGGTGAATAATACCTAAAATTTCATAACAATTAAGTTCAGTTTCGGTGATAACTCTAAGCGCTAAAACGTCATAGATATTATCAAAACTATGATTATGAACATACATTTTTTTATAAATTGAGAAAACTGATTTAACACGGGATTGAATTTCAAATTTAAATCCTTTTTTATATAAAATATCAGCAATTTTCTTTCTTAATTGATTTAAAGAATCTTTTCTATTAGCAATTTTCTCGTTTAACAATTTTAAAATAGCGTTATATTCTTCAGGTTTTTCTATTTTTAAAGATAAATCTTCAAGTTCACTTTCAACCCTATAAATACCTAATCTATGAGCGATTGGAGCAAAAACTTCTAAAGTTTCTTTAGCAATTGCGTGTTGTCTTTCAGGTTTTAAAGCTTCAATCGTTCTTAAATTATGAAGTCTATCGGCAAGCTTAATAATAATAACTCGAACATCTTTTGCCATGCCTAAAAAGATTTTACGATGATCTTCAGCTTCAAATTCTTCTTGAGTACGTTTTGATAATTTTAATCTTTGGATTTTGGTTAAAGAATCAACAATTCTAGCACATTCATCACCAAACATCTCTTTAATATCTTGAACAGTTACTTCAGTATCTTCAACAACATCATGAAGTAAAGCGCTAGCTATTGTAACTGGTCCACCTTGAAGAGTAGCAACAATATAAGCAACTTCAATCAAATGATGAACATAAGGTTCACCACTTTTACGATAAATTCCAGCATGTTTTTGAGAAACAAAGTTATAAGCATCTTCAATCAATTTTTGATCAGCTTCATTATGAATATATAAAGAATAAACTGCTTTTAAATCATCAAAAGAATGCATTGGATAGCCACCATTTGGTAAAAGATGGCCTTCTTTATCGGTCTTTGAAAATTCGACATCATCAATTCTTCCATCAGTTAAAAGGGCGCCGTTTTCTTTTAATAATTCTTCAGTTTCGTTTTGTTTTACTTCTTCTTTTTTCTTTTTAGTCATAACTTCTTAATTATAATATAGAACTAACTTTTTTGCTTAACTTATTCATCAATTTCGAAATGATAAATTTTAAATTGGAATGAAACTTGATTTCTAAAGACATTTTTAATAATTTTTCCATAAAAATTGACACTATCTTGCTCCAATAAATCAAGAGGATAATTAAAATAAACTAAAAAGGAATCAAATCCAACTTTAGAAACAATATGTTCTTTTGTTTTTGATAAAGTTAATGAATGAGTTGGGATATGTTTTAAAACCAAACGAGGATATTCAAAGCCTTTTCCAAAAGGTCTTAAGCTCTCAATATATTCATAATTATCGTAATTTATATCTTTAATTCTTATATAAATTGCCTTTTCTAATTCTTCTTTTTCTTCTCCTTTTTCAATATCACAAACTTCGCTAATTCGATTTTTAAAAGAATTATAATTAACTTTATTTAAACTAAATCCAGCAGCAGATTCATGTCCTCCAAAATTAATTAAAAATTCACTGCATAATCTTAATTTTTCAACAGCATTAACACCTTTTAAACTTCTTACACTCCCTTTATAAATATCACTTTCTTCATTAATCGAAATTACAAAAGCGGTTTTTTGATATTTTTCTACGAGTCTATTTGCTAAAAGCCCAATCATTCCTTCTTTTAAAGTTGTTAAACAAAATAGACAATGATCTTTTAATTCAAAATCAACAAAACTTGTTTCATCAATATCAGTTAAAAGTTGTTTTCTATTTTCATTAACACTTTCAATCCAAACGCGTATTTTATCGCGTTTTTCAATGCTATCGAGATTAAAATATTTAACAATATTGAATAAGGAATTATCATTAATTATTCTTCCAATTGAATTTACCTTAGGAACTAAAAATAAAGCAACATCATCTTCATTAACATCTTCAAGTCGATTAACTCTCATTAAATAACGAATATTATCGAAATTATTATTCTCTTTATTTAATTCTTTTAAAGCGAGTTTAACCATTTCTCTATTAAATCCAATCATTGGCATTAAATCAGAAATAATGGTAATTCCTCCTAAAACTAATAAATATGTATCTATTTCATCTAAAAAAGCGACACTAAATAAAAAAGCTAAGGCTCCTGCTGAAATATTGGTATCATTAAATTCATTAATATATTTCCAATGAATTAAAGCATCATATTTAAGAGTTTTTGTTTCATCGATTAAGTGGTGATCAATAATAACTAATTTTAAATTATCCTTACTTTTTATATATTCACTTACTTCAAAAAGAGTGATCCCATTATCAACTAAAATGAATGTAGTATAGCCTAAACTTTCAAAATATTTAGCCTTTTCTAAACTCATTCCATAGCCATCACTTTCTCTAAAAGGAATATAAAATCCTGGGGTATAACCTTTCTTTTTTAAGGAATTATAAATGATTGAAGTTCCTAAAATTCCATCGCAATCATAATCGCCAAAAATTAAGATTTTTTCATTATTTTTTATCGATTCTTCAATAACTTTTTTTGCACTTAAAAAATATTCATTACTTTTAACAAAATCAAATAATGAATTTGAAGGGGATTTAGTTAACCTATCATATTCCTTTATTGATAGTTCATAATATTTTAATAATTCACTTAAAAATTCATTCATAACTAATAAAAATTATTATACTAAAAAATAATAAAAAATTATTAATTTAACACTCTATAAATATAAATTCATTAAAAAAATACCTATCAAACTAATTCGTTTGATAGGTATATCAATATAAATTTAATTAATCATTAATTCCTACAAATATTGCTTCTTCAGGACCATCATCATTTTTCTTATCTTTTTTCTTGGATTTTTGGTTATGCTTTTCCATTTTTGCGTTAATACTTAACTTTAATTTATTAAAGATTGAAGTAAAGTAAGATTCAATTGGAAGTGATAAACATTTACCAGCTAAGATTAAAATAACCATACCTACAAGAATAAGAATTAATAAATAGTGATCAATTGAAGGAGCAAAGAACATTGAAATTATAATAAATGAAGTTAAAAGTGTTGTATTAAGTAAATAATTATAATAATTATTACCACTTACTTCATAGGTATCACGTCTTAAAGCTAAATCTTGTAATTCTTTACGTTTTTCACTATAGACTTCTTTTTCTTTTGTGAAATAGATAATTTCCATCATATAACCAATTAAGGTTAAGAATAAAATTCCTAAAGTAATGGTTGAAACAAATGGTCCATTAATAAGAGAGAAGATTCCAACAGTTATAGTTAAAGCGCCTCCAATTACTAAGATTGAAGTAATTGTTTTTGAAAAATTGAATCTAAATAACATATAAATTGAAGAGATTGCAATTCCTATTGAAGCAAAGATTAAAGCGTAATAGTTATTAGAATCATTATTAACGTTTTCTACAATATTAACATCAATCTTATTAGCAGGAACAACGTTCATAACTAAGACGTTGACCGCTTCTTCTAAGGTAGAATTAACCATATTTCCGTTATTATCTAAATAATAAACAGAGGTAGAAGAATCGTAATTTCCATCTAAATCAACAACAAAATAATATTCCTTATTAATAACGTTATTGAATTTATATTGATAGTTATAATTTGAAACAGTAGGATTATCAACTAATAAATTTTCTTGATCAGAATATAATCTATCTTCGAAAACTCCTTCGATTAAATCGCTATAATTTTGAATTTCTAATGAGTCATCTTCATAGACGTTATTTTGATCAATTCTAACAACTATTTCACTACCACTTGTTGAAGAAGTATCGTTATAAATATTTCCTCTTACGAGTTGGAAAGTTGTAAGTCCAATAACTGAAGCAAGAAGCATGACACTTGCGACAATCAAGCTAGTTTTCTTAAATTTTGGTGAAGCTTTTTTATTAAATTGTTCAAAATATCTAGGTTTTTCATCCTTAGAAAGATTAGGCATATATTTTCTTTCAATTTGAACAAGTCCTGGTTTATTTAAAACGACACTAGAATTAAATAATAACCAAGTAAGAGCTCTTAATAAGATGCCACTAAGTAAGATATTGATAATTGATCCAATAATTAATAAGGAACCAAATGAAATCATAATTGAGTTAGGAATTAAGTAAGCGGTAATACCTAAAATAATGGTAACTACGCTAATATCAACTTGAGGAACTAAAGCTTTTTTAGAACCATCTTGATATGCTTTTCTTAAATTTTTACCTAAATATGCTTCATCTTTAATCTTTTTAAAATATACGGTAGATGAGAATAATGAAATTGCAACAACAGAAATTAATCCTAAGATTGCTCCGATATTAAATTCACTACCAAAGGCATTAAATAATCCAATCGAAGAGATAAATATTGCAACTGCATTTAAAATAGCGCTCACTCCATTTAATCCATAATTTAAAATTAAGAAGAGCGAAACAACAATTGTTGCGATTAAAGTTCCAACAAATAAGCCATTACTCCAATTTATTTCATTCATAAAGACTAAATAATCATAAAATGGGGGAATGATTGTTGAAGTATTATTATCACCATTAACATTAATTAATGTAACTTGATAATCTAAGTTTTCACTATTAAATTTTCCAAGCCAGATACTAGCTTTTTGATAAGCTAAGACTCTATCGGTTTCAGTTGAACCATAATAAGATTTTTCACTAGAAGAATCTAAAAGATTATAACCACCAAAATAAATTTCTTCATAAACAGCATTATTTTGATCATCGGTTGAAAGGGTTGAATCATAATCCCAATAGAATGAAGAAGGATTTGTAGCATCAAATTCAAATAAAATATGTTCTTTTACTTCTTTATCTTGAACAAACTCGTTACCGGTTTCGCTTAATAAAGATTCAATTGATAAACCAGTTACCCAGTCGTTTAAAATGAATATTTTATTTTCATTTGCGGTTGTTTCTTCTTCGGTAGAATCTTCACTTGAATCATCTTCGGTTGAAGGATCGCTTGGAGCTTCAGCATCTCTCGCTGCAACAAATACTTGTTTGAAAGCTTCTGGATCTTTTAAAGGTATAACAACATAAGGATAGTTATCACGATATTCAATTCTAGCATTGCCAGTATCGAAGAAATTATCGTTTCCACTATTTGATGCGATTTGAGCAGCTTCTTGACCTACAGCTGGGTCACCAGTATAAGTTGAAGCCATAAACGACCATGAGAAATTTAAATAAGAAGCAACATCATCATATAATGAGTTATCGACTTTAAAAGAAACTTTAATGGTATCTAAACCACTTGTTTCTAAAGAATAGTCACTAATATTTGCTAAATCTAATCTATTTTTAAAGATTTCAACAGTATCATCTAAGCGTGACTTCTTTTCATCTTCGCTGATATTTCCATCATCACTAGTTCCACCGCTAGAAATGTCATAACTTTTTTCACTAATTTTATAAACATATTGATGCATCGATTCATAATCACCAGTTGCATCAACGCCTTTTAAAGCTGGCACAAGACCAACTAGTAATGCAAGAAACATAGAAAGCACTACGCTTATATATCCAACTAATCTTTTCATATATATTTAAACCTCTAAGTGTTTTTATATTATTAATATAAAAAACGTCTTAATAATTATAAAGAAAAGTATCCTTATTTACAACCTTAAAAAATGACGATTTTAGCGTTAAAAAATGGTGATAAAAAATTGAATAATTAATCAATAAAAAACGTTAATTTATTTCTTTATCTTTTTATAAATTTCAATTCCTTTTTTGGTTAAAATTCTTCCTCTTTTGGTTCTTTCGATAATTCCACTATTTACTAAAAATGGTTCATTAATATTTTTAATGTTATTAACGTCTTCATTTAAATAAGATGCAATCCGTTCTAAAGATACGCTTACATTTAAAAATTTTTCATACATGAGTTTAATGATAGAAATATCATCTTCATTAAGTCCGAATTCGTTTATTTTTAAAAAGTTAAAACATTCGATTAAATCTTGATATTTTATATCTTTTAAACCCTTATAAATCATATAATCATAAATTCTTTTTATTAAATTATTTGAAACTCTAGGGGTTAACCTACTTCTTTTAGCAATTTCATAAAAGCACTTTTCTTCGAAATTTAAATCTAAGATTTTACTACATTCTTTAATAATTAAAACTAAATCGTTTAATGAATAATAATTAAACTTAAAAATTACTGGGAAACGGTCTCTTAAAGCGTTAGACAAATTGCCTCCATTAGTGGTTGCTCCTATAAGAGTAAATGGCGATACATTTAAAGTTATTGCCTTAGTGTTTTCTTCACTTTTATAAGGAACATAAACGACAAAATCTTCCATGGCACTATATAAGATTTCACCAATCTCTTTTTTAAGACGATGAATCTCGTCAATAAATAAGATATCTCCATCATTTAATTGACTTAAAATAGAGATTAGTTCAAGTGGTTTATTTAAACTTGGAGCACTAATAGAAATAAGATTAGTTTCCATTTCATTAGCAATAATTTGAGCTAAAGTGGTTTTTCCTAAGCCAGGAGGACCATAAAAAAGAATATGATCTAAAATTGAATCTCTAACTCTTGCGCTATAAATATAAACTTTTAATCTTTTAACAATTTCATCTTGACCAAAGAAAGAATCAAGTTTAGTTGGCCTTAAAATATTTTCACTTCTATACATTATTGATACCTCGAAGTGCTTCTTTTAAGGCAATATCATCGCTTAAGCCACTAGGAAGCGATAATAAAGCTTCATTAATCTTATTAACTTCATATCCTAAATCCTTAAGTGCTAAAAAGACGTTTTGATATTTAAATAGACTTGGTTCTAAAAAATCTAATTTATTAGATAAATGGTAAATAATAGTTTCGGCATAGCGACCAACGCCATTTATTTTAGATAATAATTTAACGTTTTTAAGTTTTATTAAACTAACCAATTCATTTATAGTTGCTTGAGAAATAATAGTTAATGCTCTTTTAGGGCCGATTCCACTAACTTCTAATAATTTTTCAAAAATAATTCGATCTTCAAGGGATAAAAATCCATACATCTTAAAAAGATCATCTTTGATTACATCATATATATAAACACGATATTCTTCGTTTAAAACATATTTATCTCTAGTTGAGACAAATAAAAAATATCCAATGTTATTAACTTCAAAATCAATACTTCCTTCTCTAATAGAAGAAACTTTTCCAATTAAATAAGAATACATTTTTAATTAGTTATTAAAATGTATAAAATCATATTTTTTATTCAAAATATTCAAATTCAAATTCTTTGAGTTTAACGATATCTCCATCTTCAACTCCAGCATTTTTAAGTGCTTCATCAACACCGATTTTATTTAAATAAGTGATGAGTCTCATCATACCTTCATCGGTTGAGATATTTATTAAATCATAAGTTCTTTCAACTCTTTCGCCTTTAATAGCATAAAGGTGTTCTTTTTCTTTAACGATTTTAAATAAAGGCTCTTCTTTATCAAGATTATAAATAACCTCTTTTTCTTCCTCTTTATATATAGGATAGGTTTTAGCGGTTTTTAATAAATCTTTTGCTTTACATAAGACTTTTTTTAATCCTTCTTCGGTAATTGAACAGATTGGATAGACTTCTTTTCCTACTTTTTTCTCAAATTCTTTTAAGTTTTCACTAGCATTTTCTTCATCCATTTTACTAGCAACAATAATCTCTTCTCTATCAACTAAATTCATTCCATATTTTTCTAATTCTTTACGGATTTTTAAATAGTTTTCATATGGATTTTCTTCGCTCATATCTACTAAATGGATTAAAACTTTGGTTCTTTCAATGTGTCTTAAAAAGGTAAGACCTAAGCCTTTTCCTTCATGAGCACCTTCGATTAATCCAGGCATATCAGCTAAAACAAAACTACTTCCATCTTCTAAATAGGTAACTCCTAAATTAGGAACTGTAGTTGTAAAAGGATAGTCTCCAATTTCAGCTTTAGCATTAGAAACACAGGATATAAAGGTAGATTTTCCAGCATTAGGAAGTCCTATAATTCCAACATCTGCAAGTAATTTTAATTCTAAAATAATTCTTTTCTTTTCTCCAGGTAAGCCATTTTCTGCGATTTTTGGAGCTTTATTTCTTGAGTTTTTAAAACAGGCATTACCTCTTCCACCTCTACCACCTTTAGCAATTAAAAAAGTTTTGCCTTCTTCATTTAAATCGACTAAAAAAGAATGGTCATCTTCTAAAAATATAACTGTTCCAATTGGGACATCAATATAGACATCTTTTGCGCTTCTTCCATATTGATTTTTAATATTACCTTTTTCACCATCTTCAGCTTTAAAAACTTTTGAATGACGAAAATTAACGAGGGTTGTAGTAGTATTTGAAGCTCTTAAATAAATTGAGCCTCCTCTTCCACCATTTCCGCCGCTAGGTCCTCCAAAAGGACGATATTTTTCGTGGATAAATGCGATCATTCCATCGCCACCTTTACCACTTCTTACTTCAATAATTGCTCGATCAATAAACATGGGGTTAACTTCTTTTTTTCTTTTTAAAATAAATATTAATAAATCTTGTTTTTTTAAAAAATAAACCGCCTAAAAGATTAGGCGGTTAAAAATTATTTACATAATTTTATGCTAATTCATAGACGCTGACACGTTTTCTATTTTTGCCAACTCTTTCGTATTTAACAATACCTGCTTTAGTAGCAAAAATGGTATCATCTCCACCCTTTTTGGTGTTAAAACCTGGATAGATTCTGGTTCCACGTTGTCTATAAATAATTGCACCTGCCTTACAATATTGGCCATCGCTTCTTTTAGCGCCTAATCTACGACCAGCACTATCTCTTCCGTTTTTAGTACTACCGACACCTTTATGTGAAGCGAAGAGTTGTAAATCAAGTATAAATCTTAATTCCATAATCGTTCTCTCCTTATTTATTTATTACTAATAGTTTTAAATAATCTTTGTATGAATATTCAATTGTTTTAAGTTGAATAATCAATGTCTTTAAGACAATGTTATCTTCTTTTAGTTGATTATCACCAACTAATTCAAGCTTTAGATAACCTTCTCTTTGAGTGACTTTATAAGAATCAATATCTTTAATAGCATTTAAGCCACCAATTAATATTGCGCTTACAGCACTACATACAATATCTTTACCTTTCTCATCATAATTAGCATGGCCACTAGATTCAATAGATAAGATATTATCGTTATTTTGAATAACTTTTACTTCAATCATTATGCGTTAATGCTTGTAATTGTTAAACAAGTATAAGGTTGTCTATGGCCTAAAGATCTATGATAATTTGTTTTTGCCTTGTATTTATAGACATCGATTTTTTTACCTAAACCTTGTTTTTCAACTTTAGCAACTACGGTAGCACCATCAATAAATGGTTTTCCAGTTTTAACGGTTTTATCGCCGATTAATAAAACTTTATCAAAAGTGAATTCTTTGCCAGCTTCAACATCTAATTTTTCGACATAGATTTTTTGACCGACTTCAACTTTTAATTGTTTACCGCCTGTTAAAATTATAGCGTACATTATGCTTCCTCCTTTTTTAAAATCAAGTACTCGCTTTGGAGGTAGATATCTTTTATAATATCGTTTATTAAATTAAGTAACCTCTTTAATGCGGTTGTAATTCTATTTAAAAAGAGTTACAACGCTAATTAAAATATCATATGTGATTATAATTTTCAACTAAAAAATAACAAATAAATAAGGAAAATTACGATTATTTTAAAAAGTTTCGATATTTGAATTTAAATAGTAAGCAATAAATTAAATTAAGCTTTTAACCCCATGAAAATTGATAGCCACCAGGTAATTTAATTATTGCTTCATTTGATGTGAAGAGTTTATAGACTGCGATTGCTAAAATTGCTATTGCCATGATTGCTAAAACAGCTCCTAAAGTAATAGCATCTCCGGGTTTAATCGCAACTAATTCTTCTTCGGTTAACATAATTTTATTCATTTTGACTATTACCTCCTTTATATACAAGAACGCTTAAAATTTAAAAATTATTCACTTATTTTTAAAATTTTTATAAATATATATAAAATTTAATGAATAAAAAAAGAAAAAACACGATTAATATCGTGTTTTTTAGTATTTATTAAGAAAATATTAATTTTTAAATATTCTTTAATTTTTCTAATAAAATATTCTTTTGCTCTAAGTAGTTTTGATATTTTTCTTTTTCTTTATTAACCTTTTCAGGATTTGCTTTATTAATAAAGTTAGGGTTATTAAGTAAGTTTTCACTTCTTAAGATCTCTTTATTAACATCTTCTAATTGTTTATTTAATTTTTCTTTTAATTCATCCTTATTGATATTATCAACGATATATAAAACACCGTTTTTTAAGATGATTGATGTTAAATTTTCTTCACTATTTTCAATTAATTTAACTTCATTTGCAAAGGTAAATCTTTCAATATAAGCTAATAAATCATCAATCTTTAATTCTGTTTGAATTTTAATCGAAATTTTAGCATTAGGAGCAAGTTCATTTTCAACCTTATATGCTCTAACCTTTTCAATAACTTCTTTTACCAATAATACTTCTTTATTATCGTCTTCATAATTATTAAAGGTAGGATAATCTTCAAGCATTATTGAATCTTTACGAATAGGTAAAGAAAGATAGATTTCTTCTGCGATAAAAGGACAGAAAGGATAAATCATTAAAACAATATCTTTTAATACTTTTATTAAAGTAAAATAGGTAGATTCTTTATTAAATGATTCATTATTTAAGGTGACTTTACTCATTTCTAAATAATAATCACAGAAATCATCATAAACAAAGTTATAAAGGATACTTGAAGCAATACCAAATTCATATTTATCCATATTAATGGTTACTTTTTTGATAGTTTCATCAAGTCTAGAAAGAATGAATTTATCCATTTTATTTAAGGAATTAAAATCTAATTCCTTAAATTCATAATTTAGAGGAATATACATTAAGATATATCTAGCACTATTCCAAATCTTATTTAAATAAGAATTAGCACTATTAACTTTAGAATCACTATATCTAAAATCAAGTCCTGGAGTTGCAGTTGTTGCTAAAAAATATCTTAAAGAATCACATCCATATTTATCAATTACTTCAATTGGATCAATGCCGTTTCCTAAAGATTTCGACATTTTTCTTCCTAATTCATCTCTTACAAGACCATGAATAACAACATCTTTAAAAGGAATCTTTTTAGTAAAATGTAAACTTTGGAAATACATTCTAGCAACCCAGAAGAAGATAATATCATATCCTGTTGATAAACAAGAGGTTGGGAAATATCTTTCATAATCACTTGTTTCACTAGGCCAACCCATAGTTCCAAAAGGCCATAAAGCTGAAGAGAACCATGTATCTAAAACATCTTCATCTTGATGATATCCTTCTCCTAAAGGAGTTTCACTAATAACGATTTCATCGCTATTATCCTTATAATATACTGGAATTCTATGACCCCACCATAATTGACGAGAAATACACCAGTCATCAATATTATTTAGCCATCTAGTTAAGACATTTTCAAATCTTTCAGGATAAAAATGTACCTTAGTTTCTTCATTTTCTTGATTTTTTAAAACTGCTTCTGCTAATGGTTTCATTTTAACGAACCATTGTTTAGAAAGAATTGGTTCAACAATTGAATCAGTTCTTTCGCTATGTCCAACATTATGTTTAATGTCTTCTATTTTAATTAAATCATCGTTATTTTTGATATCTTCAAGCAAAACTTTACGACATTCAAAGCGGTCCATTGAAGCGTATTTACCACAAAGTTCATTCATAGTTCCATCAATATTCATAATGATAGGAGCTTCAAGATTATATTTTTTACCAATTATAAAATCGTTTGGATCGTGAGCTGGAGTACATTTCATAGCTCCAGTTCCAAAAGTAACATCAACATATTCATCAGCAATAACAGGAATTTCTTCTCCGTTTGCTGGATTAATAACTTTTTTGCCTACTATTTCTTTATATCTATCATCATTCGGATTAACTACAACACAGGTATCTCCAAACATAGTTTCAGGTCTAGTAGTTGCGATTTCTAAATATTTATTTTTATCATCAACAAATCTATATTTAAAATAGAAAAATTGACCAACCTCTTCTTTATAAACAATTTCAATATTACTTAGAGCGGTTTTCATGATTGGATCATAGTTAACAATTCTTTCGCCTCTATAAAGTAATCCTTCATCATAAAGAGTTTTAAAGACTGTAAAAACTGCATGAGAAAAACCTTCATCAAGAGTAAATCTTTCTCTAGAATAATCGACCATTATGCCCATTTTTTCCCATTGGGAATGAATGGTTGAAGCTTTTTCTTCTTTCCATTTATAAGCTTCTTTTAAATAGGCTTCTCTACCAATATCAAATCTAGAGATACCTTCTTCTTTAAGTTTGGCATCGACCTTAGCTTGAGTTGCAATTCCAGCATGATCAACTCCAGGAAGATAAAGCACATCATATCCTTTAGCTTTTTTATATCTACAGATGATATCTTGAATGGTATTATCAATTGCGTGTCCAATATGTAAAACGCCAGTGACGTTTGGAGGAGGAATAACCATTGAAAAAGGAAGTTTGGAAGTATCTCCTGCTTTAAAATAGCCATTTCCCTTCCAAGTTTTTACTTTATTTTCTTCAATCTTTTTAAAGTCATATCTTTTTTCTAACATATCCCTTTTCCCCTTCTTTTTCACTTAATATAAACATATTTACATTTGATTTAAATACCACTATTTATTTAATATATTCTTCTATTTTTGTTTTTAAAGCTAATAAACTACGATTATCCTTTATTGATACTAGATTTAGTTTTTCTAAATCAGGATCAATAAAGACATTTTTTAAATTTTTAACTATTTTAGATTTAAGTGACATATTTAACTTATCACACTTAGTCATAACAAAGATAAAGTTATAATCAGTAGATTTTAAATAGTTATAAAAGTCTAAATCATCTTCTGTAGGTTCATGACGAGAATCTAGTAAAAATACGATTAATTTTAAGTAATTATTATTTTTAAAATAATTCTCAATCATCTCTCCATAAAATTTATAATCTAAATCCTTTTTAGTAGAGAATCCATATCCAGGGGCATCTACAAAATAAAAGGAATTATCAATTAAAAAATAATTTAATAATCTAGTATGACCAGGTTTTGATGAAGTGTATGCTAATCTTTTATTATTAGTTAAAGCGTTGATTAAACTAGATTTTCCAACATTACTTTTACCGACAAAAAGCACCTCAGAAAGTCTCTTTTCAGGTGCTTCTTTAATATCGGTTATCGATTTAATAAATTTTGATGATTTAAAGTAATGTAAAGAATTTTCCATATAAATATTTAATTAAATAGTCAAGTTAAACTACATACATACCTTGATAGCATCATCGACATTATCCATATAAACAACGTTTAAATTGGATGTAATTTCCTTAGGAAGTTCACTAACATTTTTATGATTTCCTTTAGGAACAATAATAGTTTTAATTCCACTTCTTAAAGCAGCTAAAGATTTTTCTCTTAATCCGCCAATAGGAAGGGCATTACCTCTTAAATTAACTTCACCAGTCATTGCAATTTCGCTACTTACTGGCTTATTGGTTAAAGCTGAAATAATTGCGGTAGTTATCGCAATTCCAGCGCTTGGACCGTCTTTAGGAACCGCTCCTTCAGGAACGTGGATATGAATATCATTTTTACTAAAGAATTCTGGATCAATTCCATATTTTTTAGCATTAGCTTTTACATAATCTAAGGCGATTGAACAAGATTCTTTCATGATATCACCTAAATTTCCTGTTAAAACTAAGTTTCCTTTTCCTTCAAAATGATTTACTTCAATTGGTAAGATGTCGCCACCAAATTGAGTATAAGCAAGTCCAGTAACAATACCAACTTGGCTCTTTTTCTCTTTATCGGTTGGATCAAATAATTCAACTCCTAAATACTTTTTAACGCCAGTAATGGTGATTTTAATCTTTTCGTTAAAGGTATTATTTTTAAGTTGATCAACAATGACTTTTCTTAAAATTTTACCGATTTTACGGGATAAATCTCTAACTCCGGCTTCGCGAGTATATCTTTCAATAATATAAATAATGGCATCTTTTGTAAATTTTACATTCTTATAATCAAGACCATTATTTTGACATTCTTTTTTAATTAAATGATGAGTTGCAATTTCAGCCTTTTCTAAAAGGGTATATGAATCAATTGGAATGAGTTCAAGTCTATCTCTTAAAGCTTCAGGAACTTGTTCTAAATAGTTACAAGTACAAATGAATAAAACGTTCGATAAATCGTATTCAATTTCAAGATAATTATCTCTAAAATGAGTGTTTTGTTCTGGGTCTAAAACTTCAAGTAAAGCTGCAGCTGGATCGCCTTTAAAGCCATTAACTGAAATCTTATCAACTTCATCTAAACAGAAGACTGGATTAACAGTTCCGGCTTTTTTCATAAAAGTCATAATTCTTCCAGGTTTTGAACCAACATAGGTTCTTCTATGACCTCTAATTTCTGCTTCATCGCTAATGCCACCTAAGGAACACTTAACAAATTTTCTTCCTAAAGCTCTAGCAATTGACATCGAAAGAGAGGTTTTACCAGTTCCTGGAGGACCATAAAAACAAATAACTGGAGCTTTTAAGTTTCCGTTTACCTTTTTAACTGCTAAATATTCGATAATTCTTTCTTTTACTTTTTCGAGTCCATAATGATCTTCATCTAAGATTTTTTGAGCATTATTTAAGTCATCATTATCCTTAGTTGGATTTTCATATGGGAGAGCAAAAAGTTGATCTAAATAATCTAAAATAAGTGAATATTCTAAGGTTCCAGAAGGTAGATTTTTCATTCTTTTAATCTCTTCTCTAACCTTATCTTTAACTTCTTTTGGATAATTTCCGTTATTTAATTTTTCTTCATAAGAATCTTCGTTAGATGTAGGAGTTTCTCCTAATTCTTGGCGAATTGCTTTGAGTTGTTCTCTTAAATAATATTCTTTTTGGGCTTTTTCACTAGTTTTACGAATTGTTTGTTGTAAATCTCTATCTACCTTGCTTCTAATTTTTAAAATCTCTAAATCAGAGACTAAAAGTTTAAGTCTTTCATTGACGCTAGGAGCTTCGAGTAATTCTTGTTTTTTATCTGGTTCAAGTTGAATTGCTTGAGAGAAAAGATAGCTTAATTCTTTAGAATTTAAGCCTCTTTTAATGGAACTATAAAAGGTTTTTGGTTGTTTTCCAAAGAATTCTTCAATGTCGTTACCATCAAAATATTTAACAATATTATTAATATAAGTAACTTCAACGTTTGGATCATCTTCTATATCACTATAGATTTCACCGCTTATATGGTAACAACCTTCATCTTTATAAAGGTCATTAAATTTATATCTTTCGATACCTTGAACAGTAACTTTTAAGACCTTATTAGCTTCATTTTTAAATAAAATCTTACATAAGGTACCAACCTTATAGATGTCATCAAAATTAAGATCATCATTTTTAACGAAGTCTTTTTGAGCAACAATAAAAATTAATGAATCAAAATATTCAATAGATTCTCTAATTGCATCGATTGAAAAACTTCTTTCGGCAAAAAGAGTAAATTCTTGATTCGGGAAACAAATTCCACCTTTTGTAATAAGTACTGGTAAAGTAATTTTTTTAAATTCTGTATTTGCCATTTTTCACCTTCTATATAATTTATTTATCTAAGTTTATATAGCACTTACTTTTACCTAAAAAGAAAAATTCTTTTATTTAATAGAAATGAATAATCGGAAAGTCCGATTATTCACCCTTTTCTTCTACTTTTTTGCTTGATTTCTTGCTTGTTGATTTTTTAGTTGAAGCTTTTTTAGTTTCTTCAGTTTCTTCTTTTGCTTCTTCTACTTTTTCAGCCTCTTTTACTTCTTTTTTATCTGCAATGTTATTGGTGTATAAGAAATTTTGAATTTTTCCATCGATAAGATTTCTAACAATGTTAGATTCATTGCTTGCGAGTGCTTTTTTAACCTCTTCAACTTTCATGCCATAGGTATTAGCAACGTTTTGATAGTAGTTATCTAAATCGTTTCTAGTAACTGTTAATTTTTCTTCTTTAGCAATTTCATTGAAGACGGTTACTCTTTTTAAATCGTTGAGCGCGACTTCTTTTGCTTGTTTATGGAATTCTTCATCATCAATTCCAGTAACTTCTTTATATTGTTCAAAAGTTAAGCCGTTTTGAGTAATTCTTCTAATATTTTCTTCTTTTATAGCATTAGCTTCTTGTTCTAATAATTTATCACTAACTTCTAAAGTAGCGTTATTAATGACAGTTTCAACTAAAGTGTTGAATTGAACATTATTTGCTTCTCTTTCTTTTTTAGCGAGTAAATCAGCTTCTTTATGTTTTTTATATTCTTCAACGGTGTTGACGTTTTCAATTCCTAAACCTTTAACGAATTCATCGTCGAGTGTTGGAGTTGAAGGACCTTTAACTTCATGAACCATACAGACGAATTTAGCTTCTTTTCCAGCTAAGGATTTAATGTATTGTTCTGGGAAAGTAACGATAACATCAACCTTACTATCACTAGTTGCACCAACTAATTGATCTTCAAATCCAGGAATAAATTGATTACTTCCCAAAACGAGGGAATAATTTTCAGCGCTTCCACCTTCAAATTCTTTTCCATCAATATAACCTTTAAAATCAAAAACAAGGGTATCACCCATTTCTGCTGGAGTTTCTTTTAAAACTAAATCAGCATTATCTTTTAATTCTTTTTCAATTGCTTCTTCGACATCTTCTTTGGTTACTTTGACAGCTTCTTTTTTAATCTTAATATCTTTATATTTACCTAAAGTAACTGTTGGTTCAGTAACGATTGTATAGGTTAATTCAATTCCTTCATCGGTTACATTATCAACTCTAACATCACTAGTCATTGCTGGTCTTAATTTGGTTTCAGCTAAGATTTTTCTTAAGATTGGATTAATAGAAACGTTGATTGTTCTATTTAATAAATCGCTTGGATTTACTCTTTCTCTAACAAGATTTAAAGGTGCATTACCTTTTCTAAATCCTTTGATTGAAATGTTTTTTGCTAATTCTTTTAAAGCTTTTTCTCTAGCATCAACTAATTCTTGATCTTTTAATACGTACTTGACCTCATATTCGCAATTACCAGTCTTTTTAGCTTCTATTGCCATGATTCTTTTACTCCTTTAATTTCTTTTTAAATTTTTCCGATTAAAATTATACAACAAAATAATTTTTCCACGATAGAAAAATGCACTTAAAAAGTGCGCTAAATAATATTATCATAAACCCATCATTTTATTAAGGGTAATTTCAATATTTTTTATAAAAGTTTCATCAAAAACAATTTCTTTTAAATAACTACATTCGTTAATACTAACTCCATGGATCTTATAAATATTTAAAATGACCATATATACGATGGTATTGACTTCGCTATATTCAGGAAAATCAGGAAGATTATAACTAATATAATCGATTACAAAACCTTCAATATATTTAATAAAACCAACGTGTTTTTCGTTTCTTCTTACGATATTAAATAAATCAAGTAAGTGATATAAAAGGGAATCATATTCTTCTTTTAATTCACTTGGATTGACCATATAAAACTTGCCGTTTTTAACAAAAGTTAAATTAACATCATACCCAGTTTCAATTAATAATTTTAAGAATAAATTCTTAATACTATCGAATTCTTCTCTATTTTGATAGCATTCATAAAATAGAGGCGCGAAAGTATTAAAATTCTTAGAATAGTTTTCTTTTAAATAGTTAATTGCATTAATTATTCTTTCATAGTTACCACTATTTAATTCATCCATAAAATTAATAGTTTGTTCACTTGAATCCATGGTGGTAGCTTTAACAGCTTGATAGTTTTTTTCTAAATCTTTTAAATATAATTCAACTCCATAGTTTCGATATGGCTCATTTCTTAATCGTTCAAATTCTTTTTCAACTAAATAGTCTTTATCAAGTAAGGCTAAAATTAAAAATAAGACATTGACACTAGAGATAAAATCATTAGTTTCTAAAAATTCACATCTTTCTTTATAGTAACTATAGGCTTCCCCTATTTTATCAATAGAGATATATGAAGAAATGACATAAATCATTTCTTCATATATCGAAGTATCTTTATATTCTTCAATAATTCTTTCAAACTCTCCATTATTATAAAGTTTATTTAATGATTCTTTCATAATTTAAATAAATAATTAATTAATAGATAATATTAATTAATTTAGAGCTCCTTTAATTTATTATATAGATTATTTGCAACTTTGCTAGGAAGATATTGTTTTAATTCTTCTAACTCTACCTTCTTTAAGTCTAATAAAGTAGGATATTTTTTTATTAACATTTCTTTTCTTTTTATTCCAATTCCTTCAATATCATCAAATATTGAATTAAACATCGATTTATTTCTTTTTCTTATATGAGTTGAAATAGCATATCTATGGACCACATCTTGCATTTTAGAAAGGAAGATAAATAATTCATTATCATTTATATCAATTTCATTATAATTTTGATCCATTAAGCCACGAGTTTGGTGTTTATCGTTTTTTACTAAACCTACAATATTAATATTAAGTTCTAATTCTTTTATTACTTCTTTAGTTACCTTAATTTGATTGATTCCTCCATCAACTATAATTAAATCTGGTAGTCTTTGATTTTCTTTTTTAACTCGAGAATATCTTCTATGAATTACTTCTTTCATTGAAGAAAGATCATCTTTTTTATTATAGGATTCAATATTGAATTTTCTATTCATTTTCTTTACTTCTTCCCCATTAATAAAAGCAACCATTGCTCCTATTGCGTTAGTGCCTTGTAAATGGGAATTATCAAACAATTCAATATATAAAGGAGTATCAATATTTAATAATTTACCTAACTTTTCTAATAGTTCAAGGTTAGATTTTTTTAAAGTAGAAAGCTGCAAATTAGTAGAAAAACTTTCTTTAGCATTTTCAATTGCAGTAGCTACAATATTAAGCATTTTTCCTTGTTTTGGTAGTTTAATAGTAGTTTTCCAGTAGTTTTCTAGTACTTGTTTTACTTCATTATTAGCAACATAAATCTCTTTAGGAACCATGTTTGATTGATAGTATTGGAAAAGGATTGAAGAAATAAATTCACTTAAGTCTCCTACTATTTCAAAAAAGAAATTTTTTCTACCAATTAATAATCCTTTTCTATATATAAGAATTGTTATTGAAGTATAGTTTTCATTATTATAAAAACCGATAAAATCGCGGTCTATTTTATCTAAGAATTCTACTGTTTGTTTTTCATTTATATAAAGAATTGAATCTAGTTTTTTCTTATATTCAAGCGCGTTTTCATAATCTAGATTTAAACTATATTCATTAATCTTATTTTTAAGTTCTTTAATAACTTCTTCATTATTTCCTTTTAAAAAAGATACGATATTATCGATTATTTTTTGATATTCACTATTATCTATTTTATTAATACAAGGTCCTAAACAGTTATGCATATGGTAATATAAACAAGGAGATTTAGGGATATTTTTACATTTTCTTAAAGGGTAGATTGAATTAATAGTATTAATTACTTCATAAGCGCTATTACTTGAAGGATAAGGGCCAAAATATTGGCTTTTTTTATTTTTTAAGTTTCGAGCAATTGAAATATAGGGATCTTTTATTGATGAATGAAGTTCAATATAAGGATAATGTTTATCATCCATTAACAAAATATTATATCTAGGATGATGTTTTTGAATTAAATTCATCTCTAAAATTAAGGCTTCTTTTTCACTGCTTGTAATAATGGTTTCAAAATGATCTACATGAGAAACCATAGCCGCAGTTTTCCCATTTTGAACTCTTAAAAAATATTGAGAAACTCTCTTTTTTAAGTTTTTTGCTTTTCCTATATAGATAATCTCATTTTTATCGTTATACATTAAATAACATCCAGGATTATCTTTAAGTAGTTCTATTTCTTTTTTAATTATTTCATTCATATTTATATATTAAAAATTATAATTTATTTTTAAAAAATTATTTTAATTTAATGATTGTAGAACCATTTCCTCCATTAGTTTCATCTCCAAGTTTAAAAGATGCAACATTTTTATTCTTTTTTAAAGCTTCCCATAAAGCTTCTTTTAGTCTTCCAGTACCAAAGCCATGAATTACTCTAATTTCATTTCTTCCAGAAACCACAGCTTCACTAATATAATTTTCCATCGCTTCAACGCCTTCAAAAGCGCGATATCCAAGAAGATTTATGCTTGAAGGAGCGCTTTTTTTATTTAATATTGCTTCATCTAGATTCTTTTCTGATTTTAATACTTTTTGAGGTTTAGGAATCTTTTTTAAAGAATCAAAACTGGTATTAACTGTAAAGCCTTCACTAGTAATTACCGTATATTTATTGCCCTTAATAGCACTAACTTCACCCTTAGTATCAAGTGATTTAATAACTACATAATCTCCAACAAAAATCTCTTCACTTCCACTTTCTTCAATATTGATTTTAGCCATTTTTTCTAAAGCTTTTTTAGCATTTTTATTTTCTAAAAACTCTTTATAAATATTATTAATCTCACGATATTTTTCATCTAAATAGCGATCAAATTCTTCGCTTTTGTTTTGATTTAATTTTTCGGTTCTAATCTTAATTTTATTCTTTTCTTTATCGATATTAGATTGTTCTTTTTGTAATGACTTCTCATAGTTTTTTAATCTTTCTTCTTTATAAGAAAGTTCTCTTTCTTTTTCTTCTAATACCTCAATTTTACGGTCTTCATCACTTAAATAGTTTTCTTCATAAATCTTTTTAGCATCATTTACAATAGTTTCTTCAATTCCAAACTTATTAGCAATTGAAAAACCAAAAGATTTACCACTTACTCCAAGCAACATTTTAAATGTTGGACGAATTCTTTTTTCATCAAAAACAAAAGAAGCTGAAAGAATTTTTTCATTAGCGATGCCAAACTTTTTAAGTAAAGGATAGTGAGATGAAATCGCACTTAAACATTTTTTTGATAATAAATATTTAGTGATTGCAATAGCTAGTGCTTCTCCTTCTTTAGGATCGGTACCATTACAAAGTTCATCAAAAACTACTAAATCTTTGCTGGTAACATTTTTTAAAATATATGAAATATTAGAAACTTGAGAAGAAAAGGTAGATAAATTATTTTCGATTGATTGATTATCACCAATATCAACATAAATATTATTAAAAACATAGGAACTGCTGCCTTCTTCGACATTTAAAGGAAGTCCAAGTTTAGTTAAATAACATAAACTAGCAATTGTTTTTAAAGCGATAGTTTTTCCTCCTGCATTAGGTCCGCTTATTAAAATTAAAGATTTATTATTTATCTCTTCTCCTAAAATAAAGTCATTAGGAACAACAACATTTTTATCTAATAAAGGGTGTTTAGCCTTTTTAAAATAAAATGAAGGTTTTTCATTAATAGAAGGAATAGTTAAATTATTTAACTTTAAATACTTATATTTAGCATTTAAAAAATCTAATTCTCCAATACATTTACTATTTAAAGTTAATTGATATTCATCAAAAAGAATATCTCGCTTAAATGATTCTAAAATTTTAGTTATTTCATCTCTTTCTTTTAAAGATAAAATGTTTTTTTCATTTTCTAAAGAAGCGATTTCATATGGTTCGATAAAGGTGGTAGAGCCACTATCAGAAATATCATGAATTACTCCATTAATTTGATTTTTTAAATTAGTGTTAATTGGTAAAACTAAGTGACCATTTCTAATAACATAATTATCACCATTAAGCTTATCTTTATAATCACTTAAATATTTATTCATTAAGGAATGGATTCTTTTATCAATATTATTTATTTCTTTTCTTATTCTACTAAGTTCACTAGATGCACTATCTAATACCCTATTATCAGTAGAAATAGATGAAATAATCTTACTATATAGATTTAAATTAGGTTTAATAGATGTGAATAACTCTTTAATTTCATTAATATTTATTTCTTCTTTTTTTACCTTAGAGAAATATTTATTTAAATCTATAGAAGTGATTATTTCGTCCTTTAATAGATTAAGTTTATATTCATCCATTAATCTTCCTTCTTTAAGGAGATTAATCTCTTCTTTGATATTTATTTTAGAATATAGAGGTAAATCATTATAATGATTTATTAAAGTTAGATATTCATCTAACTTTCTATATTCTCTATTAATATATTTCCTTTCATTAGAAAGAGTAAGATTAGATATTCTTTTTAATCCACTACTAGTTTTAATAAAGACTCTTATTTTTTCTATTACCTTATTTATTTCTAATGATTCAAAACTCTTTTTCATAACTAATTTAATAAATATATTTATAAATAAATATATAGATACATATATCTATTTATCTAAAATATTTTAATAAAAATAAATAATAGATACTACTCTTATTGAAAAAAATGAAAGTTCTTTATATATAACATTATATAAACTAAAAGAAGATTCTTTAGATTTTAGTAAAAAAAAGATAGTTTTGTATTTTTTTGCAAATACTTATTTTGAATATGAGATTATTAATAGTGATTATATCTTTTTTAAAGATTTTGTTCTTCCATTAATCCACTTACTGATCTATAAAAATATTTTAAGTATTAAATTATTTAATTAACTAAAGAAAAGACTAGTATTAACAAATTAAACATTTTGGTTAATACTAGTCTTTCATTTTTTATTCTATAAATAGTAAAAAACGAAAGGAGATAAGAAAATTTAAACAAGATAATTTTTGAAGATTATGCTATAATTTTGTCAATGGTAACAATAAAGGTTGATAAAAATGTATTAGATAAAATTAGAAAAGATTTTTCTAATTTTATAATTGAAGAAAATATTGGTTATATCATTTTTGTTGCTAAAACAAGCGACTATATTATTACTGCTTATGATAATAAAAAGAAGAATGTTTATAAGGTTACTATTCAAGGATTAGATCCTCTTACTTTAGCCCTTAAATATAGTGATGAACCATTATCTTTCCCTAAAAAACAAAAGATTATTAAAGAATCTCCATTTTTTATTGATGTTAATTCTCAAATTGGAAGTGATGAAGTAGGAACTGGAGACTTTTTAGGACCGGTAGTTGTTTGTGCAGCCTATGTTGATAATGAAACCATGAAACTTATTGAAGAATTTGATATTCATGATTCTAAGAAATTAACAGATAAAAAAATCTTACAAATAATCCCTTTAATCATTAATAAGGTTTACTATGAATATAAAGTTTTAAAGATGGAAAAATATAATAATGCCCATTCTAAAGGCTTTAATTTAAATCAAATGAAGGCAATATTACATAATTTTGTATTACTTAAACTTCATTCTCGTGTTCCTTATGTTAATAATGTTTATGTTGATCAATTTTGTGAACCTACTAAATATTATGAATATTTAAAAGATGTTAGATTAATTCAAAAAGATATTGTTTTTAAAGAAAAGGGGGAAACTTATTTTCCTTCTATTGCCCTAGCTAGCTGTATTGCTAGATACTTATTTTTAAAAGAAATTGAAGAAATTAATAAAAAATATAATGTTAGTGTTCCTTTAGGAGCTGGAGAAAAGGTAAATATTTTCTCTAGAGCCTTCATTCATAAATTTGGAATTGAAGAATTTAATAAAATCTCAAAACACTCCTTCAAAAACTATAAAGAAGTTACTGCTGAAGAAGAAAAATTATTTTAATTATAATACTAAATAATTACTAGAAAACTACTAGTTTTCTACTAATATTAAGATTTTAATTTATTTAAGACATCTATAAAGTATTGAGGTAAATCGCATTTAACATTTACCTCTTTTTTTGTTAAAGGATGAATAAAATATAAATTATAAGCATGAAGTAATTGACCATTATCATATAAATCGGTGCTTCCTCCATAAACCTTATCTCCAGTAACAGAATGATTAATTGAAGACATATGAACTCTAATTTGATGGGTTCTTCCAGTTTCGAGTTCGCATTCAATAAGAGTATGTTTTTTAAATCTTTCTAATACTTTAAAGTGAGTAACTGCTTCTTTTCCATTTATATTATCAATCTTCATTTTCATCCTATTATTTTTATCTCTTCCTATTTTCCCAACAATTTTTCCATATTCTTCACTAATTACTCCATCAACTAAAGCAATATATCTTCTTTTTACTTCATGTTTTTTAATTAATTCACCTAGTAAATTATGAATATGATCATTTTTTGCAATTAAAAGTAATCCAGAAGTATCTTTATCAATTCGATGTATTATTCCCACTCTATATAATCCATTTATCTTGGATAAATGGATATTATGATATATAAGAGCATTAACTAAAGTATCATCTATATGACCACTACCAGGATGTACTACCAATCCTTTAGGTTTATTAATAATTAATAAGTCATTATCTTCATATATAATATCAAGATTAAAGTTATAAGGAGTTAGTTCTATAAGTTTAGTATAATCCCCATTACTTAATTTATTATTAGTAAGTTTATATTCAATAACATCGTTTGTTTTAACCTTATATGAAGGTTGTTTTATTAACTTCTTATTTATTAATATTCCTTCATGCTTAATTAAAAATGAAAAATATTCTCGAGAATAGTTTTCGTTTAATAAAGCTAACGCTTTATCAATTCTTAAAGTATTAATATTTTCATTTATTACAATCTTTTTTATTTCATCCATATTTATTTATTCATTTATTTACAATATTAATAATAATCAAATTTATTTAAAAATAGTAGGAAATAATCAATTAAATTCTTAAGATTCTTTCCTACTATTTTATATAAAACACTTATTTATTCATTAATTAGTTTTAACTTCTTTATTTTCTTCATTATCTATAGAAACATCATTATCAACTACTTCTTTAGTTTCAATTACTTCACTATTATTAGTATTAGCATCACTCTTTATTTTATTAACCTCTTCTTTTTCTTTAGAATTTTCATCCCCTTTAAAAAGTTCAATAATCATTACAATTAAGAAGATGAATACTCCAATTACTACGAATGCATCTGCTAAATTAAAGATTCCAAAACCTGGGATAAGAGGAGAAATATCAATAAAATCAATAACCCCACATGGATTATCCCAATAGAATGTTCTATCAATTAAATTACCTAAGTTACCGCCATAAATAAGGATACCAATAATCATATAGATTACTTTTACATTCTTTTTGTATTTAACGTAATAATAATATAAATAGAATGGAACAAGGATAAATACTAACCAAGAAATAAGAATAAATATTCCTCTCATCCACTCAGTATCACTACCCATTCCAAAAGCAGCACCATTATTAGTAACAAGAGTAAAGTTTAATAAGCCTGGAATAATTTCTATAGAAGTTCCGACTTGATGAGGGAGAGTATTTCCATTTCCTTCAATTGTTCTAATAGGTCCTAAAGAGTTATAGGCAATCCATTTAGTAGCTTGATCAATTATTAATAAAAGGATAGAAAATCCGATCATTAATAAGATTTCTTTATAATGTTCTTTTAATATTTCCTTAACTTTAATGCCTTTAAACATCTTGAACATACTTTTTCTCCATTATCTAAAGTAGTTAATTCATTTTCATTAAAGTAATTCCAACATCTTTTACATTTTTCTCCAGTTGAATGGGTTACTTTAACATAGCTTACTTTCATTCTTAATGTATCTTCATTAAGTGAAGGATCTTCACTTATAGAAGATACAATAAAGAATCTAGTTTTTTCTTCTTTAGTAGATAATTTATTATAAGCATCTTTGATACTAGTATCAAAGATATTAAGAGTTACACTTGCTTCTTGGTTAGACTTAATAATTCCTTCATTTCTTTTATTTTCACACGCTTTAAGAACATCTTCTCTTAAAGACATTAATTTTTCATAGATAGGAAGATATTCTTCATAATAGTGGGATTTTTTTACCATTGGATAAAGCATTACATTATCATACTTTTTAAATGGATAGAAACTATTAACTTCTTCCATTGTAAATGGAAGAATAGGATTAAACATAATCATTAATTCATTAGTGATGGTATTTAAAACTTTTATTACTTCTTTTCTTCTTAAACTATTTTTGTCTTCGCAATAAAGAATATCTTTAGTGATATCTAAATAAAAACTTGATAGATCACTACTCATAAATGCTAATAACTTAGTAGTAGCATTAATAAAATCATATTCATCCATACTGTCTAAATATTCATTCTTTACTCTTTCAAGTTTAGCAAGGATGGTTAAATCAACAATTTCTTTAATTTCTACTTCGTTTAATTCATCTAAAGTTACGTTATTAATATTACCTAATAAGAATTTAAAGGTATTTCTAATTTTACGGTATTGTTCACTGATTGTTTTAATAATTGATTCACTGATTCTAGCATCTTGTTTAAAGTCGATTAAACTAGACCATAGTCTTAAAGTATCACTACCATAAGTTTCAATAATTTTTAAAGGATCGATGCCGTTTCCTTTAGATTTAGACATCTTTTCCCATTTTTCATCCATGACAAAGCCATGAGTTACAACACTCTTAAATGGAGGAACATTATTATTAGCAACACTTAAAATAAGGGAAGAATTAAACCAACCACGATATTGGTCATTCCCTTCTAAATAAAGGTCTGAAGGATATTTCATTCCTCTTTCTTTTAAAACGCTATTCCAAGAGCTTCCACTATCAAACCAAACATCCATAATATCGGTTTCTTTTCTATAAATTCCATTAGGAGAATGTTGATTAGTATAGCCATTAGGTAATAAATCTTTAGCTTCTTTTTCATACCAAATGTTAGAACCATGTTCTCTAAAAAGCTCTTCAATATGATCAAATACTTCTTTTTCAATTAAAGGAGTATCGTCTTCGCAGTAAATTATAGGTAAAGGTACGCCCCAAAGTCTTTGTCTAGAAATACACCAATCACTTCGATCTTTAATCATATTGACCATTCTATTTTCACCCCATTCAGGGACCCAATTTACATTATGAACGTGTTCAATTAATTCATCTTTAATTGGATCGATTGAACAGAACCATTGGTCAGTTGCTCTAAAGATAATTGGTTTATGAGTTCTCCAATCGTGTGGGTAAGAGTGAACAATTTTCTTTTCATTTAAAAGATGATTATTTTCTTTTAACATTTTTAAGACTTCTTCATTGGCGTCTTCATAAAATAAGCCTTCGAGTCTAGGACCGGCATCTTTTGTCATCTTACCAAGTCCATCAACAGGACAATATGGTTTAATGCCATATTTTAAACATACTAAATAGTCATCCATACCATGTCCTGGAGCAATATGGACTAAACCAGTACCATCTTCATCAGTAACATAATCACCATTAATTAATAATGATTCTTTATCATAGAAAGGGTGTTTTGCTTTTAATCCTTCTAAGTCTTTTCCTTTAAAGGTTTTAATGAGTTTTACATCATTAAAACCTATTAATTCTGTAAGTTTATCTTTTAAGGAACATAAAAAGACGAATTTACCTATACTAGTTTCATATAATCCATATTCAAAATCTGGATTAGCGCAAATTGCTAAGTTTGCAGGTAAAGTCCATGGAGTTGTAGTCCAAATTAAGTATTTGGCATCACTTGGAATTAAGTCTTTTCCATCAACACTATCAAAAGAAACAATAACAGTTGTTGATTCAATGTCTTTATATTCTATTTCAGCTTCAGCAAGAGCACTTTCACTACTAGGAGACCAATAAACTGGTTTTAAACCCTTATAAATTAAGCCTTTTAATGCGATCTTACTAAAAGCATTAATTTCCATAGCTTCATATTCTTTTTGTAAGGTTAAATAAGGATGATCATAATCTCCTAAACAACCGAGTCTTTTAATACTCCTTTTTTGTCTTTCTACTTGAGTTAATGCATATTCTTCACATTTTTTTCTAAATTCAACTACTGGAGTGGCTTTACGATTTACACCACTTTTAGTAACCATATTTTCAATAGGAAGACCATGAGTGTCCCAACCAAAAACAAACTCTGTTTTATAGCCACTCATATTTTTATATCTAACAACAAAGTCTTTTAAGATTCTATTTAAAGCATGTCCCATATGCATATCTCCGTTTGCATATGGAGGACCATCATGAAGCATGAATTCTTTATCTTTTCCTTCATTATTCTTATGATAAATGTCTTCTTTATCCCATTTTTCTAAGAATTTAGGTTCTTTAATGTTGAGATTACCTCTCATTTCAAAATCAGTTTTAGGCATTAATAAAGTATCTTTCAAACTCATCAAATTTCTCCTTTCTAATAAAAAAGTCCATAGAAATTTAATTTCTAAGGACGAATAGCTAAGCTTATCCGCGGTACCACCTTAGTTTATATCTTAAAAGATATACCCTCAACAAGTAACGGTTTTAAAAATATAATAAAAGTGATACCTTTAAGGATTTTCTTGTAACTTCCACCAAATGTTACATTCTCTAGTTAGAAAATTAATCTTAAAGACGTGTCTTTTAACGAATAAATAATACCTTATTTTAAATAATATGTAAAATATTATCGATAATTAATAATTTATTCATTAAATAAAATAATAAATAAGATTAGAATTCTTGTTGAATATTAATAAATGCAACTGGAGGAATAAAATTACCTGATTGAACACTATAATTTTCAACTCCAACAATTGATCTATTAACTTTTTTTAAATATTTTTTCATAAATAATTTTTTAAACATAATTTTAATCATAAAGTTTGCCTCCTGATATTAATTAATTCACCTCTTTTGAGGTACTTATATCATATAAGAAAAGTAAGAAAAATAAAAAATCTAGCAAAATTAATCTAAAAATTGAAAACGCTTTCTTTCATTTTTTCGTTAAAAAAAGAACGATAAATATCGTTCTTTTAATTTTTTTTATTTAAATTTATGAAAGTGCTTTCTTTTTTAAATATCTTCTTTAATAACTACAAATCCTTTGTCTTTTAAGACCTTATTTTGATAATTATTCATTAAAATTATATTATTTAAATCAATATTTTTATCTTTTCCAGAGTTATTAATGATTGTTCTAACTCTATATTGATTATCAAAACGATCAATAATTAATAAATCGTCCTTAGCATAGATTTTAACATCACCATGACGAATAACATCAATTTGTTTTAGTTTTAAAATATCTTTAAAGATTTGATGTTCTTTACTATCAAATTCTTTAGAATTCCAAAGCATACCTCTTCGATTGTCTGGATCAAAGCCACCTTCCATAAAGATTTCATCTCCATAATAAATCATGCTCATTCCAGGGTAGACAATCAAAGTCAAAAAAGCAATTAAATAAAGATTTTTGTCATTTTTAACAAAATTATAAAAACGAACTGTATCATGTGAATCTAAAAGATTCAATAAGACTTTATTTGTATTATCATCATATCTAAGCAATAAGGAGTTTAATTTTTGAGCATATTCCTGAGCATTAAACTTATGTTCAATATAAAAATATTTACTAGCAACAAAGAATGGATAATTCATGACGCTATCAAGCTCAGATGCACTTAAATATGATGTTGAATCAGTCCAGTGTTCACCAATTAAAAGGATATCTTCTTTTACTCTTTTCATCTCATGTTTGAAATAACGCCAGAAAGTATGAGAAACTTCATCAGCTACATCGAGACGATAACCATCAATATTATATTCTTTAATAAAATATTTTCCGACGCCGACAAAATAATCATGTTCATCAAAATTATTTGAATTTAATTTTGGCATTTGATCAGTAAAACCGAAAGTTTCATAGTTTACTTGGCTATCTTTAAAAACTTCATCATGAATACAATAATAATTAAAATATTTTGAAGCTTTGCCATTTTTTAATGCATCTAAAAACATTTCATTATATTTTGAAGAATGATTAAATACTAAATCAAGAATAATTTTAATTCCCTTTTGATGGGCACGACCAACTAAGTTTTTAAAATCTTCGGTTGTTCCAAACATCTCATCAACCTTAAAATAATCGATTACATCATATTTATGATTAGAAGGTGATTGACAAATTGGGGTTAAATAAATAGTATCAAAACCTAAATCAGCAATATAGTCGATTTTAGAAGTAATTCCATTAAAATCACCACCTAAAAAGACGTTTTGAATACGATTATTATTATCACCTTTTAAAGAGAGGCTATACCAATCTTGATTAATATATTTTTTAGAAAAATCAGAACAATTAAATCTTTCAGGAAAAATTTGATAGACCAAACTACCTTCGAATTTCTTATTCCCTTTAATATCTATTTTATTAATATATGGGATTCCAAAACGATTGTAAAAAGAGAACGAAAAATCATAATCTTTAGTCAAACCATCTTCGCTAAAGAAATATTTTTTACCATCTTCATCAGTAAGTAAAAAGACATATGATGAACGTGGATCATTTTTATCGCATTTAAATATTACTGAATAATAAGCAAAATAATCATCTTCAAATTCTCTATTCATTACTAAACTCTTTTGAGTTTTATAAAAAAATTGCGAATTGTTATACAAACATTCGATTTTTTGGAAATGATCATTTTTATCAACTTTTAATCTAACTTTCATTTCAGATTCATTAATTGCGAAGCAATATTTAGAATCGCTAATATGTTCAACTGCGCTAAAATTCATATTTATTAAACTCCTATTCAAATTAAATTAGCTTTATTATAAAATATTTGCATGAAACTTAAAATTTATAATTTAATATATATCTTTTTATTTATCATATCGGCAGCTTTAATCTTATATCTAGCAATAAATCTACAATTCGCCGAACATTCTGAAGGCGAAGGTATTTTATTTACTTCTATAGGATTAGCTGTAATCGTTATTTTACATATCATTGAAGCTTATTTATATATTCGAGGTTTTAATAAAGAAGCTTCGCTTTTACCAATTATTTGTTTTAAAGAAGGAGCTGCTTTTCGAATCAATTATATTTCTTTCTCTTTATTTATAATTGTTGGTTTAGCAGGATTAACTTTTTCAATTATCTTCGGCTTACAAATTTTAAACGTTTTTAATATTATCGACGTTTTCCTTTCTGATAATTACTTCTTCTTCTCTATCGCCCTAACTTTATTAATAAATTGTTCAGCAGCATTAACTTATCAAATAATTTGGCAAAAAGAAAAAATTTAAAAATAATAAAACCACTATTTTACCAATTATAATAGTGGTTATTTTTTATATGTTGCTTCAAGAAGCATTGTAGCATAATTTCCGGTAACAGTATTTGTTAAGGTTTGATTACAATATACTAACATTCCATTATTATTGATTGCGATTATTTGCGAAGCAATTGCATCTTCGAAATAATTTTCATCATTTTTGGATTCAAAATATAAAAAATCGTCTTTAATTTTATAATTCAATCCAAATGTATGAGAATTAATTTGGAAATAATCTCCATAATATAATCCACCATAACGATAAGGCGAATCATTAGTATAAAATAAAGAAATCATATAAGAATACGCATCTTGAAAAATCAATTCTTCATTTAAAATACTTTTGCCGTTTTCAGTTTTAAGAATTTCATATTTACCCGAATTATTAGTAAATAATGTAGTTTCCTTAACGTTTAAGCCATCATTAGCTTCTACTTGGTTCCCGAAATTTTGACAAATATAATCAAACCTTAAATCTTCATTTTCTTCTGTTTTAGAAAAATTAAGATCTTCTTTTTTCTCACCAATTAAATTTCCATCTTTATCAAATTCTTGATAAAGAGAGGTTAAAACACATTGATTGGTATTTGCATAAGTTTTATTAAAACTAAATTGTTTTAAATAATTATAAATGTCAGCTGGCAAGTCAGTTGTATTCCCACATCCTGCTCCAAGGAGCAGGATAGGGAATAAAACGAAAATAAGTTTTTTATTTTTTTTCATAATAATCTTAGAATAATCTGATATCAAATTTGTTCTCGAATACTCTAATGTTATTCAAATTGAATGTCAAATGTAAAGTATCTCCAACTTTGACATCGTCTTTACAAGAAACATAAATTTCATTTTTATTTACTAAGCATCTAGCAAATTTTTCTTTACCATAATCTAAAATCTCTTCAACATGAGCGATTAATCCGCCATCATTGACGCGAACATAATCGTAATGAGAAATTTCATAGCGATAATTAGATCTAAATAAAGCAGTACCGAATGCTTGAACAATACGTTTAGTAATATCGAATGAAGATTTAACGTAGTGACCATTAATTCCGATATAGAAACTCTTAGCTTTTAATCCAGCAAGTTCTTCTTCTTTATCGAAACGATCATTATTACGAGCGATCTTATCTTTAATTGAAGCTTTTTCATCACTTGTCTTAGCTTTACTAAGTTCATTATGTAAAGCAGCTAAAGTTTCTTTTCTCTTAGCCTTAAGTTCGCTCATATCTTTAGCTAATGTAGCTTCACTTTCAGCTTTAGTTTCTTCAAATAGAGGTTTAAGTTCGCTTGCGCCATCACTAATATCTTTAGCAATATTCTTATAATATTGTTTTAAATTAGCGATTTCTTTTGAATAAGTTTCTTTGATACTATCAGCTTTTGTAGCACTATCAGCAGAAGCTTGAGATTTTTTAGCATCTAAGACTTTAATTTTTTCTAAATATTCTGCCTTAGCTTTTTCATTAGCTGCTTTATATTCATCTCTTGCTTTCTTTTTACCATCTTTACCTAAATCTAATGTTGATAATTTATAGGTAAGTTCATTTTTATTAGCATCAAGAGCATCTTTATAATCTTCTTTATATTCTTTATATAAGAAGTTATTATAGCCTAATTCTGAAAGTTTTAATGATTCTTCTCTTTCAACTTCTTTAACTTTATTTTCAGAAATTTCATCTATTAATTTAGTTAAAGATTTAATAGCTTTAGTATTATTTTCTAAATTGGTAAATAAACCTAAGAAAGTATCATGTGTAGAAAGTGGTTTAACAGCTGCTTCATCACTATCGTTTTCGAAGATAGAAATCTTCTTATAATCAATCGATAATTTTACAACTGTGCCAACTTCATATTCTTTTTCAGTAATAGCAAAGAATGTTCTTCCATTAATATTTAAATAGCAAAGTTTAACATCGTTAACTACTTCAAATCCAGTTACTTTAGCACTTAATTCACCTTCATCAGTTAAACTTATTGCATCGGTTGGGATAATAAAACGTCCGACTTCGATATCTTTACATTTAATAGCTGATGGTAATGTAATCTCTGTATTTAAGAATGTAAGATGTCCGTTTTTAACGCTGCAATCGAAGACATTTTCTTTTGGAACACGTGGAACGATTGTGTCTTCACTCTTCTTATCGAAGAAATGTGCTTTCTTCATATTGAAAGCAGCTTCAACAACGTCTCCAGGTTTTAAATTTAAATAACCATGATTTGATTTAGCGATAACTCTAGTGGATGATTCAACGAAACCATCGCCACCCATATTTAAATCACCATAAATTAAAGTTTCATTTCCGAGTTCTTCGAAGTGAGAAACTTTTATCTTCATGATATTTTTGCTCTTAGCAATATCTTCAGGTTCTAATGAAATATCTTCACATCTTAAACCAACCCAAACATGTTCTTTACCATTTAAATAAGCTGGGGTGACTTTTAATAAATCTTCGAAAGGAACATAGAGTTTATTATCACAATAATCGAAAATAATTTCGACAGTATCGCCATTTCTCTTTAATGTTGCTTCAAAGAAATTCATTTGTGGAGTTCCAATAAATCCAGCAACGAATTTATTTGATGGATAATTATAAAGATTTTGAGGTGTATCAATTTGTTGTACTTCACCTAATTTCATAACAACAACTCTTGTTCCAAGAGTCATAGCTTCCGTTTGGTCATGGGTAACATAAATGAAAGTTGTTTGCAATTGGTTATGAATCTTAGCAATTTCAGCTCTCATTTCAGTTCTTAATTTAGCATCAAGGTTGGAAAGAGGTTCATCGAGCAAGAAGACTTTTGGGCTTCTTAAAATAGCTCTACCCAAAGCAACTCTTTGTCTTTGACCACCAGACATAGCTCTAGGTTTTCTATCTAAATACTCGGTAAGTTTTAAAACGTCGGCTGCCCATAAGACTTTTTTATGAATTTCTTCTTTTGGAACATGTCTTAATTTAAGACCGAAAGCCATATTATCATAAACAGTCATATGAGGATAAAGTGCATAGTTTTGGAAAACCATTGCGATATCTCTATCCTTAGGTTCGACATCATTAACAAGTTCATCACCAATATATAATTCACCAGCAGTGATATCTTCAAGGCCAGCGATCATACGTAATGTAGTTGATTTGCCACATCCAGAAGGACCGACAAAAACAATAAATTCTTTATCTTTGATTTCCATATTAAAGTTTGAAACAGCTTTAGCGCCATTTGGATAAACTTTATATATGTTTTTTAAGTGTAAATTTGCCATATATTTCTCCTATATTAGCCTTTGACGGCTCCTCCAGTAACTCCTTCAACATAATATCTTTGTAAGAAGAAGAATAAGATAACAATTGGAATCGAAACGAAAATTCCACCAGCACAGAATCTAGTAAAATAGCTTGCTGCTAAGGTTGGTTGAACAAATTGTCTCAAACCGATAGCAACTGTATAACTAGTTTGTGCGCCTCTACCAACAAGGTAGCTAGCCATCATGAAATCTCCCCAAGGAGCTAAGAAAGCTGTTAAAACCGTATAAACAACAATCGGCTTTGATAATGGAATAATAATTTTCCAGAAAACAGTATTTCTATTTGCACCATCAATTAATGCAGCTTCATCGAGTGAACGAGGAATTGTATCAAAGAAGCCCTTAGAGATGTAATAATTCATAGCTGATCCAGCAATATAAACAAGGAATAAACCAAAAACGCTTGATTGTAAGCCGGCTGCTTGTAAGATTCTATAAATACAAATCATGCCAAGGAATCCAGGGAACATACCTAAAATAAGCATTAATTTCATGATTCCTTTTCTTCCTTTAAATCTTAATCTTGATAAGGTATAAGCTGTCATCAAAACTAAAATTGTTTGAACTACTGTTGTCATTAAAGCGATAATTAAAGTATTTAAATACCAAGTTCCAAAGCTATAAAGATGGTCAGTAAAAAGATTAACATAATTATTTAAAGTATAATTGAAGCCTTCAGGGAAGAAAGTCAAAGCAATACCAGTTGTATCTCCTCTAATCGATTGAACAAAAATGTAAACGAATGGGAAAATCCAAATGATTGATAGAATAGTTAAAAAGATATAAATAATACCATTAACAATATGACGGCGTGCTCTGACGCCAACTTTTCTAGACATTGTCATTATTGGAAGTCCTCCTCATTTTTCAAGCTGTTACTTCTTGAATAGAAAATAAGAGAGAAAACAGCACAAATAATAAAGATTAAAATACCGATAACAGAAGCCATATCATATGATTGTTCAGTAACTGTCAAATTATATAACCAAGTGATTAATAAGTCAGTTTGCCCAGCGCTTGACATCATATTAGGATCAAGTTTTGGTCCACCACCTGTTAATAAGTAAATAATGTTAAAGTTATTAATATTTCCAACAAATGTTGTAATAAGTGATGGAGTCATAACGAATAACATATAAGGGAGAGTAATAGATGTGAACATTCTATATGGATTAGCACCATCGATTTTTGCTGCTTCATATAAATCATCAGGAATATTCATTAAAATACCAGTTGAACTTAAAACAGTATATGGAACACCAATCCAAAGGTTGACAATAACTACTGTTATTTTTGCAATTAATGGATCGGTTAAAAAGCCTATTGGTTCTAAACCCATTGCCATTAATAATTGATTGTAAATACCATTATCTTGTAACATTTTGTTCATTAATAAAAGAGAGACGAATTGAGGAACAGCGATAGTGATAACTAAGATTGTTCTCCAGAATTTCTTTAATTTTAATCCTTTTTTATTAATGATAACTGCAATTACCATACCAATAATAAAGTTGGTAAATGTAGCGAGAACTGCCCAAAGTAAGGTCCATCCTAATAAAGCCCAGAAGGTGTAAGTAAATCTAGCAGAATTGCCACCACCAATACCGCCACCATTTAAAACAGTTCCAAAGTTTTCAAACCCAACCCATGTGAATAATCTTTCAGGTGGTAAATGTTGAGTATTGTAGTTTGTAAAAGCGACGAAGATCATGAAAATTAATGGAATAATAGTAAAACATACTAGGCCAAACATAGGTAATGCTAAAAGGGTAGTATGATAATATCTATTTCCCAAATTAATAAGATCATCTCTTCCTTTTGATAATTTTTTATTAATTTCAGTCATTTCTTGAACACTATAAGCTTGTTTTATTGATTGGAACCAAACATATAATGTACAGCCAATGACTAAAATGGTCATAACACTATAAAGAAGAATATTGAAAGAATCATCACCAGGAATAACGAAACCGTTTTCGTCAGTGATTGTAGTAACCGTTCCTAAAGTGCCAAATTTAGCAAGGTATCCTCCACCGAAGAAAACCATGTATAAAATAAAAACTATTTCATAAACAAGGAACAAGAAGCCTCTTAAAAGTTGCCCGCGAGATATATTTCCGAAACCGAAAATAATAAATGATAATTTTGTTTTCCAATCACCGTATAACATCGCATCACCGACGACTGAGAAAGAACTAATAAATTTATGAAATATTTCAGAAATTTTTGTTGGAATCGATCTAAAAAATTTCTTTATAGCTTTTCCGGAATTTCTAAATCCTCTTTTTGTTCTATACATTAATTTTCTAGGCTTAGATAAACCCAAATAGTTTAAATCTGTCATAAAAAATCCTCACTATAAAGCAAATCAAGGGGTTATTAAAACAAACCCCTTGATTTAAAGTTAATTTTTATACTGTAGCTGATTCAATATCAGATTGTAAGTTTTCTAATGTTGGAAGAATGGAATCTTCACTTCCATAACCATTATCTGTTCCATCATTAGTATTTGTGAATAAACCTAATCCGAAAGCAGCAATTGGATCCCAGAAGTTAGTTGGAGTTGAATCTTGGACACGGTAGCCAATTTCATTTCCATTTTCATCTGTTAAAGCCATTTGAGCATTTAATGCTTCAACGAATGGGCTAGCTAAAACATCTTCATTTTGAGCAGCTTCTAAATTAGATGGAGCTAATCCAGAAGATTCGAATCTAGCCATAGAAGCATCATAACCAGTCATGAATTTAGCTAAATCGTGTAACATTTGTAAATTTTCTGGACTCTTTCTAGCGAATGCAGAATATGGATTAACACCCATTAATTTACAACCACCGAATGTCTTCATTCTATATTGTTTACCAGTTCCACCTAATTGGACAGTGTCACTTTCTAACATTGGTAAAATAGTTGCATCATAATCATCACCCCAATTGGAGAATGCATCACCATTGTTCCAAGAAATAATGCCAGCTAAAGGTTGTGTTTCATTTGTAATATATTGAGAAACGATATCATTATATGGTGGAGTATTATCATCAGTATACATAAAGTGGCTTGAAACTGTACCATCTTCATTTGTATAAGAGTTAACCATACAACGAGCAGCTTCTAAACCGATTGTGTAATCTTTTTGTCCGCCGCTTTCTGTATAACCGAATGAACATTCTGCTGAAACTTGGTTGCCACTTTTGTCGTATTCAACACTATAATCTCCGCCAGTTGCAAAGAAGACACCAGCTTCATACCATGCTGAACCACATGGCCAAAGAACTAATCCGTTACCCCATTTTTCATGACCAGCTTGGGTTCCTCTTTCATCTAAAGCTGCAAATAAGTCTCTAAATGTGTAATCTGCTCTAATAGAGTCAGTTGTTTCATCCCAAACTGCTGTATCTCTAAATGCATCTTTTGAATAACAGAAAACGAAACCATTATCTTGAGAAACTGGATATGCATAATAAGTATTATCGATCTTACCTGCATCACAAGAGAATTGTGAATGGTTAGCTAAAATCCATTCTTCATTTTCACCAGCAACTGGAGCGATAGCACCGATTCTTCTAATATTTGCTAATTGGTCATTAGCAAAAGTATAGATTGAAGCACCAGATTGTGGGTCAACAGCTAAATTGTCATATGCGCCTGCATCACCATTGTTACCGTATTGGAATTCAATATCAGCATATTCTGGGTTTTCAGTGATAAATTGTTGCCAAAGTTGAGTATATACTTCAGCATGTTCTGCTGGTCCCCATAACAAAATCCCTTCAAAAGTTCCATTACATGAACTTAAGGCTGTCATTGTACCAGCTGCTATCGAGCAGCAAGCTAATAAAGCTAAAAATTTCCTCTTTTTCATTTTATTCCTCCTAAATTATTTTAAGAAAATTTTATATTATTAACTCAAAATGAGTTTAATAACCTAAAGTAATTAAATATGTATTTCTTTTCTATCTTTATATTATATATAAGAAAGAAAAGAAATTTTCTATTATCAATTTCTTAATACCTATTAATAAATAGGAATTAAGAAATTAATTAATAATCTCCTCTTTCATAATTATCATTCCATCTAGTAAGTAAGTCTTGAAGAGTTTCTTTTTCTTTTTTAATTAAATTTGGTTTAACTCTCCATGACCAGTTAGATGTTGATAATGTTGAAGGGAAATTCATTCTTCCTTCTGCTCCAATCTTTAATAAATCTTGAAGTGGAACAACTGCACATTTAGAACCACTTGCAAAGTTAAGTTCACAAATCTTTAAAGTTAAATCATCTTCACTTAAAGTTTTAACAAATGGAATTCTAAAGTGTTTACATTCTTCTTCTAAAATAGTTAAGAATAATTTCTTTCTTTTAGGATCTTGCCATACTTCTATAATAAATTGTTTTGTAGTTTGAGAGTCATGAGTTCCGCTATATGAGAAGAAATTATAAGTATAATTTGATGGTCTCCAGATATTTTCTTTATCAGGATCATCGAATGCTTGAGTTACAATCTTCATTCCTGGATAACCACAAGAGTTAAAGAATTTAATAAAGTCATCATCAATCATTCCTAAATCTTCAGCAACGATTGGATAATCTAACTTATCTTTAAATAAATCAAATCCAGGACCCTTTACCCAAGTACCGTTTTTAGCAGTTTTATCTTTAAAAGGAATTGCATAATAGCCACTAAATCCTCTAAAGTGATCAATTCTTAAATAATCAAATAAGGATAAGGCATAATTTATTCTTTCATTCCACCATTTATAGTTAGTAGCTTTATGATAAGCCCAGTTATATAAAGGATTACCCCATAATTGACCATCTTTTGAAAAACAATCAGGAGGACAGCCAGCTACTCTTTTAGGGAAATGTTCTTCATCGAGTTCAAAAAGTGAAGGATATTTCCGTACTTCAAGTGAATCAAATGCAACATAGATTGGGAGATCTCCCATAATCTTAATGTTTTTATCGTTTGCATACTTTTTAAGTTTATCGTATTCACTTCTAAACTCATATTGAGTCCAGATATAGAATAAGACTAAGTCTTTATGTTCTTTAATAATTTTTTCTTCTAACTCTAAAGAGTATTTACGGTATTTTTCTTCCCAGGTATACCATGCAGTTAAATTATTAATTTCTTTTAATACCATAAATACTGCGAAGTCTTTATAGATTGGGTAATCTTTAATAAACTTTTTGAAAGATTCATCGTTACGATTGAATCTTTCAAAGGCTTTCTTTAAGATTCCTAATCTATTTTTATATATAAGGGAGTAATCAACTCTTCCTTCATCATCTCCCCAATTAATGGATTCTACTTCTTCTAAAGTAAGTAACTTCTTTTCAATTAAGGTTTCTAAATCTATAAAGTAATAGTTTAAGCCATTATTAGATGGAGATTGATATGGACTATCTCCATAACTTGTTACGTTAAGAGGTAAGATTTGCCATACACTACATCTACAAAGACTTAAAAAATCAACAAATTTATAAGCTTCTTTTCCTAAGGTACCAATACCATATTTACTTGGTAATGATGAGATATGTAATAAAATTCCACTTTCTCTAATTTTCATAAATTTCTCACTAAATAAAATAAATGCTTAATTTATGTAAGCGCTTTCATTATAAAATTGAAAAGTTGGTGTGTCAAACACAAAAAAGTAAGGAAGATACATTAAAATTAATGAAATCTGCAAAAATTTGAAAAAATTTTAAAAAATTTGGGTCAATTTTTACATCAAATTAAAATAATGTCGGTGGTTGTCGTATTATTTTAACTTTTCATAATGTTTTAAAAAAAGCCATAATTATGGCTTTATTTTTTATTGACAACAATTTTGGTTAAATTAAGTAAATTTTTACCTAATTTGGAATTAGTTAAAAATTTTTATGTTTCTACTTAATGTTTCTTTTATTAAAACGATTATATTTAGTATTTAAATCAACGAGTCTATTTTTAAGAGAATCGCTAAATTCAAACCCTAAAAACCTAGCTTCCCAGTTACCTTCAATAGTACCTGGATGATTCATTCTAGCTTCATCTCCTTTATATAAAAGATCAATTAATGTTAGAGTTAAATGTTCCGCATTAGAAGCAAACATTAATTCAGTAATCTTTTTAGAAACATCATAAAGAGTTATTACATCATCTTCAAAATAAGGAACATTTAACTTTAGACATTCTTCCTTTATAAAGATTAATAACTTCTCTTTCTCTTCTTCATTTAATCCTTCGAGTTTAGTTTTTATTGGAGTATTATTATGATTTCCTAAATAATAGTAACAATTTGTTTCGATTTCGCTAGGAATACATTTAACCTTTTCATTATCAAATAAAGTAGGAATTAAAATCTTCATTGAAGGAAGATTGGTTTTTTTAACAAAAGAATTTACCTTTTCACTACTGGTTCCAATATCACTTGCGATTAAGTTTTCACTTGTTGTTTTAATTTCTTCAATAAATTCTAATCCTGGCCCTTGAATATATTTTCCTCTTTTAGCAGATTTAGATCTAAAAGGAATCGCATAAACTTCTAAAAAACCACGGAAATGATTAAGTTTTAATCTATCGTAATATTGAAAAGAGGCTCCTATTCTTTCTTTCCACCATTTATAGTTATTAAGTTTCATATAATCCCAATCATATAATGGATATCCCCATTTTTGACCTTGAGGTTTAAAGTTATCTGGTGGGAAACCCGCAACAAAAGTAATTAAATTTCTTTTATCAACCATAAAGAGTTCTGGTTCAAAATAAACAGCATCGCTATCATATCCTAAAAAGTGAGGTAAATCTCCTACTATTTCAATGTTTTTACTTTTAGCGTAATTATGTATCTTATCCCACTGCTTTTTAAAGATAAATTCTAAAAACTGATGGAAATCTATTTCATCACTATAATGTCTTTCATAGTGTTCTTTGACTTCGCTAGAATAATACCTATCTTCAAGAGCAAAATCAAACCACGCTTTATGATAGTTATGATCTTTAATAGTTTTATATAAACAATAATTATATAGATGTTTATTGTTTTGTTTAAAATTAATAAATTCAATATTCTCTTTATCAAATCGTTTATAGGCTTTTTTTAATATTGCTTCTTTAGTATTAAATAATTTTGAAAAATCTACCTGACGAGGATTAGACCCAAAATCAATTCCAGTTAAATCTCGACTAGAAAGTAATCCTTCTTCAATTAACTCTTCAAAATCAATTAATAAAGAATTATGTCCAAAAGGACTTTTAATTAAAAATGGAGAATTTGGAAAACCAGTATCTTCAAGCGGTAATATTTCCCAATAAGAAAAACCACATTCAGCGATATAATCGATGAATTTTATACACTCTTTGCCAAGTGTTCCAATTCCATATTTACTAGGTAATGAGGTGATATGTAATAAGATTCCACTCTCTTTCATTAGATAAATATTATAATTGAAAATTTGATAAATTTGTATAAAATTATTACATATGAAGAACGAATTAAAAACTAAGATTATTTATCAAGTTTATGTGAGAAACTTCTCTAAAGAAGGAACTTTTAAAGCAGTCACTAAAAAATTAGATTATCTAAAAGATGAATTAAAAGTAGATATTGTTTATCTATTACCTATTAACACTATTGGAAGTTATGGAAAAAAAGGAGATTTAGGATGTCCATATTCAATTAAGAATTATTATGAAATTAATAGTGAATTAGGTACTTTAGAAGACTTTAAAGAATTAATTAATGAAACTCATTCTAAAAATATGAAATTAATGATTGATATCGTTTTTAATCATACATCTAGAGATAGTGAAATTGTTAAAAATCATCCTGAATGGATGTATAAAAATAATGAAGGAAAGATGGCTAATAAGGTCGGAGATTGGAGTGATGTCTATGATTTAGATTATTCTAATCCGGAATTAATAGATTATTTAGTAGATGTTATTAAATATTATAGCGATTTAGGAGTTGATGGATATCGTTTTGATGTTGCTAGTTTAATACCTTCTTCTTTTTATATAAAGTTAAAAGAAATGTTAGATAAATATCATCCTGATACTATTTTATTAGCCGAATCAATCCACCCTAATTTTGCTACCTATACTCGTAGTTTAGGATTTAATGCTTTAAGTGATGCTGAATTATATGAATTAGGATTTGATTTATTATATACATATAATAACTTTGAATATTTAAAAGATTATTTAATTAAGAAAGATTCTTCATATTTAGATATTTATAAGGTATTACTAGAATACGAAGAAGCTTATAATCCATCCTCTAATCTAAGGATTAGAGGATTAGAAAATCACGATCAACCTCGTTTAATTGAATATACTAAAAATGAAAGATTATTACATACTCTTTTAGCACTTCCAGTCTTTATGAAAGGTCCAATGTTTATATATAATGGACTTGAAACTAAGGCTGATCATAATCTTTCACTTTTTACTAAAGATTTAATGGATGATACTATAGATACAGAATGGTTTAATTATGTTAAAAAAGTAATTAACTTTAAAAAAGAAGAATTTAATTTAGATGTTTTAACTTCTTCTATTTTACCTAGTAAAGGTAATAACATAGTTATTAGAAATAACTTTAAAGATGGTAGTAAAATGTATGGACTCTTTAACCTTTCTTCTTCTCTTACTTCTTCAATTATTAAATCCGAAGAATTAGAAGATGGAGCCTATATTGATTATTTAACTAATAAGGTTTATGTTATTGAAAATAAATCTATTAAAGTTAAAGAGCCACTTTATTTATTTAAAGCAGAAACAATTAAAAAAACGGAGAATTAGTAGATAATTTAATAAAAACTTAGTAGTTATCTAGTAAACAAAATAGTAGTCATGAACCTTAAACCTTTTAGGATAATAAGTGCAATTATCAATCTTATTCCTATCCCATTTTATATTTATTTTATGTATTTAAATTTAAGTAAAATTGAAACCGATAGCTTAATTGTTTTAATAGCTATCTTAGTTTCATTTTTACTTAATTTATTAACTTCTATTGTTTCTTTTATTACCTTAAAAAAGAATAATTCAATGCTTTATGATTTAGCATTCGAAAGAGATGGGTCTATCAATAGATTTGCCTTTATAGTAGTAATTATTTTACTTATTTTAGGTATTGCTTCTTTAATTATTGGAATAATTGAACAATTTATATTACTTGATAATAAGTTAGGTCTTTTATTTTTAACTATTGGATTATTATTAATAACTGAGATGACTTCTTATCTTACTTTTATAATAACCGTAAAAAAGACTACATATTTAAGATAGTTTCTAGTTATAATATAGTCAATTAAGGTAAAAACGTTTTGTAGTTGTTCATAAAATCTTCTAAATAATAAGAAAAGATCCCAATCTAGTTAATATAACTAAGAAAGGGATCTTTTCTTTTATGTCAGGCTTGGAATTAAGTTTTTTAAAAATAATCCAAACGCAGGAGGTTAAAAATATTATAGTATTAAATTTATTTTATTCAAAATCATCTTTTAAGAAATCTGGAATAATTGAATTTTCTTCACTATTTAAGGAATTTTGTTTTTCAATTCTTGATTGCATTTCTTCTTCCATTAAGCGAGATTGTTCAACATTTTTCTCAAAATATGCTTGTTGCATACGGCTCTTTTCTTCTCTTAATGCAGTTAAATCAAGTTTTGTTCCAGGAGCAACTGAGAAATCAAATTCAGTATTGAAATCACCTGCAATAATTGAAACTAAAATTTCATCACCTAATTGGTCATTAACAGAAATTCCAAATTTTAAATCTAAATTACCACCACAGCTATAAACCATATGATCTACACAGGTTTGGCAATCAAGTAAGGATACTTTTGGACCGCAGGTAATATGACAAATTGCTTTTCTTGCGCCTTCAATTGATTGTTCAATTAACGGACAAGAAAGTGCACTATCAGCAGCATCAATTGCATTATTTGGTCCTTTTCCACTTCCAAATCCAATTAAAGCGACGCCACTATCTTTTAAAGTAGCTTTAACATCAGCAAAATCTAAGTTAATAAATGAAGGCATTAAAATTAAATCAGTAACAGTTTTAACTGATTGAGTTAAAACTCCATCTGCTAAGGAGAAAGCTTCTCCAATAGGAAGATTTCCGCTACTTAATAACAATTTATCATTACTAACAACGATTAAAGAGTCACAAACAGCTCTTAAATCATTTAAACCTTGAATTGAAGATTCAACCTTCTTTTTACCTTCAAAAGTAAATGGACGAGTAACAATAGCAACAGTTAAAGCACCTTCTTCTCTTGCGATTCTAGAAATAACTGGAGTAGCACCAGTACCGGTTCCTCCACCCATTCCAGCTGCAATAAAGACCATGTTAGCACCTCTAACAATTTCTCTAATATCTTCAGCACTAGCTTCAGCAGCATTTCTTCCGGTTTCTGGATCACCACCTGCACCAAGTCCACCAGTAACATCTTCGCCTAAAATGATTCTATTAGGAGCATTTGATAAAGATAAAGCTTGTTTATCGGTATTAGCAACATAGAATTCAACGTTTCTAATTTCTTCATCGATCATTCTATTAATTGCGTTATTTCCAGCTCCACCAACTCCAATAACTACAATTCGGGCTACAGGTTCAAATCCATCTAATTCATGTACGTTCATATTTTTACCCTTCCTTATTACTTATTATTTTTTCTACTTTAATTATATTTAACGAATAATATCGTATATTTTTTATATTTTATAATTCATCTTCATCTTCTCTATAGATTTCTTTTTCTTTCTTTCTAGAGACGTGTTTAATTTCAACTCTTACTTCATCTTCTAAACTACCTTTATAGGTTGAAACAAAAGCGACACTTCCAAGTAAATTTACATCCCCAGGTTTTAAAGCACCAATTGAATCATTACTATAGAATCTAACATCGTTATTAGGATAATTTTTATAGATAAAATCTTTAAATCCGTTTAAAAGTGTTGCATCGCCCGTAAAAACAATTGGAATTGATTCTTTTAAATCACCATAATCATATAAAAGAGTATTGATGCAGTTTAAAAATAAAACATTCCATTGAACAAGATTTTGTTCAATGATTTCTCTTAATTCTTTAATGTTGTGTTTACGGGAAACATTATCTTCTCCAATAACACTTAATATTGGCGCATTAAAAGCAGTTTCTCTTAAATCAAGGCCATATAAACACTTAATTTCTTCAGCTTTATCCATTGAAATTTCAAAGGAATTTGCAATTGATTTAGTAATTTCGTTGCCACCAACCGAGAAGAATTTTGAAGCATATAAACGGTTATTACCTAAAAATGAAACAACAGTATTGTCTTTATTATAATCAACGAGTAAATAGTTATCGTATTCAATCTTATTTAAATTGAGTAATGAATTAACGCCTAAAGGTTCAATAACCACTCTACTTACTTCTAATCCAGCATTTTTAATTGCTTTTTTAAAAGAATCAACGATTCTAGTAGGCATCATATAAATATGAGCGTTAATCATTAAGGATTTAGAAGTTTCTCCTAAAGGTGGAGTAAAAAATGTACGATTATCATCGACACTAAAAGCAAAAGGAACAATATCAACTATTGATGAATTAGTAGTATCATATGATAACTTTTTAAACATATTTAAACAGTTAGAGATATCAGTTTTATTGATTTTAGCATCGATATCAACAGTTGAAGTTGTTTTACTAGCTTCATATACTTCAAGTCCAAAAGGAGGGAGCGCCAAAACTACCTCATTGATATCAACTCTTAATCTTTTTTTAGGGTCAGAGATATTTTTTATTTGTTTTAAGTCTTCACTTAAAGAATTTAAATCATAAATATCCCCATCTTTATTAGAAATTCTTAAAGGATAGGTCTTTTTATATAAAACATTGATCTTATTTTCAAAAAGATATCCAATTAATAATTTAAAATTACTATTTTTTATCTCAATTGCAGCTACAGTTTTATCCATATTGATAATTTTAATATGAAAATGAATAAAAAACAATGAAATATAACACTTTATAAGTAATATATTACTTATAGTAGTTATCGGTATTTTTGAATTTAAAAATATATAAAAAGATATAAAAATAAAAAGTCGCGAACTACTTTATTTTAGCGACTCTTTATTTAAAGGGGGAAATTATATATTAAGGATTCTAAAAGAATTAATTTTTAAATTAACAAGAAAAGAAAATTAGAATTCTAAAGTTCCTACTTCTTTATCTTCTAAAGTTGGGTTAGAAATAGTTTCACTAATTGGTTCAACTCTAACTAAACTTTTAACAATAGAAACAGGAATTGCAAATAAAACTGAAACTCCAATAGCAATTGAGGTATAAAGACCAATTTTCTTTAAATAGTAATAACCTTTTTTATGATTTGTTCTATAAATTTTATCTTTCATTTCCATATGACTTTTACACTCCTATTATTGTTTTTTTAAATATTTTTAATTAAATCTTGAATTTCAATTTTATTTTCTTTTTAAGATTCTAAGTTTGGCACTTTTACTTCGATGATTTTCTTCGATTTCTTCATTACTAGGAAGAATTACTTTTTTATTAACTAATTCATAATCAGCTTCTTTCATATCTTTAGGAAGGATATAATCGTTATTTCTATTTCCTTTAATAACACTGACGGATTTAAAGATTTCTTTAACGATTCTATCTTCTAAGGAATGGAAGGAGATGACTACGATTCTTCCGTTTTTATTTAACATCGATAGCGAATCATTAAGTGCGATTTTTAAGACATTTAACTCATCATTAACTTCAATTCTTAATGCTTGGAAGATTCTTTTAGCAGGATGTTTGTCCTTATAAAGTTCTTTTGCCGGAATTGAAGCTTTTATTAGGTCTACTAATTCAAATGTAGTGTTAATCTCTTTTACTTTTCGAGTTTCTACAATCTTTTTAGCAATACTATATGAGTATTTTTCTTCTCCATATTCTTTAAAGATTTTAACTAAATCATTTAAAGAATAGGTGTTGATAACTTCTTTAGCGCTTAACTTATTATTTAGATTCATTCTCATATCAAGTGTTGAATCGTATCGATAAGAGAAACCGCGATAATCTTCATCAAACTGAGGAGATGAGACACCTAAATCGAATAAGAAGCCATCGACTTTATCAACGTGTCTTTTATGAAGTTCTTCTTTTACATTTTTGAAGTTAGAATAGATTATTTCAAAGTTATCACTAACTTTTTTTAATCTTTCATAGGAATATTCAATCGCTTCTTTATCTTGATCGAAACAATATAGTCTTCCATTTTTATCTAACCTTTTAAGGATTTCTTCACTATGGCCGCCTCTTCCTAAGGTCATATCGACATAGATACCATCCTTTTTAATTTCTAATCCTTCGATTGATTCTTTTAGAAGGACTGAATAATGCTCATTACTCTTCATTTTTGAATATCTTCTCGGCATTTAATTCAAATTTAGAATCGATTTCGTCTTCTTGTTTATTCCAGATTTCATTGTCCCAAATTTCGAAATGGTCAATGGCTCCTAGAATATGAACCTTGGATTTGATCTTATACTTTTCTAATACTTTAGTTGGAATAAGAATTCTTCCTTGGGAATCGATTGTAATTTGAACCACAGAATCTAAGAAACTACGAAGAGCTTGACGAACTTCACTTTTTTCATAACTGTGGGCTTGATACCTTAGGATAAAGGATTGGAAATCGGATTCTTTATAAATTGAGATACAACCATCAAAACCTCTAGTTAAATAAACATTAGTTTCGTTACCAATTTCATTTCTGAATTTGGATGGAATAACTAATCTAGATTTTGAATCGATAGTGTAATCATAGCTTCCGATAAACATAATTCCAAATTATCCCACTTTCTACCACATGACTATATTTTACTATATATATAAATAAACACAAGCACTTTTTAAAGTTTTTTAGTAAATTTTTAGTAGTTTTCTAGTAGTTTTTAAGTATAAAAGTTTTTAATTTAAAAAGTACGTATTTTATCGTACTTTTTTTAAACTAAGCATATTATAAGCTAATCAAATTGGACATAAAAGGAGCAAAGTGGGAGAAAAAATTAAAAAGTGGAGGAAAACCCCCACTTATATGCTTTATAAAACTACCGATTCTTTACTAGTCTAGTACTTATCTAGCACTAATCTAGGTCTAAATCCTTTAATACATCAAAAGGCGAAGATTCACTTTCTTCTTTAGCAAGCTCTTCTTCTAATTCATCTTCGGAATATACTTTAAAGCCTTTTCCACTAGGAAGAGTTTCACCTTCTTTATGCAAATCAATAGGTATTTTAACAACTACTAAGGAATAGACTAATTGGTCTAAATCTAAGGAAGTTGATTCTTCATAAATTACTTCATCATCTTCCATATCTTTATTATTAGTTATAAATAATTCATCAGTTAAATGTTCAGTATAAATAAATTCATTAAAGGTATAAGTAGAAATAGCTTCTATTTCTACTTTTACATTAAACTTAATATCATATAAATCTTTAATTTTAATGATTTTAATTTCACCTTCAATTCCTTTAAAAGATTTAATATCACCACAATGATTAAGTTTATTTAAAGAATCTAAATAATCCTTTTCACTATAATTAATTACTTCAATTTTATGATCTTTTAAAGACTCTATATTAAAAATTAATCCCATAATTATCCTCTAAATTTAACTTTAAATTTATTAATTAAAGATTCTTTAATTCTATTATCAACTGCATTAATTTCATCTTCTTTTAAAGTAGAATCAAGTTTTTCTAATGTAATTGATAAAGCAAGAGAAATATGTCCTTTTTCAACATGTTCACCTTTATAAATATCGAATAATTTAACATCTTTAATTAACGAAGAACATTTTTTAACTTCATTTCTAATATCAATATATTTATATTCTTCACTAACAATGAATGCAAAGTCTCTAGTAACACTAGGATATTTAGAGAATTCTAAATATTTATTATTAGCACTTCTTACATTAAATAAATTAGTTAAATTAATTTCCATTAATACAACACAGTCTTTTTTTATAGAGAATTCATTTCTTTTAAGTGGATGAATTTCTCCAATAACTGCAACAACTTTTCCATCAATAACTACTTTTGTGCTTCTATAAGGATGGAACTCATTTCTTGAAAGTTCTTCTTCGCTTAATAAATTATATTTAACACGGTTAGAATCGATATTAAGCATATTTAAGATGCCTTCAAAAACACCTTTAGCATCATAAAAAGTTTTAGGACCTAAAACGATATCATCTTGAAGTAATTTATTTCCAATCATCGCTAAAGCTAAATGAGTTTCTTCTTTATTAACCCCAAAATAAACATTAGAAATTTCAAAGACATTAAAATCATAGTTTTGATGATTTAAATTATATTCAACGTTTCTTAATAGGGATGATAATAAATTCTTTCTAATGATTGATCTATCTTCACTTAATGGGTTAAAAATACGAATAGATTCACTATTATTTAAATAATTAAACATTTCATTATCTTTTTTAGAAATAAGGGTATAGGTTAAAACTTCATTAAAATTATTACTTAATAAATAGGATTCAATCATTCTTTCTTTAACTCTTAAAGGAGATAAAGTACCACGAGTAGTTTCCATAACTGGAAGTTCGTTAGTGATTCTATCAAAACCATAGAATCTAATAACTTCTTCACTTAAATCAGCTTTTTCATTAACATCGATTCTAAAAGAAGGAACGAATACTTTGAATGTATTATTAGTTTCATCTAAATCTATAACTTTAAATGATAATCTAGTTAAACATTCTTTTACTTCATTAATAGTAAAATTACTTCCTAATCTATTATTTATATAAGATAAAGAACATTCAATTTCTTTATTTTCATGAGTTAAAGTATCATAAATTATTGTTTGAGAGATACTATCTACTTTACTCACTTCCTTAAGTAAGTGAGTAAAGAGATTAATAACATAATCTGCTTGATCTTTATTAATACCTTTAGAGAATCTTAAAGATGAATCACTACTTAATCCAAGTCTAGTAGATGTTTTTCTAATAGACGCAAAATGGAAATTAGCTACTTCTAAAACAAAGTTTTTACTTGTTTGTTCAATTTCACTATATTTTCCACCCATAATTCCTGCTAAACACATGGTTTCATTATTAGAGGTAACACATAAGTCTCCTGGAATAATTGAATAGGTTTTATCATCAAGAGCTACAAACTCTTCACTAATATCATCTTTAATAATTAATTCTTTTTTCTTTAAATTATCATAATCATATAGATGTACTGGTTGACCAGTTAAAAGCATTACATAATTTCCTAAATCTACTAAATTATTAATAGATCTAATCCCTTCACTTTGAAGAACATTTTTAAGCCATAATGGTGATTCTTTTACTTCGATTCCTTTAAAGATTTTTCCATAAAATAGCGGAGAATTATCACTTTCACTAGAGATAACAAATTCATTATCTTCATAGGTTTTAATTTCGTCATATTCAGGAATATTAACTGGAAGATTAAATAATCCTCCAATTTCTCTAGCAACATTAAAAAGGGAATAACAATCACTTCTATTTGCTAAAAGATTTAATTCTAAAATAGTATCATCAAGTCCTAAATAACCTAAAACATCTTCATTTCCTACAACTGCATCATCGCTTAATTCTTCAATACCTGCGATTTGTTCAGGTTTTAAGTATTTTGGGTCAACTCCAAGTTCATTTAAAGCACAGAGCATTCCATTAGATTTAACGCCTCTAATTTCACCAGCATTTATAGTTTTATCACCTAATTTTGCTCCAACCTTAGCAACAATTACTTTTAATCCTTTTCTAACATTAGGAGCGCCGCAAACTATATCTAATATTTCGCCTTTTATATCTACTTTACAAACATGTAAATGGTCGCTATTAGGATGATTTTCACAAGTTAAAACTTCGCCAATTACTAAATTAGTAGCATTAGCACTTTTTTTAATTTCTTCTACCTCAATTCCAGCAAAAGTTAATTTTGAAGCGATTTCTTCAGGAGTTAATGAAGAAATATCTACGTATTTTCCGACCTCTTTTAAACTTACTAACATAAATTTTATTCCTCCACTACCTTCTTAAATTCTGCTATAAACTTTAAATCTGATTGATAAAATTTACGAATATCTAAGATTCCATATTTAAGCATTGTGACTCTTTCAATGCCGATTCCAAAAGCAAATCCACTATAAACTTCAGGATCATATCCTGACATTCTTAAAACATTAGGATGGACCATTCCAGCACCTAAAATTTCAATCCATCCAGTACCTTTACAGATATTACATCCCTTGCCTTTACAGTTAAAACAAGAAATATCTACTTCTACAGATGGTTCTGTAAATGGGAAGAAAGAAGATCTAAATCTAACCTTGGTGTCTTTAGAAAACATCTTTTGAGCAAATAATTCTAAAGTAGCTTTTAAATTACCTAAATTGATATTTTTATCGATAACTAAGCCTTCAACTTGAGCAAATTGATGGGAGTGAGTCATATCATCGTTATCTCTACGATATGTTTTTCCAGGACAGATAATTTTAATTGGTTTTCCTTTTGCTTTTTCCATAACGTGAGCTTGAACACTTGAAGTATGGCTTCTAAGTAATAAATTGTTATCAATATATAGAGTATCTTGCATATCTCTAGCAGGATGATCATGAGGAATATTTAATAATTCAAAAACATACTTATCAAAATCTACCTCTGGACCAGTTTCAATTGAATATCCCATTCCTAAAAAGATATCTTCAATTTCATTAATTACTTTATAAAAAGGATTAGCAACCCCCCTATCATAATTATTTCCAGGAAGAGTAATATCTATCTTTTCTTTTTTTAATTCTTCATTTAATTTTTTAGCTTCAAGTTCACTAATTTTAGCATTAAATAAGGCTTCAACTTCGTTTTTACAAGAATTATATAATTCTCCAAAAGCCTTCTTATCTTCGACATCTTTAATATTATTCATCATTAAAGGAATAAGTCCTTTTTTAGCAAGATACTTATTTCTTAAAAGAATGAGTTCTTGAAGACAATCACTAAAATTTTCTAAATCTTTTTTAGCATTATTTCTTAGTTCTTCAAATTTTTGTTTTGGATCCATATCCATTACCCCTTTATCTTTAAAAATAGTTTAAATAAATAAAAAAAGAATTAGTGTATAGGAGTGCAAAGAAATTATCTTCTACACGGTACCATCCTAATTCTTACTTAATTTACTTTATTTACGTAAAAGTACACGTCTTCATCAAAGAAGCTCTGAGACGAATTCATTAACCATTCTTTTTGAGTTTCTCACCATCACTCTTCACTGGTAAAAGAATTAAAGTTAATTACTACTTCTCTTCATCGCCATTTTTAAACAACTAATATAATATCGTAATTTATTAGATATTTCTATCTAATTTAATACAATTTCTGGAACTTTTTTAACCTTATAATTGGTAATTTCATTACCTAATATAAGAATGATTAAGAAGCCAAAAACTACATATGGAAGTATTAAAAAAGTTGTGGCATTAGCAATAGGACCAAAAAGTGGAGCAATCGTAAAATTAGCAATATAAGCAAAAGCCATTTCTAATCCCATAATATTTTGAGAATATTTTTTTGAGAATCTAATAGGAGTAGATTTAATAATTGCTGGATAAACAGGAGCGCAGCCTAATCCAATTAAAACTAAAGCAACCGGCATTAAATAGATTTCAAATTGCATCATCATTAAAATAACCCCGATAAAAAGAACGCTTTCTCCAATTCTTATCATAGTTTTTTCATTAAATTTTAATGATAAAAGTCCAGCTATAAATCTTCCAGCACTAATACCTAGATAAAAATATGTTGTCCATTCAGTTGCTAAATCATATGGAACAAGTGAATTACCATTACTATCAACAAATCCATAAGTAATCATTGAAGAAAACCAAAATCCGGTTAATGATTCAATTGCAATATAACTAAAAAAAGCAAATAAAGCTGGGAATAAGGCTCTAATTTTAAAGGTTTGTTTAAGGGTAATATCTGCTTTTTTATCTTCTTCTTTTTGTTCTACTATTTTTTCTCTATTTTCGAAAATTATTTCACTTTTCTTCCATAAAGGAAGGGTTAATAAAGTAATTAAAAAGATGCTTATTTGAATCAAAGCCAAAATTCTTATAGCGACCCTCCATCCATTAATATCGCTTTCTAAAAAACTAGAAAGAATTAAAGGTGAAACAAAAGCTCCGACTCCCCAAAAGCTATGAAGCCAGTTCATATGTAAGGCTTTATAATGAAGCGCTACATAGTTATTTAAAGCGCTATCTATTGCTCCTCCTCCAAGTCCTAAAGGAATTGCAATAAGTAAAAATAACCAGAAATTAGGGATAAAACTAGCGCCAATTAATCCTAAACAAGTTAAAAGAATTGAAAATAAAACTACATATTTTGTAGTAAACTTTTTTATTAAATAAGGAGAAAAAAATGCCGAGATGATCGTCATTATTGAAATAAATGAAGATAATATTCCTTGATAGGAAGCTTCTACTCCTAAGGATTCACTAATAGAAGGCCATGCCGATGAAATAATAGAATCTGGTAGCCCTAAAGATATAAATACTAAATAAATAACAATAAGTAAGGAAATAGTCATAAATAAAATACCTTTTGATTTTTAAAATGAAAAACAAAAGGTATTTTATTATTAATAATTAGTATTTCAACATCCTTTTTACATTATTTTTAATGTATATAAAACTATTGAATGAGCTATCGCAACATTTAAAGAATCTATGGTATTAGAGATATTAATTTTAACGAAATAATCTGCTATTTCTTCGATTTTTTTACTTATTCCTTGTCCTTCATTACCCATTACTAAGACTATATTATCTAATTCATTTTTATAAATAGTTTTAAATTCTTCTAGATCTATAGAATGAGTATTTAAGGTAGTAGCAACTATTTTATATCCTTTATCTTTTAATGAATTTAATAAAGTTATATCACCTTTTATTAAATTCATATTAAAGATAGCTCCTTGAGATGCTTGAATAGTTTTTTCATTATAAAAAATAGGAAAGTTAGTAGAAATAACAGTATTAAGATTAAATGCTAATGAAGTTCTTATAATAGTTCCTACATTACCAGGATCTTGAAGGTTATCTAAATAAATAATTGTGTTTTTATTATTAGTATTACTACCACTATTATTAGTTAAATTATCAATGATATTATCTATATTATTATCTTTTATTCTTACTACTCCAATTACTTTAGAAATACTTTTATTAATCGATAATTTCTTCATTATTTCTTCATTTACTAAATATTGAATAATATTAGATGATAAATAGTTTAATTCTTCTAAAGTCAGAACATATTCTAAAACTTTAGAAAAATTAGCCATTTTTACTAAATGTTCTCCTTCTACTATAAAGATATTATTCTTCTTTATTTCTTTATAATTAGTTCTTAATTTATAAAGAAATTTAATGAGTTTATTATCTTTACTAGTTATTCTAATAATATTTTTATTGTTACTACTATTACTACTTTTTTCCATCTTCTTTATTTTCTTTCTTATTTAATTCATAAATCTTATGTTTTAAATAATAATCCATTTTTTTATATTCTTTAAAGTATTTATTAATTACTTTATAAAATTCTTTGGAATGATTAAATACGTAATAATGGGCGAGTTCATGAACAATGGTAGAGGTAACTATTTCTAAATCATAAGGAAAAAGCATATATGAAAGATAAATGGTATTGGTTTTTTTAGAGTTACTACCATATCTAGTTTTAGTATTCTTTAGTTTTAAATTATATTTAATAGGTATATCCATTTTTATTTCATATTCTCTAAATCTAGTTTCTAAATCACTATAAATATATTTAGAGAGTCTTTTATAGAATATGTCTTTATTTTCAACCTTTATATTAATATTTTTAAATGTTATTTCACTATTTTCATTTAAATAATATCTTTTACCTAAAATATAGATAAATCTATGATTATATTCATCTATTTTAATAAAATCATCACTTTCATTTATAAGGCGATTCTTTTTATCTAGTTTAATTCCCCATTCTTTAATTTCTTTTAATACTTTTTCTTTATTAACTAAGATTTTAAGAGGGTAATTAACGATGAATTCACCATTTTTATAGCGATAAGAGATTCTTTTAAAATGTTTTAAAGAAGTGTTTAAATATACCTTATAAACACTTCCATTAATATCTACATTTCCTAAAAGAGTTAATTTTGAGTTCACTATCTAGAATTATACCTTAAATTAATCTATAATTTGAGTTTGTTTTAAGGGTAAAATAAATTTAATAGAATATGGAAACGGTAATTATTAGTGCGTGTTTAGTTGGCGATAAAGTTAGATATGATGGAAAAGGAAAATATAATCCTTTAGTTAAAGAAATATTAATGAAATTTGAACTTCTTCCACTTTGTCCAGAAGTTATGGGTGGATTAGGAATTCCTAGAATTCCTAGTGAAATTAGAAGTGGAGTTGTTATTAATAAAGAAGGGGAGGATGTAACCCATTATTTTAAAGAAGGTGCGAGAAAATGTATGAATCCAATTTCATATAAACACTGTACCAAAGCTATTTTAACTGATAGATCTCCTTCTTGTGGGGTCCATGAAATTCATAATGGTAGATTTGATGGAGGCTTACTTAAAGGGGAAGGAATCTTTACTAAGTTTTTAAAAGAACATAATATTGAAGTTTATACAATAGAAGAATTTTATGAAGAATTTATTAAAAATAAATAATCAAAATGATGAACGTGTTCATCATTTTAATGTTAGAAATATAATAATTAAAATATCCTATTTAGCACTATCTAGTGCTTTAATTTTTATCTTTACTTATTTTATTCAAATACCTTATTTAGGGGGATTAGGATATTTTAATTTAAGTGATGGAATAGCAATATTTTTAACTATTAGTTTTGGTCCAATAATTGGGATATTTTCTACTATTATTGGATGTGGATTAGGGGATTTAGTAGGAGGATATTTTACTTGTATCCCTTTTACTATAATTGCTAAATCGTTAGAATGTTTATTAGCTTTTTTAATCTATAAATATTTATATAAAACTAAAATAAAATACTTAGTTATTTATCTATCCTTTATTCCAATGGTTTTATCTTATTTTATCTATTATTTAATCGTTTATAATTTTGATTTAACTACTTCTTTAATTTCTAGTGGATATGATGTTATTCAAGGAGTTATTGGAGTATCAATTTCGTTAGTATTTATCTTTATTTTTAAAGATTTAAAAATTTTGAATCGATATGTTTATGAAAAATAGATAAAATAATAGATAAGTTGTTATTTAGGAGGAAATTAGTTGTTATGAATATTCTTTTCTTTTTAACCCCAAAATCTAAGATTAAATCGATAGTTTCTAATATGTCTATAAGACAAGTATTAGAAATATTTGAACACTATCGATATACAGTACTTCCAATAATTGATGAAAATGGTTGTTATATTAAAACTATTAATGAAGGTGACTTATTATATTATGTTAAAAATAATTTAAAGTTTAACGTTAATGAATATAACAATATTAATGTTTTAGAAGTTCCAACCTATAGAAGTTATACTGCTATTAACGTTTTAGAACCTATGGATGCCTTAATTAATATGGCAATGGAACAAAACTTTGTACCTGTTGTTGATGATAAAGGTGTCTTTATTGGTATCATTACTAGAAAATCGATCCTTTCATATTTAAGAAGTCGTGTTCAAGATGCTTTAGGGCATGTAAATATTGAAGAATAATATACTAGAAAATTACTAAAAAACTACTAGAAAACTACTAGCGAATAAACTAGTAGTTTTTTTGTGTATTCAAAAACACGATAATTTTCGTTATTTTTTAACTTCTCTCGCTTTTTAAATAAATTTTAAATAAGTTAAAATTCGTTAACGAAATTATCGTAAAATAATCTTAAAAATATACTCTGAAAATTGACTAGTAAAATCGCTAGTCGATTTTCAGTAGTTTTAAAATAGGTCAAAGTTCACTAAAAAACTCCTAATAATATGATTTTTGACCAATAAGAAAACACCTAAATCAAACTGACTTAGGTGTTATAAAATTTGAATAAGTTTTTGATTAAAGTTCTACTTTCTTTAAGTGCCAGATATCTCTATTATAGTCTTCGATTGTTCTATCACTTGAGAAATATCCACTTAATGCGATATTAATTAAAGTAGATTTGAACCATTCTTCTCTCTTTAAATAATATTCATCAACTCTAACATTTTCTTTAATATAAGCATCAAAGTCTAAGAGAGTGAAATATTCATCATTATGATTCATGATTTCATCGAAAATTCCTCTAAATCTATTAGGAATATTTTCACACCATGGACCTTTAAATAATGAATCTAATACGACTCTAATATATTGATTATTATTATACAAATCCCATGGATTATATAATCCTTTAGCCTTAATATCTTCAATATCTTTAACCTTTAATCCAAAGATAAATGAATTTTCATCTCCAACTCTTTCATTAATTTCAACATTAGCACCATCTAAAGTACCTAAAGTCAAAGCACCATTCATCATAAATTTCATATTACCAGTACCACTAGCTTCTTTACCAGCGGTTGAAATTTGTTCTGAAATATCTGCTGCAGGAATCATTAATTCTGCTAAAGAAACGCCATAGTTTTCGATAAATACAACTTTCATATATTTAGAAACTACTGGATCATTATTAACTACTTTTGCTACTTGAGTAATAAGTAAAATGATTTCTTTAGCAAAAGCATATGAAGGGGCAGCTTTTGCACCAAAGATATAGGTATGAGGAACCATCTTAAACTCTGGATTAGTTTTAATTTGATAGTAATAATGAATGATTTTAAAGACGTTTAATAATTGCCTTTTATAAGCGTGTAATCTCTTAATTTGAATATCAAAGATTGAATTAGGATCAACTTCAACATCGTTATGTTCTTTAATATATTTAGCAAGCTTAACCTTGTTATTATATTTAATTTGTCTTAATTCAACTAAAGATTCATTATCGTCTTTAAATTCTAATAATTTTTCTAATTGTTCTGGATGTTTTTTCCAATCTTCTCCGATTCTTTTGGTAATAAAATCAGATAATTCTGGGTTTGCATACATTAACCATCTTCTATGGGTAACACCATTAGTTTTATTATTAAATTTATTTGGGAAATATTTATAGAATTCTTTTAACGTATCTTTCTTTAAGATTTCAGTATGTAATGCTGCAACGCCATTAATTGAGAAAACAACGTAACAAGCCAAATTTGTCATATGAATCATACCATCTTTAATGATAGACATATTGAATTTTTCGCCGTCACTGATGTTATTTTTATTACACCAAAGAAGGAATCTTCTATTGATTTCTTCAATAATCATATAACATCTTGGGCATAATTGTTGAACGTATCTAATTGGCCATTTTTCTAAGGCTTCTGCCATGATTGTGTGGTTGGTATAAGCAAAACACTTTTCAACAATTGCATAAGCATCATCCCATCCATAACCATGTTCATCCATTAAAAGTCTCATTAATTCTGGGATTGCTAAGATTGGATGGGTATCGTTAAGTTGGAAAACGTATTTTTCAGGTAAATTATCTAAGGTTCCACAAACTCTTTTATGAGTTCTAATAACTGATTGTAATCCGGCTGAAACGAAGAAATATTGTTGTCTTAATCTTAATAATTTTCCATGTTCAGTTGAATCATCTGGATAAAGACCATGACATAATTCACTTAAAGTTTGTAAATATTCTTCAAAAGATTGGTTGGTTGGAATATTTTCTTCACTTGGTTGTGCACTCCATAATCTTAAAGTATTAGCAATACCATTTTTATATCCAGCAACATAAACATCATATGGACAAGCTTTAACTTTAATAGCATTTGAAGTTCTAATTGCATAGCTTCCATCAGATTTTAAATAAGTTTCTGCGTTTCCATAAAAGTTAACTTCGCAGGAATGTTTAGGTTTTCTAACCTCCCAAACGAATCCATTAGATAACCATTGATCTGGAAGTTCTACTTGAGCCCCATTAATAATCTTTTGTTTAAAGAAACCATATTCATAACGGATACAGTTACCGTTTCCTGGATAACCTAAAGATGCGATAGAATCTAAAAAACATGCAGCAAGTCTACCTAAGCCACCATTTCCTAATCCAGCATCAGCTTCTTCATCTTCAAGTCTTCCAATATCAATTCCTAATTCTTTAAGTCCTTCTTTAACAACATCAAAGATACCTAAATTCATCATATTGGAAGTTAAGAGTCTGCCAATTAAAAATTCCATTGAGAAATAAACAAGTTGTTTACCACCATGTTGAGTAACACTTTGACGAGTATTTCTCCAGTTAACACCGCTATAATCTCTAACGAGTTCTCCTAAAATATCGAATTGTTCACTAATATGTGCATCTTCTGGACTTTTACCATATTTTGCAATAATTCTATTAGTGTACTCTTTTTTGAATTCTTCCTTATTTGAAAAGTACATATTTTCTCCTTCTTCTTTTTTCTTTTCTTTTATATAAATAATAAATTCATTTCTCGTTATAAAAGAGAAATGAATTTAATTTATTTAAAACAACTTAATAATTATATAAAAATTAATAGTCTTATTCTATTTTATTCTTATTCTTTAAATTTAAAGATCATTGCTGCATAAGGAGCTAGTTTAACAGTTAATTTATGAGGTTTATTTTCAGGTCCCCATTCACTACTTGTTAAAGGAAGTCCATTATATGCATTAGATCCGCCATAAACATCCTTATCACTATTAAATATTTCTTCATAAGTTCCACTTCTAGTTAAACCAATATCATAATATTCATAGTAATTAGGAGTCATATTATAGATAAATACTAAATGAGAATCCTTAACTCTTCTTTCAAAAGCAAAGACGCTATCATTAGCATTATCAACCATAAGCCAGTTAAAATGAACTGGATTATATTCTTCAAAATACATTGCTTCTTCGTTTCTATAGATAAGATTTAAATCTCTTACAAGTCTATAGACACTATCGTGTTTAGGGAAACGTTTTAAATCCCAAGGAAGTGATTTATTTTCATTCCATTCATCCCAAGAAGCAAGTTCATTTCCCATAAAGTTAAGCTTTTTACCTGGATGACCAAATTGATAGGTATAAAGATTTCTAACTAATGCGAATTTAGTATCATAATCTCCATACATCTTATTTAAAATAGTTCCTTTTCCATGGACTACTTCATCATGAGATAAAGGAAGCATGAAATTTTCACTATAGAAATATGCCATCGAGAAAGTAAGCTTATTATGGTCATATTTTTTATAAATAGGATCAAGTTTATAGTATTTTAAGGTGTCATTCATCCATCCCAAATCCCATTTATAATCAAATCCTAAGCCATTCCAATCGGTAGGTTTAGTAACCATTGTAAAATCGGTAGAATCTTCAGCAATCATCATTACGCTACAATGAGCAATATGAATTTTACCGTTTAATCTTTTAATAAATTCGGTAGCTCCGGTATTTTCTCCATTATTCTTATTGCCATCCCAATAAACAATATTACTAACAGCATCAACTCTAATGCCATCGAAATGGAAATAATCAAGGAAATAGTTCATTGCTGACATTAAGAAACTTCTAACTGGATCTTTTCCTAAGTCAAATTGTTTACTACCCCAAGGAGAATACATATGAGAATCTCCATATTCATACATCGGAGTACCATCAAACATTGTTAATGCCCATGAATCAGTTGCAAAATGAACTGGAGCAAAATCTAAAATAACTCCGATTCCAGCTTGATGCATTCTATCGACAAAACTCATAAGTTGGAATGGATTACCATATCGAGAGTCAACACTAAAGAAACCTGTTGCTTGATATCCCCATGAACCATCAAAAGGATATTGAACAATTGGCATGATTTCAATATGGGTAAAACCTAAATCCTTTAAATAAGGAATTAAATAATCTGCGATTTCTTCATAAGAAAGATTTCTTCCATCAACCTTTCCTTTCCAAGAACCTAAATGCATTTCATAAATTGAAACTGGGCGGTCAAAATTACGGTCTCTAGTATTTAAATATGGACGATCATGCCGAATAAATCCTTCAATATTAAATAATCTTGAACATGTTCCTGGACGATATTCACTAAAAAATGCGTATGGGTCTGCTTTATCAACATATTCTCCATGTGCATTTTTAAAGTGAAATTTATAAGAAGAATAATTGTGTAAATTAGGAATAAAAAGTTCAAAAACACCAGAATCATCAATCTTATTCATTTTATGAACAAAAGGATCCCGGTTATTAAAGTCTCCTATTACACTTACGTCGCTTGCCATTGGTGCATAAAGTCTAAAAACTACACCATCAACTAACTTTTTATGTTTAATTGTCTTTGACCTTGTTTGGTCTTTTTTAAGAGGAACTTCCATATCCTCTTCGACTTCCCGTTGGGTGAAATGAGCACCAAAATATTTATATGCTTCAATAGTTTGACCGCTTAGAAAGTCATAAAGTAATCCATAAGCCATTTTTAAGATACTCCGTTTTTCTTAAATATTTATTAATTTTCTACCAATATTATAGAGTAAAATATCTCATTTTGGGTAGTATTATTCTTTATTTTGGAATTTCTTTAATTGATCAGTATCACCAATAACAACTAAAGCGTCTTCCTTATTAAATTTATAGTTAGGATGAATACGGGTTGTAATTTTGTCTTCGCTTTCAATAGCAATGATATTTATGCCGTATTTTTGTCTAATATCAGATTCAATAACACTAGTTCCGATTAAGGATTTAGGAACCTTGACTTCAATAATTTCAACATCATCATTAAGGGCAATATAATCTAAAAAGTTATTATTCAAAATCTTTTTAACAAGTCTATCAGCACTATCTTTATAAGGATAAATAACTTCAGCACCAAGTTTTTCTAAGACTAATCCTTGTTCTTCACTATTAGCAATTGAAATAACTTTTTCTACTCCTAAATTTAAGGCATTTAAGGTAGCAAAAATCGCAGTATCTAAGTGTTCAGAGATACAAATTAAAATATAATCACATTCTTTAAAACCTGTATCTTCTAAGGTTTTGATTGATAAATCTTCACTTACATATGCGGCATCGCTATAAGGAAGAATCTTTTTTACCTTATTTTCATCTTTATCAATACAGACGATACTTTTCCCATTTTTACCTAATTCTTGGGCAATATAGGAACCAAATTTTCCTAGCCCAATAATTCCAATAGAACTTTTAATCTTACTCATATAAATTACACTCCTTGAATCTTTTAAATATTTATCCTTAATTTATATATAAATTTTATTAAAAATTATTTATTTTTTAGTTAATAAATTAACCAACACTTATATCTTCACTAACATAGCGATATAGTTGTTCTTTTCTTGGCTTAAACATGATTGAGATAGTCATTGGACCAACTCTACCAATATACATTAAACAAATTAAAATAAACTTAGATGCATCATAAAAATATGGAGTAAATCCAGTTGTTAAACCTACTGTTCCAAAAGCTGACATCGCTTCAAAAGCAAAGTCGATGGTAGTAAAAGATAAAGCTCCTTCAGCTTCTTCATAAATTCTTACTCCATCAAGAACATAAACTCTATTTCCTTCAATAGCACTAATTAAGAATAATCCTAAAAGGAAGAAAGAGAATCCAAGCATCGTTAAAGCCATAGCTTTTTTAATTAAATCATCTCGAAGATTTCTTTTAAATAATGTCGACGGTTTCCCAGTTATTAAGCTTCTCATGTATGCAATAAAGATTGCGAATGTAGTAACCTTAATACCGCCACCAGATCCGCCACTAGAAGCACCAATAAACATTAATATACATATAATAATTAAGGACGCATTTCTAACAGTATATAAATCAACTGACGTAAAACCTGCAGTTCTAGCACTAACGCTTAAAAAATAAGCATCCATTGCTGAAACAACGCTAACGCTATTAAATAATTCAGTAATATAGATAACTAAAGTTCCAAAAATAATTAAAAATAAAGAATAAGAAATAGCAACTTTAGTATGTAAAGATAATCTTTTAAATCTAAATTTATTTCTAACGACATCAACAATAACAAAGTATCCAATACCACCTAAAATAATTAATAAAGATGTAATAAAAAGTAAGTAATGGTCGTTAGAATAATTAATTAAACTAGTAGGACCTAAAATATCGATACCAGCATTATTAAAAGCACTAACGCTATGGAAAATAGAAATTCCTATTGCATCTTGAAGTGAAAAATCATGAATAAAATAGAACGAAAAGAAAGATAAAATTGCTCCGATTGTTTCAATTGTAAAAACAACAGCAAGAATATAATAAAATATCTTTCTAATTTGTTTTAAACTCGATAAATTCCAGTTTTCTTTAACCATTGTTTGTTCAGTAATCTTTAATCTTCTTCTAAAAGTAACAAAGAATAAAGTTACAAAAGTCATAACTCCTAAACCACCAATTTGGATTAAAATGCAGATAAAAATTCTACCAAAAAGGTTATATGTATCGCCAATTCCTTCTTTTATTGATACTAAACCCGTAACGCATAAACTAGTTGTGGTTGTAAATAAAGAATCAATATAAGAAATGCTTACTCCTTCTTGCAAAGAAATTGGTGACCATAAAATCAATGATCCTATAATAAGAAGAATTAAGAACGATAATGCAATTAAGAAAAAGGGATTAATATTCTTTTTTAGTTTGTAAATCAGATTCATAATTTAAAATTACCTTGATATTCTACTATTAATAAATATTTTTTCCATAAAATCTTATTAAATCAGTACTTATCAAGTATTTAATTAGTACTAAATATCTACTAGAAAACTACTAGATATTTACTAAAACTTTGATATTTAACTTCTTTCGCTATTTTAATAAGTATTTAAAATAAATGCTTTTTATTTTGATATATATATCAAAAACAATTATAATTAATTCGTAAGTTTTTTAAGGAGCAGATAAAAATGGCAAAAATAATGGCAGTAAACTGTGGTTCAAGCAGTTTTAAATTCAAACTTTATGAGATGCCAGAGGAAAAAGTTATTACTTCTGGTATCGTTGAAAGAATTGGACACGAAGATGCAATCTTCCAAATTAAAATAAACGGAGAAAGCAAAAAGACTATTGTTCCAGTAAAAGATCATGGTGTCGCAGTCCAAATCGTTATGGATGCTTTACTTGAAAATAAAATTATTGAACATTTAGATGAAATTAAAGCTACAGGACATAGAGTTGTCCAAGGTGGTCCATATTTTAAGGAATCCGCATTATTCAATGAAGATACTTATTCAAAAATTGAATCATTAATTCCACTCGCACCACTTCACAATAAAGCTCACCTTGTTGGTTTTGATGCATTTAAAAAAGTATTACCAAATACTCCTGCAGTTGCTGTATTTGATACCGCATTCCACCAAACAATGGATAAAGAAGATTACACCTATCCTATTAAAAAGGAATATACCGAAAAATATATGATTAGAAGATATGGTGCTCATGGTACTTCTCATAAATATTTAAGTGAAATCGGTGAAAAATATATCGAAAAAGACGGAGATAAACGTATTATTGTTTGTCATTTAGGTAGTGGCGCTTCTATTACCGCTGTTAAAAATGGTAAATGTGTTGCAACTAGTATGGGTCTTACCCCACTCGGTGGAATTATGATGAATACTAGAACTGGTGATTTAGATCCATCAGTTTATTATCAAGTTTTAAAGATGAGTGGCAAAGATAATGAAACTATCTTCCAAGAATTTAATAAAGAAAGCGGATTATATGGAGTTAGTGGCGTATCTAACGACTCTAGAGACGTTGAAAAAGCAGCTTTAGAAGGAAATCCAGATGCACAACTCGCTTTAGATTTATGGGCAAGAAGAATTGCAGATTTCATTGGTCAATATTTTGTTAGACTCGGTGGCTGTGATTTAATAATTTTCTCTGCCGGAATTGGCGAAAACTCCCCAGAATCTCGTGAAATGATCATGGATAGAACTAAGGAAGCTTTAGAAATCGCTTATGATAGAGATTTAGATTATGCCGGAAAAAGAGGCACTACTTTCACTATCACTAAACCAGAATCCAAGATTAAAGTCATGGTTATTCCTACCGATGAAGAAGTCATGTTAGCTCGTGATGCTTATAAAGCTTACCTTGATATGAAAGGAAACAATTAATGAACGAATATATTAAATTAGAAGGCGAAAAATTTTTAAAAGAATATAAACTCATCGAAGAAAAAATCAAAGAATTCGATAGAATTGCTATTTTTAGACATATTAAACCTGATTTTGATGCTTTAGGAACTCAATTTGGTCTTAAAACATATATCGAAGAAAACTATCCTAATAAAATAGTTAAAGTTTTTGGTGATAATCACGTTACTTTTTCAGGCGAAGGATTGATTTATCCAAATGTTGATAAAGAATCTGATACTTGGTTTGATGAAGATTTTTTAGCAATTATTGTTGATGTTGGTGATAAAAAAAGAATCGCTGATCCACGTTTTGAAAGAGCAAGTTTTAAAATTAAACTCGATCATCACCCAGAAACCGATAATATCTTTGATATTTCAATTGTTGATACTTCTTTAGCTGCTGCAAGTGAACTTGTAGTTAATATGTTATTACATTTTGAAAACAATAATATTTCTAAAGAAGCTGCATATTATTTTTATACCGCAATTGTTGGAGATAGTGGTCGCTATTTATTTGGTTCTACTACTACTCACACCTTCCAAGTCGCTTCAATTTTATTAGAAACCGGACTTGATATTGTTAGTATCTATGAAAAAATGTATGAAAAAGATATTAAAGATTTAGAATTTACTAAATATGTTTTAAATAACTATAAAATTAGTGAAGCTGGTACTGCATATTATGTTTTAACTCAAAAAGATTTAGATGATTTAAATCTAGCATCTGAACAAGGAAAAGAACATGTTAATATCTTTTCTTCAATTAAAGGAATTAATATTTGGTGTTCAATCACTGAAGATATTACTGAACCATGTTTTAGAATTTCTTTAAGAAGTAGATATTATAATGTCAATGAAGTCGCAATGATGTTTAAAGGCGGCGGACATAATCAAGCTAGTGGAGCACAAATCAAAGATTTAAGTGAATTAGATGCTTTTATTAAAGCTTGTGATGATAAAATTAAAGAAGGAATTAAAAAATAAATTAAAAAGTAATTAAAAAATAATGTATTACCCATTAAACATTACTACTTCCTATTCATTTTTTAAGTCTTCAATCCGTATTGAAGACTTAATTTTAAAATGCAAAAAAGAAGGAATAAAGTATCTAGGAATAAATGAAATTAATAACATTTATTCCTACCCTCTTTTTAATTCCTTATGTTTAAAAAATGATATTAAACCAATATTTTCATTAACTATTAATAATATAGATACTAAATATAATCTATCTTTTTTAATTAAAAATGAAGAAGGGTATAAAGAAATAATTAAACTTACTAACTTTTATAATAAGTTAGAAGTAGGAAATTCAATCATCAAAACTACTTCTATTAACTTCTCCTTCTTTAATATTGAAGAAATAAACTCATTAAACATAAATTACGATAATTTAATCGTAATTTTATCTTCTCTTTCCCCTATTTTTAATGAAATCGAATTAGATGATGAAACCTACTTTAATTCATTAAAAAATGAAGAACTCTTTTTAGAGAAGATAAAATTAGGATTAATCAATAAACTCAATATCAAAGAGTTTTACGTAGGATTAGACAATCATTCCTTTGAAAACCAAGAAAAAATCGATAAATATCGTGAATTAATTAAAAAATACGAACTAGATATTGTGTGTTTTCCTTCAATTAAACATTTAAATAGTGATGAAGCATTCACTTTAAAAATACTTCACGCTATTGAAAATGAAGAAAAATTATCTTTAGAAGATGAAAAAATGGAAGATAATAAAAAAAATAATTCTTTCCACTTTTTATCAAATGAAGAAATTTTAAATTTATATAAGGAAAACGAAATTAATAATATTGAAAAAATTATTAATGAGGTAGATTTTGAATTTAAGAAAAAAAGAGCCCACTTACTTAACTATTCAAAATTTAATAATTATGAAGTTGATAGTAAAAAATTATTACATTCAAAAATCTTAGAAGGTTTAAAAGAAAAAAATATCAATATTAAAGCTAATCCTGTCTATAGAAATAGATTAAATGAAGAATATCTAACAATTACTAACATGGGTTATGAAGACTACTTCTTACTCGTTCAAGATTACGTAAAATACGCTAAAAATAATCATATTTTAGTTGGTCCAGGAAGAGGGAGTGCTGCCGGAAGTTTGGTATCATATCTGCTTAATATCACTGATGTAGATCCAATAAAATATAACTTACTTTTTGAAAGATTTTTAAATAAAGAACGTAAATCAATGCCTGATATTGATTTAGATTTTGAAGACGATAAAAGAGATGATGTTATCAATTATTTAGAAAATAAATATACTACCGATCATGTTGCAAAAGTTATTACTTTCCAAACGATTAAGGCAAAAAATGCTATTAGGGATATTGGAAGAATCTATCAAATACCTAATGTTTTAGTTGATAGAATTTCTAAACTCATTCCAGATATTTTAAAAACGAGTGAAGGAAACGCAGAAGTTACTCTTTCTTATGCCTATCAAAATATAAAAGAATTCAAAGAAGAAATCGATTCTAGTTTTGAAACAAGAGAGCTTTTTAAAAGAGCAAAAATGATTGAAAATCTTCCTCGTCAAAAAGGACTTCATGCCGCCGGAATTGTAATTTGTGATGATAATATCAAAGAAATAATGCCGATAAATTACGTAAATAACGAAGTTTCGACACAATACGAAAAAGATTTTTTAGAAGAACAAGGATTCTTAAAGTTTGACGTTTTATCTTTAACTAATTTAACTACTATTTCTAACACAATTAAGTTAATCAAACATACAAAGAATATAGATATTGATTTTGATAAGATTCCAATTGAAAATCATAAAATATTTGAAACCATCAAAAACGGCTATTTAATGGGATTATTTCAAATTGATGCTGATGCTGGAAGTAAGGCAATTATGCAAATTAAACCTAATAACTTTAAAGAAATAGTCGATACTATTTCTTTAGCACGTCCAGGACCTTCTCGTTTTATTCCTAATTATATAAATAGGAAGAATAATTTAGAAAAAGTAAGCTATTTAGATGAATCTTTAAAAAATATTTTAGCTCCTACTTATGGAATTATAATCTATCAAGAACAAATCATGAGAATAGCTCAACAATATGCTTCATTTACATTCGGAGAAGCTGATATTTTTAGAAGAGCAATCTCTAAAAAACATAGCGATGAAATCTTAAAAATGAAGAATAAATTTGTAAGTGGTGCTATTAAAAATAATCATAAAAAAGAAATTGCTGAAATAATTTTTAATCAAATTTTAAGATTTGCTAACTATGGATTTAACCAATCTCATGCGGTAGCTTATGCGATGATTACCGCTAAAATGGCATATTTAAAGAGTTGTTATCCTTTAGAATTTTATAGTGCTACTTTATCTACTAATTCAAGTGATTCCAAATTCTCTAAATTTTTAGATGAAATCTATTCTTTAAATATTAAACTTGGACTACCTGAAATTAATAAAACTCATCTATATTTTTATCCAACATCTAATAATAGTTTGGTTTATCCTCTTTCTAAAGTAAATGGAGTTCCTTCAAAACTTGCTTATGAAATAATTTATGAAAGAGAAAAAAATGGAGAATATAAATCACTTTATGATTTTATGATCCGTTCGATTACATTTACTTCCAAAATTAACGATAAAATCCTCTCTTCTTTATATGATGCTGGATGTTTTGATTTTGTTACAAATAACCGTCAAGCCTTAAAAAATTCTATCTATAGATTCTTAGATAATTATGAAAACGAGAAAGATGTAGGAGTAAATCTAACATATAAATATAACGATCATATTGATGATTTTACCTACTTTTCAATCAATACTAATATAAAACAAAATATCATTCAAAAAATCACTAATGAAATAAATGTTTTAGGATTATCAATCTCCGATAATTACTATAACCACTTAAAACTAGATGAATCTATCTTAAAAACTTTAACCCCATTTAATAAATTAAAAGAAAATACCTATTCTTCGGTTATTGGATTATGTATTGATATCAAAAAATTCACGATTAAATCGGGAAAAAATAAAGGAAAAGAGATGGCGGTAATCTTATTAGAAAATAATAATCAAACTCTAAGAGTCACAATATTTAATAAGGAATATCAAGAATATCGAAAAATCTTAGATATAAATAGATTTTATATTATTAAAGGAAGATTAAGTGTTGAAGGAGAATCTCTAAATAAACGAACTTCTTCTTTTGACTTAAAAGAATTAAAGGAGGTCACTTTAAATGAATAAGATAATTATTATTGATGGATATTCATTACTATTTAGATCATTTTATGCTACTTATAATGAAGATAAAGAAAAAATGATGAAATCTAAAGATGGCGTTTATACTAACGCCATCTATACCTTCATCAACATGCTTTTACCATTAATGAAGAATCTAAAAAAAGATGATGCTATTTTTGTAGCCCTAGATTCAAGTAAAACCACCTTTAGACATCAACAATATAAAGAATATAAAGCTAATAGAAAACCTCTTCCAAATGAATTAAAAGAACAATTCCCAATTTTAAGAGAACTATTAGATACTTTAAATATTAAATATTATGAAAATGAAAATTTAGAAGCTGATGATATTGCTGGAAACGTTGCTAAAATGATGGAAAAAGAAAAGTATAAAGTAGAGATTTATACTAGCGATAGAGATTATCTTCAATTAATTAATAAAAATATCACAGTAGACTTAATAATTAAGGGCGTTAAAAACATTAAAGTCATGACCCCTGAATCTTTTATTGAAGAATATAAGTTTGAACCAATAAAAATTATTGATTATAAAGCTTTAAGAGGAGATTCTAGTGATAATTTAAAAGGAATTCCAGGAATTGGAGAAACTACTGCTACTAATTTAATCCTCCAATATGGAGATTTTGAAAATATTATTAAAAATGCTAATCCTAATACCGGAATAGGAAAAAAATTAATCAAATTCCAAGATGATGGAAGAATGTGTTTAGCGCTTGCTACTATTAAAACTGATGATATTTTACCTATTAAAAAGGATGATTTAATCTATAAAGGATATGATTTTGATAATGTTGTTGATTTTGCAACTAAATATAACTTTAAAAATCTAACCACCAAACTCCCTCCATCTTTAAGAATTAAAACTAAGAATGAAAAGATTGAATATGAAGTTATTTCTACTATTAAAAATATTGTAATTAATGATGAAATTGGACTTTATATTGATATAAGTAACGATAATTATCATAGCGCTACCTTATATGGATTATCCTTATATATAAATGGAAGTGTTTATTATATTAGTTATGATAATTTAATTAAGGATAAAGAATTGTTAGATATCTTAAGATCAGAAAAAATAAAAAAATATTCTTTTAACTTTAAAAAAGTAAAGGTTAATTTAAATTATCATAATATCGAAATTAATGGCCTTGAATTTGATCTTCTTTTAGCAGCATATTTATTAAATCCTAATCTAAATGATGATTATAATTCAGTTTTAACCTATTTTAATGTTTATTTACCAGAATTTAATGATGAAGAATTATCTCTTTTTGATACTGGAAAACCTGCCTTAACTTCTTTTATCGCATATTATTCTTATAATTTAAAAAATGAAACAATAGAAAAATTAAAAGAAAAGAATCAATATGAATTATTACTTAATATTGAACAACCTTTAACACTCGTTTTAAGTAATATGGAAAGTGAAGGTTTCCCATTAAATAAAGAAAAATTATTAGAATTTAGAAAAGAATATGAAACTAAACGTAATCTAATTGAAGAAGCTATATTTAAATTAAATGACGATGAGACATTTAATTTAAATTCTCCTAAACAATTAGGTGATGTTTTATATGATAAATTAAAACTTAATGGTCCTAAAAATAGATCTACTAATATTGATGCCTTAATAAAAATTATCCATGAACACCCAATAATTCCATTAATTATTGAATATCGAAAATATTCAAAACTCATCTCTACTACTATTGACGGATTTATTCCTTTTATCGATAATAATGGACTTATTCATACAACATTTAATCAATCAGTTACTAGAACTGGTAGATTATCTTCAAGCGAACCAAATTTACAAAATATCTCTATTAAAGATGAAGAAGGCAAAGCAATTAGAAAGTGCTTCTATTATGAAGATCCTAATACCTATATTTTATCGCTTGATTATTCTCAAATTGAGTTAAGAGTTTTAGCACATCTATCTAATTCTTCGACAATGATCGACGTTTTTAATAAAGATCTTGATATCCATAGAGAAACTGCTAAAAAGATATTCCATCTTGATAGGGAACCTACTTCTTTAGAAAGAAGACATGCTAAAACTGTTAATTTTGGAATAATTTATGGAATGAGTGATTGGGGTTTAGCTGATGAGCTTCAAATAAGTGTCAAAGAAGCTAAAGATATAATTAAATCATTTAACGATGAATTCCCTGAAATTAAAAATTATTTTAATGATGTCATTAAAAATGCTGAAGAAAATAAGTATACTACTACTATTTTTAACCGTAGAAGATATTTAGAAAACATCAATTCTTCTGTTTTTATGGAAAGAGAAGCTGAAAAGCGAATTTGCATGAATGCACCTATTCAAGGTAGTGCTGCTGACTTAATTAAAATCGCCATGATTAAAGTGGATAAAGCCTTAAAATATAATGGCTTTAAAGCTAGAATTATTAATCAAATTCATGACGAAATTATGTTAAAAGTCCCTAGCGAAGAAAAAGAAAAGGTCTATAATCTTGTTAAAGAAATCATGGAAACATGTGTTTCGTTAAAAGTTAAATTAAAAGTTGATGGAGGCTATGCAAGAACCTGGTATGACGTTAAATAACTACTTTTAGTAGTTTTCTAGTAGTTTTCCAGTAGTATTCTAGTATTAAATTATGCCTGAATTGCCTGAAGTAGAAACTGTAAAAAATACTCTTATCCCTTTAATAAAAGGAAAAACCATCTCTAAAGTAGATATCTTTTTTGATAGACTCATTCAATCTGATATCAATAATTTTAAAAAAGAAATTTTAAATAAAACTATCATTGATGTTGATCGATATGGAAAATTTATTTTCTTTAGATTAAGTGAAGATTATACCCTTATTATCCATTTAAGAATGGAAGGAAAATTCCAATACCATAATAATAAAAACAATAATATTCGTATCTCTTCTACTACTTTAATCTTCTATTTTAGTGATGATACGGTCCTTTCTTTTAATGATACCCGTAAATTTGGACTTATGTATTTAGCAAAAAACGATGAAGTTAGTGAGCTTAAATTCATTAAAAAACTAGGTCCTGAAGCTAATAAATTAAATCGAGAAGAATATGGTGAATTAACCAAAAAATTTAAACGAAATATTCCGATAAAATCTTTACTTTTAGAACAATCTAATATCTCAGGAATCGGTAATATTTATGCCGATGAAATCTTATATTTTTCTAAGGTTAACCCTTTAACCAAAGGAAAAGATATAAGTGATGAAAAATATATCGAAATTTTTGATAACTCAAAAATTGTTTTAGAAAAAGCTATTAAACTTGGTGGCTCTACAATCCACTCTTTTTCAAGTAACGGAATCGATGGAAAATTCCAAAACGAACTACTTTGTTATGGTAAAGAGGGTGAAATTTGTCCTCGATGCGGCACTATTTTCCACAAAATATTCTTAAAAGGAAGAGGCACTACTTTTTGTCCTAACTGTCAAATTAATCATGAATTAAAAACTTCTATTGGAATAACTGGACCAATTGGATCAGGAAAAAGCGAAGTTTTAAAGTATTTAAAAACAAAAGGATATTTAGTCTTATCAAGTGACGAACTTATTCGTGATCTCTATAAAGACCCATATTTATCGTATAAATTCTCAAAAATCTACTTTAAAGGATTCGATATTAATAATAAAGCTCATCGAGAAAAAGTAAGAGAAATATTAATTAATAATCCAAATATTAAAAAAGAAGCTGAAAAAATATTATATAAAGCACTTGAAGAAAAACTTATTAATATAATTACTACTAATAAAGATAAATATAAAAATAAGATTGCAGTTGAAGTCCCACTTCTTTTTAAGGCTCATTATGAATATTTATTCGATAAAATCTTAGTTATTGAAGTTAGTAAAGATACTCAAATTAAAAATTTAACTAAAAGAAATGAAAATATTGAAGTTTCATTAAAATTAAATAAAGATTATTTTATAGATAATAAAAATAAGGATATAATCGTCATTAATAACGATAATACCCTTAAAGATTTATATAATCAAATAGATGAAATAATTAAATAATTAAATTGCTAACTTCCCTAAATAGATAGGTTCTATGATATTGTTTCCAATATAGGAAACAATATCTTTAGCCCTAATAATAGATCCTTCTTGTTTAAGAGTATAAAGTTTTTGAATTTCATCTAAACTATATTTAGAAACAATGATAGTTACTTTATTCTTTTTAGTAACTCTTTCTTTTAAAAGAGGAATAATAAAAGATTCTTTAAGTTGTTCTAACTTAATCTCTTCTCCAAACCCATCAATTACTAATACTTGAGTTTCACTCAATAATTTTAAATCATTAAAAATATCGCTTTTATCAGTAGAAAATATTTTGGTGGAATAATGCTCACTTCTTTTAACTAAATCAAAATAAGATACTGATTCAACACTTTTACTTTTAGCTAAAGCATTTAAAAAACCTTGTGCTAAATAGGTTTTACCACTCCCACTTCCCCCATAAATATAAAAGACTCTAGCCTTTTCTTTTTGATATTGATAAGACATCTTTTTAGCAATATTTGGATTTTTAAAAGATTTTAAAGTTTTTTTACAAATATCAAAAATATCAGTGTCATTAATATCAAATTTATTAGCATATTCATTAAAACGTCTAAAACAATCGTATTCAATACGGGTTTCGGAGAGTTGATTATATTCATCCTTATATAAAATAAAGCGATAAAAATCATTATTTTTACGACAATCATCGATACTTTTATATTCTTTATTCTTTAAATGTCCTTCATAGAATCTTTCAAATCTTGCAGGAAAAGATCTAATATCATTTTCATTAAATCCAAGTTTTAATAAAATTGCAAAAAATTCACTATCACTAGTGATTTTATTTAATACTTGAATGCGGTATTCTTCTAATTCTTTTTCCGCTATTTCTCTTTTTGTGAGGTGAATTTTTTCCATATATTTATATTTTTTAATAAATAAAATAAGTAAGTTAATAAAGTAGATAATATTATTTTATAGTAAAGTCTAATATATTAAAAATCAAAATCATTATCATTTAATCCAAGATTAAAATCGATATCATCATATTCTTTATTATTTTTAATATTATTAGTTAATTCTTTTTCAATATCATAAGGAGTATTACTATTACTATTTTTAGTTACTTTATCTAATTCTTTATCACTTTTAGTGGATAAAGAATTAAGTCTTAAATTATTAGATGCATACTTTTTAATATCATTTTCTAAATCTTTAACATCTTTATCTTTATATAAATAATCCATCATTTCATAAACATCTTTAATGTTATTTCTTATCATTGGAGTTAAATAATTAATAATATTATTTATATAAAGATGATTATTATCTCTTTTTAAAGCATAGTGGATAATACAGTTAATCATCTCTTTATTTAAGTTATATTCATTAGCGAGTCTGCCTACAATTTTTTTATCCATTTGTGAAGGTTCTTTTCCATTCATTGAATCTTTTAATAATTCAATAGGGGAAACACTAATATAATAATTTATTAAATCGCTTCTTCTTACATTCTTATCGCTTGTTAAAGAGCGATAAGTATTCGTTAAAAGATTAGGGTTTTCATTATTTAAATATGAATATTCATTTATAGCACTTCTTTTAATTAAAGATTCTTCGATCTTATCGTAATTTATACGGGTTTTTTTATTTTCTTGATTAAGTTTATCTAAAGATATGAATCTTACTACTAAATCCGCCATAACATCTTCTTTAACGTTATAAATTTTAGCAAGTCGCTCGATCTTTTCTTCATCTTTTTGAGTTATAAGTTTGATATTAAAAGAGGCTCTTTTTTTTACTTCTTTTAAAAATATTGCAAAAGAAAAGTTAAAGACATCATCATTATCTTTTTCTCTATTTTCTTTAAGTTTATTTTTAAAAGAATAAATATATTCTTCTTTTAAAGAAAGAGTTTCATCAATTTTTACATCTACTTTAAATACTTCCATAAAATTAATAGATTCATTTTTATAAGAAGAAAAGTCGATATTTTTTTGATATTTTTTAAGAATATTATTATATTCTTCATCATCATTAATTGAAGAACGAAGTAATTCTGACATATATTTTCTTTCTAAAAATATTGAAGGTGGTAAGACTGGATTAAGATAAATAATTACATCATTTTCATCTACTTTAGATACAAAATATTCGATTAAATCGATACCTTCTAATATTTTTAAAGCATTTAAATAGTCTTCACTATTTAAATCTAATTTTTTAAGTAAGTTTCTTTCTTTTATTCTTTCTTCCTTATAATCAAGTAAAAAAAGATAGAGCATATGAGCTTTTATTCCAATAATCGGAAGATAAAGGTCAGTTAAATAGGAAGAATAACTTCTTAAAATATATTCGTCCTTATAAATTAAGATTTCTTTTTTGTTCATGGTAATAAAAATAATAACCTCATTAAGAGATTACTTCAAGAATAGATTTTTATATTTATTAATAAATATAATTCTTAATGTTTTGCAAAGAAAAATGCTTTATAATATGTGTGTTTATTAGGAGTAAAAATATCTATGGTTAAAAAAATTGGTATCTTAACTAGTGGCGGTGACGCTCCAGGAATGAATGGAGCTGTAATTGGTGCTATTAAGGCAGGTATTGCATTAGATAAAGAAATGTATGTAGTTTATGATGGTTATAAAGGATTAATCGAAAATAATTTTAAGAAAGTTAACGCTTCTTTTATCGAAGATAAACTTTCAAGTGGTGGAACCGTCATTAAAACTGCAAGATTACCTGAATTTAAAGAAGAAAGTGTTAGAAAAGTTGCAGTAGAAAACCTTAAAAAAGAAGGTATTGAAGCCTTAATTGTCATTGGAGGAGATGGCTCTTATATGGGAGCTAAAAAGTTAAGCGAAATGGGCATTAACTGTGTTGGTCTTCCAGGAACTATTGATAATGATATTGCAAGTAGTGATATTACAATTGGATTTGATACTGCTTTAAATACTGTTGTTGAAGCTGTTGATCGAATTAGAGATACTATGACTTCTCATAATAGATGTGCGGTTATTGAAATTATGGGTAATAATTGCCCAGATTTAGCAATTTATGGTGCTATTGCCTGTGATGCTGATGAAGTCTTTACAATCGATCACCCATTAACTGATAAAGAAGCTTTATTTAAGAAGATGGATGAAAAGAAAAAGAGTGGCCAAGAAGCTTATATCATCATGGTTGCTGAAAAATTACTTGATGTTGAAGCTTTAGCAAAAGAAATCTCTTCTTCTACTTTATGGGAAGCACGTCATACCATTTTAGGACATATCCAAAGAGGTGGAAAACCTACTGCTATGGAAAGAGTCAATGCTATTAGAATGGGAGCTTATGCAGTTGAACTTTTAGAAAAAGGCATTGGCGGAGTCTGTGTAGGATTTGAAAATAACGAATTAAGACATATTGATATTTATGAAGCTTTAGAGTTACCAAGAAATAAACACATGGAACTTTATGAGTTACATGATTTAGTTAATAGAAAATAATTATTATATATATTTAAGGTAAATAAGGGGAATAAATAGATTATGTTAAGAGAAAATATTACTAAAAAAACCAAAATTGTTTGTACCATTGGTCCTTCAAGCCAAGATCCAAAAATGCTAAGAAAATTACTTGAAAACGGAATGAATGTCGTAAGGCTTAACTTCTCTCATGGTGATTTTGAAGAACATCGTGTAAAACTTGAAAGAACTCGTGATTTAGAAAAAGAAAATATCTATATCCCAGTCATGCTTGATACTAAAGGACCTGAAATTAGAACTCACGACATGAAAGATGGCAAAATTGAAATCAAAAAAGGCCAAGTTACTCGTATTTCTATGAAAGAAGTTTTAGGTACTCCTGAAAAAATTTCTGTTAATTATCCTGATCTTTTTAAAGATGTTAAGGTTGGAGCTCATATTAAAATTGATGATGGAAAACTTGATTATATCGTTAAAGATAAAGACGAAGATAATGAAGAAATAATCTGTGAAGCTTTAAATGACCACTTCATTTCTAACCATAAAGGTGTTAACTGTATAGGCGCTAGAGTTTCAATGAAATTTATTAGCGAAAAAGATGAAGCGGATCTTATTTGGGGATGTGAAAATGAAGTCGATTTTATTAGTGCTTCTTTTGTTAGAAATGCTAACGATGTCCTTGAAATTAGAAGATTATTAGCTGCTCATCATCATCCAGAAATCAAAATTATTTCTAAGATTGAAAACTGTGAAGCTTTATCTTGTTTAGATGAAATTATTGATGCTTCTGATGCAATCATGGTTGCTAGAGGTGATTTAGGTGTTGAAATTCCTGAAGAACAAGTCCCAATTATTCAAAGAGATTTAATCAAAAAATGTAGAGAAAAAGGAAAACCAGTCATTACTGCTACTCAAATGCTTGATTCAATGACTCATTCTCCTATTCCTACTCGTGCTGAAGTAGGTGATGTTTCTACTGCTGTATTAGAATCAACTGACTGCGTTATGCTTTCAGGAGAATCTGCAAATGGTGAATATCCTGCTGAAGCAGTTATGATGCAAACTAAGATTTCTAGAACCATGGAAAAAGAATTAGATTATGAAGAATTAGCAAAACAAGCTTATAACACATCTAATAAAGATAATAACGATGCTATTGCTAATGCTATTGCTAATACTGCTAAATTAATTGACGCAAAATTAATCGTTTCTTTCACTGAAACTGGAAGATCTTCTAGAAGAATTTCAAAAGCTAGACCATGCTGTCCAATTCTTTCAATCTCTAATAATAAAACGACCGTTAGACAAAACGCATTATATTGGGGAATTTATTCAACCCTCATTAAATCTAAAAAAATGCCAGATTTTATCGAAGAAATGGAAGTTATTGGCTTAGTTAAAGCAAAACAATTAGGTTTAAAACCCGGTGATTATATCCTTATTTCTGGTGGTACTCCTACTGGTGCTGGAAGAACAAACTTTATGAGAATTGTTCAAATTCCAGAAGATAGAGATGTCTTATAACATAATTACTTAAATAGTCAATTAAAGTTGATAAAAAGGCTTCAATATTGAAGCCTTTTTATAATTAACAATTATTTTTAATATTTATGATAGAAATGAAAATATAAGTACGAATATATACATAAAAATTATAAATAATCCATATAAAAATCTTACAACTTCGTCTTGTGACATAATTTTTACCTCATTGATAAGTTTATCATTAAATATGATATAGTAAAATCGTCATTTAAAAATAGTATTATATTTTTTATAAAGGATCGGAAGAGCCAACATTTCCAATTAAATAATCAAAGATTCTATTAAATTTAAAAGTATATTCATTTTCAATATTTACTAAATTAAATAAATAGTTATCGCCATTACTATTAGTTATTTTAAATCCTAATCCTAACTTTAATGAACTATGTGTTGGTTCTTCATTTAAAGAAGAAAAACTAAAAGTAATAGAAATTTTATCATTAAAACTAGAATCTTCTTTATTAAAAGTTAAATCAAAAGCAACTTGTTTATATGTTTTATCGATAAAATCAATATTTTGAGAATTAATAACTTCTTCTTCTTCTATTAAATTGTTTAGTTTTTATTAGTTAGAAGAGATACTAGGTGATAATGAAGTTTTTAAAAATAAAAAAACTAGCATTAATAGTATCAGCTTTATCAAAACCTTCACTAATTTTAATATTATCTAGTTTTTTTCTTCTTTATAAACCATATAAAATTCGAAACTATTTAAATAGAATTTATCTAATGAAGTTATAAAATTAACACTATCAAAACTAGTAATATAACTAGCACCAAAACAAGGATAAATATCAACTTTATATTGAGTTATTCCTTCTGAATCAAAATATAACTCTGTATCAATTTTGATAATAAATACCTCGCTATAATATGAGGAAGCATATTTTTGGGTATCAATAAAATAAGCGTGTTCATTAGTAATAAAATATTTTATTCCTTCATTAAAAAACATTTCTTTAGGTAAAATTTTTGATATCAGATTCTTGAAAACAGGAAAATTCTCCAGCAAATTGATTATTTATCCAAAAATAATCATCAGTTTTACGATATTATCATTACCATTTAAGTAATTTTCTTTTAAATAAACGTCGTTAGTTTCGAGTTTAATATTAATTCCAATAGTTGTTGCAATCGTTATCCCTATAATTCCTACCAGCATTAAAACTAACGAAGAAACTATTAACTTCTTCTTTTTAAATTTAAATATATATAAACAGTAAAACTATTCCTAAAACGAAAATGATTAAAAAGATAATGTTAAAAATGTCGGATATTCTCATTGCAATTAATCTCCTTTTTTAAAATAAAACATAAAGTTTCTAAAACTCCATCGTTTTAAAGTTTACTAAGTTATATTTAATTCCTACTATTGTTACACTAAGTTTTATTTTAAAGTTTACTATGGTGTTACCATTTTTAAAAAATATCAAAAATATCTACATTTTCTTGGCAAAAACAAAATAATTGATATAGAATAATATTGCTGTGAAAAAGACACGTTTATTGACTAAGTCTTTATTTAGAGATTAAGAACCATAGGCTGAAAGTTCTTATTAAAGAAATCAATAAATACCACTTTGGAGCAATTAAGGTAACTTAACGTTTTCTTATCCTTCTTTATCGATATAAAGAATATGAGTGATAACTAATTTATCTATATATCCTTATATATAATATATAGAAAAATTAATTATAACTAAGGTGGTACCACGGAATAACAAATCAATTATTACGTCCTTAGAAAATAGTCTTTTATTTTCTAAGGACTTTTTATTTATTAAAGGAGAAAAGGAATATATGTTAGAGTTAAAATTATTAGATGGAAAAACTTTAAATGTTGAAGAACATAAAAATGGTAAAGATATGGCTTCTTTAATCTCTACTTCTTTAGCAAAAGATGCTATCGCTTATTCATTAAATGGAAAAATCTATGACTTATTCCACGAAATTAATGAAAGTGGTGAATTTAAAATCTTAACTAGCAAAAGCGAAGAAGCTTATGAAATCTTAAAACATTCAACCGCTCACTTAATGGCTGAAGCAATCTTAGATCTTTTCCCTAATGCAAAATTAGGAATTGGTCCTTCTATTGAAGATGGCTTTTATTATGATGTAGATTTTGGAGATTATGTTTTAAAGGAAGAAGACTTAATTAAAATCGAAGCAAAAATGAAGGAATTTTCTAAGAAAAATGAATATATCATTAGAGAAAACCTTTCTAAAAAAGATGCTTTAGGAATCTTTAAAGATAATCCATATAAAGTTGAATTAATTAACGAACTCCCAGAAGATGAAGAAATTTCTTGCTATAAACAAGGAAAATTCATTGACCTTTGTAAAGGTCCACATCTCCCATCAACCGGATTTATCAAACACTTTAAACTTGAAACTATCGCTGGAGCTTATTGGAGAGGAGACTCAAAAAATAAACAATTAACAAGAATCTATGGCGTTTCTTGTTTTAGTAAAGAAGAATTAGAACATTTAGAACATATCAAAGAAGAAGCTAAAAAAAGAGATCATAGAAAATTAGGTAAAGAATTAGGTTTATTCATGATTTCAGAATATGGACCAGGCTTCCCATTCTTTTTACCAAATGGACAAATGTTAAGAAGACAAATCGAATATTGGTATCATAAAATCTTAGATAAACATGGTTATAAAGTCATCACTACTCCTATCATTTTATCTAAAGAATTATGGTTAACTAGCGGGCACTGGGATCACTATAAAGATAATATGTATACCACTAAAATTGATGAAAGAGAATTTGCTATTAAACCAATGAATTGTCCTGGCGCTTTAGTTTACTATAATAGCGAACTCCATTCTTATAAGGATTTACCTTTAAAAATTGCAGAACTTGGTCTTGTCCATAGACATGAAGCAAGTGGCGCATTAAATGGCTTATTTAGAGTTAGATGCTTTACTCAAGATGATGCTCACGTTTTCTGTACAAAAGCTCAACTTCAAGAAGAAATCGAAGCTTTATTAAAACTTTATGATGAAGTTTATTCAACTTTCGGTCTTGATTACTCAATCGTTTTATCAACAAAACCTGAAAGTGATTATATTGGAGATGATGAGGTTTGGGAATTAAGCGAAAAAATCTTAGCTGATGCCTGTAAAGCTTCAAATAAAGAATTCAAAATCAATCCAGGAGACGGTGCTTTCTATGGACCAAAACTCGATTTCAAACTTAAAGATTGTATGGGTAGAATCTGGCAATGTGGTACCATTCAACTTGATATGAATTTACCAGAAAGATTCGATTGTACCTATATTAATGATAAGGGTGAAAAAGAAAGACCAATTATGCTTCATAGAGCAATCTTAGGTAGTTTTGAAAGATTTATTGGTATTATTATTGAACATTTTGGTGGTGCATTCCCACTTTGGATGTCTCCTCTACAAGTAAATATTTTACCAGTTAATAATAATTATCATTTAGAACATGCTAATTACGTTAAAAATAGATTATTTAATGAAGGATTTAGAGTAAATCTCGATGATAGTGAAGAAAAATTAGGATATAGAATGAGAAATTCTATTATTAAGAAAACTCCTTATACTCTTGTTATAGGAGATAAAGAAAAAGAAAATAATCTCGTTACATATAGAAAATATGGTGAAGAAAAACAAATCACTGTTACTTTAGATGAATTCGTTGAAAAAATGCATCAAGAAATCGATAACAAAGACTTCTTAGTTGATCCTAAAAATATTTAATATATAAATGAAAAAAATCTCAACAAAAGTTACAAAAATCTTAGATTTTAATCATATTGATTATGAATTATTCACTTATAGCGAAGAAAGATTAAGTGGAATTGAAATTGCCACTATCTTAAAAGAAGACCCAAAATTAGTATTTAAAACCTTATTAACTAAGGATAACAAAAATAAATTTCATATTTTTGTTATTCCGGTTAATAAGGAATTAGATTTAAAAAAGTGTGCAAAATTCATTAATGAAAAAAGTGTTGAAATGGCTCATGAAAAAGAAATGAAACCAATAACAGGATACATTCATGGAGGCTGTTCAATGATTGGATTAATAAAAAATATCGATATTACCGTAGATTCTAGCTTTATTACTTATCCATTTATTTATATAAGTGCTGGAGAAATAGGTAAACAAATTAAAATTAATCCCTTAGATATAAAAAGAATTATAGATTATAAAGTAACTAACATAACTAAAGAATAAGACACAAGCTCAATCGACCTTGTGTCTTATTTTATTATTCATTACTTCTTCTTTTTTTATTACTTTTAAATTAATTATTTAATTATTTATTTAAACATTAATTCCGATATTAGAAAGATAAAAATCATGATTTGCAGCATCAAGCGCAAAATCTAAGATCCATCTAGAAATAGTCATTTTATTTTCGCTATATCCAAATTCAGCATAAATCCAGTTATATACATCTTTGTTATATGTACCTATCCAATACATGATTAAATAAATGATAGATGTTAATAAGAAACCACTAAAAACTCCAATAACTCCACCTAAAAGATGATTAAAAAATCTTCCTACTCCTGTTGAAGTTAATAACTTTTCTAAAGGTTTTAATAATAAGAATATTAAAAGTTCACTAATTAAGAATAATAAGATATAAGTACAAACTAAAATAACAATTCCTCCATACTTAAAATCATTATTAATCCACGCTTGTACGATTTCAATATTACATATTGCTTTAGAAATTATATTGCCAAAAAAGTAAGAAATAGCAATTCCTCCAATTACGGCTACTAGCTTAATCATTCTATTCATAACCCCAGTTATTAAGCCACCAATTAAAGATATTCCTATAAGTAAAACTGCTAAGATATCAATATCTATAAAAAGAAATTCCATAAACATAAAATTCTTATCTCCTTATTCTTTTTTTATAAGTTAATACTATAAATAAAATTATAGATTTAAATTAATAATAATAAAATAAATTTCTTTATAAAAAGGGTAGAAGATTCTACCCTTTTATAGTTAAATTATACGAATATTATCGAATAAATTAATTATTTTGCTTTACCTTGATTTTTAACAGCATTCATAGCAGCTTCAATAGCAGCTTGATCACCTAAATATCTTTTTCCAACAACATTGAAGTGTTCATCAAAATCATAAACAAGTGGGACACCTGTAGGAATATTTAAGTTGATGATATCTTCATCGCTGATATTTTCTAAATATTTAACTAATGCTCTAAGTGAATTACCATGAGCAGCGATAATTACTCTTTTACCACTAACAATAGCAGGTTTAATTTCACACTCCCAATAAGGTAAAACTCTTGCAACGGTATCTTTTAAACATTCAGTTAATGGGCAATCTTGAACTCCAACTCCTGCATATGCTTTTTGTAAAGCTGGATTTCTTGGATCAGTTTCTTCTAATGCTGGAGGACAAACATCATAACTTCTTCTCCAGATTTTAACTTGTTCTTCACCATATTTTTCAGCAGTTTCACTCTTATTTAAACCTTGTAAAGCGCCATAATGTCTTTCGTTTAATCTCCAGGATTTATAAACTGGAATATATTCTTCTTCCATTTCTCCTAAAACAAAGTTTAAAGTATGAATTGCTCTTTTAAGGTAAGAAGTATAAGCAACATCGAAGTGGAAGCCTTCTTCTTTTAATAATCTTCCGCCATTTTTAGCTTCTTCAACACCTTTTTCTGATAATTCAACATCGGTCCAACCTGTGAAAAGATTTAATTTATTCCATTCACTTTCACCGTGTCTTACTAATACTAATTGATATTTTCCCATATTTCCTCCTATGATCAATTAATTAAATTACCTTAAATATTTTATAATATTTATTCTTTATATTCACTTTTTCTTTCAAGAATATAAAATATTTCATACATTGTTTTAAGCGCTAACCAACTAGTGATGTTATTTACATCTAGTGGTGGAGCAATTTCAACAAAATCCATAGTTTTGACATTTAAATGTGATATTAAGCCAGTTAATAATTTTAAAATGTCTTCACTACTTAATCCAAACGCTTCAGGAGTTCCAGTTCCTGGAGCGAAACTAGGATCATTAGCGTCAATATCATAAGAAATATAAATCTTATATTTAGAGTCTCGATATTTTGAATAAAGAATTAATAATAATGGTTCAATTCCTAATGTTTTAACGTCTTGAGCTTTATAAACATCGATTTTTGGATGTTTTTTAAAGGTTTCAATCTCTTCAAGTTCAAATCCTCTAATTCCAATAAGAGTAATATTTTCATCTTTATATCCTAAATCAAGTGCTCTTTTAATAGGACATGCATGAGAATATTTATTTCCTTTATAAGAATCACAAATATCAGGATGAGCATCAATATGAATGATAACTGGTTCTTTATTTTCTTCAATTGCTTTTTTATAAAATGCTGCTTCACTTGCAATAGCAACTGAATGATCTCCTCCTAAAACAATATGAAATTTATCAGTCTTTGATTCTAAATCTACATACAATTTATAGGTTAAATCATTAAAATCATTTAAATCATAATCTCCTAAATCATAGATTTTAGTCTTTGAAATAGGATTTCCAAGCATATTTGCAGGAGGTAAATCATAAGATAATTCTCTTAAAACTTTTGGGGCTAAAGAAGCACCTTTTCCTACTGAAGCATTCTTATCGAAAGGAATTCCACAAACTAAAATATTGGCTTCAGTTAAATTATCAGTCATTAAACCTCTAAATTCTTTTTTCATTTTTTAAATCTTTCCTTCTTTAGAAATATTTTCCTTAATTTGATGTTCAGCAGCGCCACTATATTTATCAACTGCTAATTTATTACGAATAGTATGTTCTAAATTACATGGTCCCCCAATACATCCACCTTCACAAGCCATACCTTCAATAAAGTTAAATGGAGCATTTCCTTTTTTAAGTTCTAATAAAACTTTCTTAATATTATCGATTCCATCGACATTAACTCCATTTACTTTAAAACTACTATTAGTTTCTTGTAAAGCTTGTTCAACAGCTTTTGATAATCCACCACATTTAGCAAATCCTCTACCAAATGATGAACCTTTTTTAAAGTCTACTTCTTCTAAAGAAGCAACATCAATATTTCTAGCATCAATAAATGCTTGTAATTCTTCAAAAGTCATGGCACTATCGACATAATTTCTAACATTTGGATGTTTAATTTCACTCTTTTTAGCGGTACATGGACCAATAAAGACTACTTTTGCTTTATCATCGTTTTCTTTAATATATTTACCAATTTGAGCCATTGGAGAAAGGCTTGTTGAAATATATTGTGATAATTCTGGGAAGAATTTACGGATATATAAAGCAAATGCTGGACAACATGAAGAAGTTAACATTCCTCTTTCTTCTAATTCATGAGATTCATCAAGTGCTACCATATCTGCCCCTAAAGCTGCTTCAACAACTTCATAGAATCCTAACTTTTTAATAGCATTAACAATTTGACCATTTTTAAAGTTAGTAAAATTACCACCAATTGAAGGTGCAACAACTGCATAAATGTGTTCGCCATTTTTAGGAGCATTCTTTAATAATTCTAAGATTTCTTTAATATAAGAAACATCGACTATTGCTCCAAAAGGACAGGTGTAAACACATTGTCCACAGTGAATACATTTTTCATCGTTAATAACTGCTTCATTGGTACCACTAGGATCATTACTTGCACTAATCGCCTTTTGTTTACAAGCCTTTTCACAAGGTCTAACTCTATTTTCAATTGCGCTATAAGGACAAGCTTTAGCACACATTCCACAGTTAACACATTTACTCTTATCAATACTTGCTCTTAATTCTTCATTAAAAGTAATGCATTTTTTAGGACAAGCTTCATAACATTTATGAGCGATACAACCTCTACAAGCATCACTAATGGTATATCCTCCAAGTGGACATTCATCACAAGCAATAGGAATAACCTTAATTACGTTAGTATCTACTTTTGAGCTTGCTCCTAAGGTAAGTTTTACTCTTTCTTCAACAATTGCTCTTTCTTTGTAAACACAACATCTAAATGAAGGTTTATTACCTGGAATAATGGTATGAGAAATTGTAGAAACAGTATTATAATCAACTTCTTTATTACTATCTAAGTATTTAATTGTTTCTTTTAAAACATTGTATTTTAATTCTTGGACTCTCGTTTCAAATTTAGCCATATTTTTATCCCCTCTTACGGTTAAATATTTTATCAAAATAATAGATAATAATCTATTATTTATATATAGATACAAAATTAAAATGTAGTTATAATAATTTTTATGGAAAAAGATTTTATTAAGATTGAAACTAACTATCATACTCATACCGAAAGATGTGGACATGCTGAAAAAGTAGCTGATGAAGAATATGTTTTAAGAGCCTTAAAACATAACTATAAAATCTTAGGATTTAGTGATCATGGAGCTTTAAAAGACTGTATCCATGAAGGGATGAGAATGAAATATGAAGATATTGAAGAATATATAGCTTCAATAAACTCTTTAAAAGAAAAATATAAGGATAAAATTAAAATCTATTGTGGTTTTGAAATTGAATATTATAAAGAAAATGATGATTATTATCGTCATTTGCTAGAAGATAAGAAAATGGATTATTTAATTTTAGGACAACATTGTTATTATTATCCTACCCCTTCTTCTTTACAACAATATTTCAGATTTAAAGATGATATTGAAGGCATTACTAAATATAAAAATGATCTTTGCGATGGAATAAAATCAGGTTATTTTTTATATGTATGTCATCCAGATCTTTTCTTTAACTATATTAGTGGAACTAATGAAAAAATAGATAAAATTATTGAAGAAATAGTTTTAACTGCAATTAAATATGATTTACCTTTAGAAATAAATTTAAATGGTTATATCTATAATCGAGAACCGGCTCAAAAAAGAGGATGTTTATTCTATCCTTCAATCTATTTCTTTAAAAAAGCAAAAGAATTAGGATGTAATAAATATATCTTTGGAATCGATGCTCATGGACCTAATACTTTTGATAAGATTCCTTATGAATATTTAGAGACTTTCTTTAAAGAAACTAAAATTCAAAAAGAAGTTATCTTAAGTGAACTTGAAATGAAACGAAGATAATACGTTTCATTTTTTATTTACTACTATTTATAGAAATTTATCTATTTATATTAAAACGAGAAGACACTAGTTCTTCTCGTTTTTTATTAAGTCTACTATTAATTGAAGATTATCTTATTTTTCTTCTACCTTATATCCATCATATGCTTGTCTTAAGATTTCAATCATATCGGCAATCATAGGGATTCTTGGGTTACATGGAGTACATTGATCTTCGAAAGCAAGATATGCTAATTCTTCTAAAGAATCTTCCCATTCTTTCTTATCGATTCCTTCACTCTTGAAGTTCATTGCTTCGCCACATTCAATACCTAATTTATAGATAGCATCTGCTAAAGATTTAACACCTTCAGCATCAGTTTTTGCTTTTAAACCTAATAATCTAGCGACTTTAGCATAACGTTTATCTGCATCATAGACATTATATTTTGGCCAAGTATTGAGTTTTTGAGGAACCTCACCATTATATCTAACAACGAATGGTAATAAGACTGCATTAGTTCTACCATGGACAACATGGAATTTACCACCAATCTTATGAGCCATTGAGTGACACATACCTAAGAAAGCGTTAGCGAATGCCATACCTGCCATTGTGGAAGCATTGTGCATTTTTTCTCTAGCTTCGAGGTCGTTTTTACCATTTTTAACTGCTCTAGGGAGATATTCAAAAACCATTTGAATAGCTTGTAAAGCAAGTGCATCAGTATAATCACTAGCTAACATTGAAACATAAGCTTCAAGAGCATGAGTTAAAACGTCTAAACCAGTATCAGCAGTAACTTTTGCTGGTAAGTTAGTTGTAAATTCTGGGTCAACAATAGCGATTGTTGGGGTTAAGGTATAGTCAGTTAATGGATATTTTTTAGAATTTGCTCTATCAGAAATAACTGCGAATGGAGTAACTTCACTACCAGTACCACTAGTTGTTGGGATACAGATTAATTTTGATTTTTTACCTAATTCTGGATATCTGAATGCTCTTTTTCTAATATCCATAAATTTTTGTTTTAAATCATCGAAATTAACTTCTGGATTTTCATAATATAACCACATACCTTTAGCAGCATCCATAGCACTACCACCACCTAAGGCAATAATTGTATCTGGTTGGAAATCTCTCATTAATTCAGCACCTTTTTTAACAGTTGTAATATCTGGATCTGGTTCAACTGAGGTGAATAATTGAATTTGAACGTCGTTTCTTCTTTGTTGTAATTGATCTAAAACTTTTTGTAAGAAACCTAATTTAACCATTGATTCATCGGTAACAATAAAGGCTTTATTTAAGTTTTTAGCATCTTTTAAATATTGAACACTATTTCTTTCGATATAGATTTTGCTTGGAATCTTAAACCATTGCATATTATTTCTCCTTTTACCAATTCTTTTAATGTTAATTAAGTTAATTGCACTAACGTTACCACTAACTGAGTTATGTCCATAAGAACCACAACCTAAAGTCATAGATGGTAAATAGGAGTTATAAATATTACCGATTCCACCGAAAGATGTTGGGGAATTCCAAATAATTCTACATGCTTTTAATCTAGTACCAAATTCATCAACTAAAGCTTTATCAGAGGTATGGATACATGCACTATGTCCTAAACCATTGAGTTCGACCATAGCTTCACTTAAATCTAAGCCTTGTTTGGTATCTTTAGCTTTAATTAATGCTAAAACTGGCGATAATTTTTCTCTTGTTAATGGTTCTTCATAGCCAACTTTGGAACATTCAACTAAAAGAATTGGAGTTTCTTTAGGTACTTCAAAACCAGCTTCATGAGCAATTTCCCATGCTGGATGTCCAACAAGTCCTGCATAAAGTGCAGTTCCTGAGCCATCTTTTGTAGGTCTAAACATATATTTTTCTAATAAAGCTTTTTCTTCTTTATTACACATATATGCGCCATAACGTTTAATATCTTTAACGAATTCGTCGTAAATTTCTTTATCAACGATTGCAGCTTGTTCAGAAGCACAAACCATACCATTATCGAATGCTTTTGACATTAAAATATCATTAGCAGCTTGAGCAACATTACAAGTTTTTTCAACATATGCAGGAACGTTACCAGCGCCGACACCTAAAGCAGGTTTACCGCATGAATATGCAGCTTTAACCATTGCGTTACCACCGGTAGCTAAAATACAAGCAACTCCTTCATGTTGCATTAATGCAGTTGTTGCATCGAGTGATGGATGTTCAATCCATTGAACACAGTTTTCTGGAGCACCAGCTTCTACTGCTGCTTTAAGAATAATTTTTGCAGTTTCGACACTACAATTTTGTGCATTTGGATGGAAACCAAAGATGATTGGGTTTCTAGTTTTTAATGAAATTAAACATTTAAAAATTGTTGTTGAGGTTGGGTTAGTAACAGGAGTAACTCCAGCAATAACACCGAGTGGATCAGCAACTTCAGTAATTCCGGTAACTGGATCGTCACTAATAATTCCACAAGTTTTTAAATGTCTCATTGCATTAACAACGTATTCACATGCAAATAAGTTTTTAGTACATTTGTCTTCGAAAACACCCCTTTTTGTTTCTTCGACAGCTAAACGTGCTAAATATTCGTGATGGTCTAATACTTTAGTTGAAACTTTTGCGACGATGTAGTCTACTTGTGCTTGGTCAAGTTTTCTAAATTCTTCTAAGGCAACTAAACCTTTTTCAACTAAACCATTAACTTCACTAACAGCTTTTGGATCTAATTCTCTTCCCATTCTTTTTCTCCTTTATAATTCTTTTTTATATATAATCGATGTGCTAATGAGGCTAATGAAGTAGCCATATTCATATTTGAAACAATAACATCATCGTTTACATCCAACTCTATTGGGGCAAAATTCCAGATTGCTTCAATCCCGCTTGCCACCATTCTTATTGCGATTCCTTGGGCTTCGGTGCTAGGAACACAAATAATTCCTATTGAAGCATTAAGATTTCTTTTAACTTCTTTTAAATCATCGATATCATATATCCTTATATTATTAATATAGGTTCCAATAATCTCTTTATTCTTATCAAAAGCGCCAACAATTTTTAAATTATAATCTTTAAATCCTTCATAATTTAAAATTGCTTTTCCTAAGGAGCCGCAACCTACTAATATTGCATTATGATTTTCTTTGGAACCGAGGATTCTTTTAATATCTTTAATTAAAGGAGTTACTTCTCTGCCCTTATTAGGAATCCCACTACTAGTAGAAACAAGTTGCATATCTTTTTTAAGTAATTCGACATTTATCTTTAAATCCGATGACATTGTTTGCATCGAAATAAACTCTACTCCTTCTTTTTCTTTAGAGAGTAAGTAGTTAAGATAAAGTGGAAGTCTTCTTACTTGGTTCTTGTTTAATTCTCTAGTCATGTGTTTTTTAATTCGGTATTTTTTTACCGAATTCTATTATATAACAATAATTTAGATAAAACAACAATTTAATAAAACTTTTTAAAATAAATAAAAATAGGGATAGTAATCGCTATTTTGCTCTATTTAAGATAAAGTTTTCTTATAATTTAAGATAAATCCACTAGCTTGAATAACATAAAATACAACATTCAAAATAGCGATTACTATAAAGACATTAGATAAACTAAAGTTAGTGCCTAGATTATAGAAAGAATAGATGATTCTAAATATCTCAATCACAATATAAATTAAAGATATATATAGACTTCTTTTAGATACTCTTCCTAAAGTAATAATTCTTAAAGCATAAGAGCTATAAAGGATCACAAATACGCTATTAACAATTAATAAAATTAAAGATACCCATCCTTCAATATTGTCAGTTTCAATTAATACTGATAACTCATGATTAATAAGTAGATATATAATTGATCCAATACCTATAAATGAAGTGATAATTAATCCAATACTTCCGATTAATATTGATATAAGTCCAATAAATCTTTTCATAAATTAAATAGAATAGTGGTATTTAAAAATTAATATTAGTAGATGAATTCATCATCTCCGTATACTTCTTTTAAAACACTTTCATCAAAATTATTTTCAATAAGTTTTGAAATGGCTTCAATTTCATTGCTTTTTTCTTTTAAATTAGTCTTTAAATAATCATTAATATCGGCGCATTTTCTTCTTATTTTTAAATAGTTATTATCTTCTTTTACTTTATTTTCTAAGGTAGTTTTATGATATTTATAAATGATTTCTAAAGCTTTAAGAGTATTTGCTTCATTATAAACAAAGTCTTTTTGCTCTTTAGAAAGTTTAATTTTATTAGGCATTAATGGATTAAATTCATCTTCGTCTTCATTTTTATTTTCTTCATTATTACCTACTATTTCTTCTTTTTCTTCAAATAATTCTTTATTTGCATTTAAAAAGTGATTAATATCGCGGTTTAAAAAAGAATAATATTCAGCCAAAACATCAATCTTTTTATAGTGATTATAATTTAAAAGTAATGGTAAAAATGGTAATAAAATTAATAAAGTTATTATGATTGAGGTAGATGAAATAATAGTTGTAATCGTATTTGGTAATAAAAAATACATTAATAGATAAACACCTGTAAATACGATAAAAGTAATAATATAGAAAGGATAAAAGATTTTATAATAATCCTTATAATAATTAACGTTATTATGTTTTAAAACGTAATTTAAAATCCTATAAGCATTACTTTCTCTTCTATTAGCCTTAAAAATACAGTGATAATTGATAAATGATTTCGCAATATTATGTAAAAAGTAATAAAAAGCAATTGATAGAGAAACAAAACTAACAGTCGAACCATATCGATGTAAAATAGAATAATTTAAATTGATGAGTTCGTTAATCATTTGAACTTTATCTTCATTAGTTAAGCCAATATTATAACTAATTTCATTAATTTGAGTGATTAAACTATATAAGCCAGTTGGAGAATTAATAGCTTGAGAGATAAAGAAATAAGTAATACTAACGACTATTGAACTAATAAAATAAATAAGAATCGCAAATCCTAAATGTCTCCAGATTCTTAAAGCGTTTCTAATTTCACTTCTTTTTCCACTTCTTCTATTAGCTAAAAAATAGGATAATCCTCCATCTTTTCCATTTATGATAGTTAAAAGAACTTCATTAGTAATGTAATAACTATAAAAATAAGGTGCAATCCAATAAATGAGTAACCAAATAACTAAAAGTAAGAATATTTGACCTAATATTCCTGCATAAAGTGGAGGAACAAATAATAAAACTAAACTTAATATAAAATAAGCTATCAATAAAAATAAGGATAATATCCCAGAAAATTTAATTGTCATATAAAAGTTGTCTTTAAAATCTTTAAAGACAACACTTCTTAATATCTTATAATTCATCTTCTTCGACTACTTCTTCCTCTTCAATTCTTCCAGCACCATATAATCTATAGATGTCTTTAACACATAGATCTAACATCTCTTGATCTAATTCTTTAATATCACGTTTTTCAATATCTTTAATTAATTTATCTAAATTTTTACTAGCAACAATAAAATTACGTTTACTATTTAATTCTTTTGGATTTTTTAAAACACAGTCATTATTAACAACGACTATCGAAACAAAAAAATCCATTGAAATACCAGTTTTATTAGCTAAAGTTTCAATTCTTTTTTTATTGACTAAAAGGGGATTATGAATCTCAGTTTTTTCATCTTTATTAGAGAAAAATAACCAGATGTTATCACCTTTTTGACCACTTATTGCGCCACGATAAAATCTATCTTTAATAACATAGATATATTTTTTAGCAAAAAGAATATGATCGATTTGACATAAAGAAATATCTTTATCCTTAATAATTAGATTATTTAATAATAAATAATCATTCTTTTCAGCGATATTTTTAATCTTTTTATAATAAACTACTTTAAAATTACGATACATGTATTTACGTTTAAAGATTGGATAAAGGATTAAAAATAAAATAAGTAAAAATAAAAGAGTTATTCCTATTCCAATAACTACATTTATCGCAAGTTCGTTATTAACTTGTGGTTCTGGCACTACATCAAAAATCATATCTTTTCCTTTAATTTATATATATAGAATAATAAATATTTATTTATAACAATATAAAATTATAAACAAATTTTAAAATTAATCTACCATAGTAAGTGCAAGTTCAAACATTTTATTTAATTTTGTTTGTCTTTCTTCTTGAGTTAATTCTTCTTTAGAAACAAAAGAATCACTAACAGTTAAAATACATAAAGCTTTTTTCTTAAGTCTCATAGCATTTAAAAATAAGCCATAAGATTCCATTTCAACACCTAAAACACCTAAATCTGCCCATTTTTTATAGAAATTAGGATCTTGATCATAGAAGATATCACTACTATAAATAGGACCAACATGAACTGGAATATCTAATTTTTTAGCATGTTCATAAGCTTTAAGTAAAAGATGGAAATCACTACATGGAGAAATACTTCCACCACGAATATCAAATTGAGAACCAAATGATGAATTAGATGAAGCAGATGTAACTAAAATAACATCTCCAACCTTACATTCTGGTTGATAAGCTCCACAAGTACCAATACGGATAATATTTTCAACTCCATATTCTTTATATAATTCATAAGAATAGATTCCAATTGAAGGAACTCCCATTCCTGAAGCCATAATTGAGATTTCTTGTCCGGTTTTAGTTTTTCCAGTAAAAGCTAAAATACCACGAACAGAGCTTACTTCTTCATATTCTACTAAGTAGTTTTCAGCTATAAATTTAGCTCTTAATGGATCTCCTGGCATTAATACTGTTTTTGCAAAATGCGCTCCATTTTTAATGTGTGTTGACATATTTTTTATTTCCTCCAATTTTTTAATATATAAATATGTTTTTATTTCTTACTATTTTATTTAATTAATCGATATTTTTTAAATATCACTATTTTAATTAATTTATCGCTATTTCTTCACTATTAGAAGAATTAACTTCATCTATAACTTTTTTAAATGAATTAAGATTAATTGGCTTTTTATCTAATGATTTTAACTTTTCATCATTTATATCAACTAATACTAATTCACTATTATTAGATAATATTTCTTGAATATCTTTTTGAGGTAATTCGCCCTTAAATATTAATAAATATTCAGGAAGTGGAATATTAAGATTATCATCTTCGATCGGTTTAATAAATGAGATAGTTTTTAATCTTATTAATGGTAAATATTCTTTATCAATTTTAAGTTTATGTACCACTATTTCTTCTTTTTCTTCATTTAAATCATTAAATAAATTAGGATAATAATTTAATGTATCTAACTCTCCCTTATCATTTTTAATGAATAAATAGTTATCAGTTTCACTACTTTTCAAAAGAAAAAGAAGATGAGGAATTGGAGTTAATTTCGATTCTTTATAGAAATAATTTGGTCGATTGAAATTAACATTTTCAAAATGATTTAAAGTTTCCATCATTACTTTTTCAATTTCATTAATAATATTATCTTTTTCAACTACATCACATTTATTAAACATATAATAAAGTCTAGTAAGCGATAAAACTTTAATTAATGAATTATAGTAAGTTAGATAATGTACTTCTTTTTTCATTTTTAAAATAAAACTACTCCTCAGTTCTCGATTGAGTAGAAGACATTAAATTTTCAAATGCAGTAAAGAAGTTATCAATTGAATATGATTGAATTTCTCCATTATATACTAATGAAATTCTTCCAGTTTCTTCACTAACTACAACAGTAACACTATCTGAAATCTCGCTAATTCCAATAGCTGCTCTATGTCTAGAACCAAATTTACCAGCCATTGGTTTAGTGGTTAAAGTATATAATACAGATGCCGCAATAATTCTATTACCTCTAATTATTACAGCTCCGTCATGGAGTCTAGTTCCAGGATAAAAAATAGTAAGAATTAAATCATAGGTAACAGGGCAATCAAGTTCACTACCATTTTCAATTAATTCAGTTAAATCATCCTTTCTTTCAAAAGTCATTAAAGCACCGATTTTATGTTTACTAAAATAAGCAACGGCATCAGCGATGGTTTTATAAAGTTGATTATGGTCGAATATTTTTTCAATCTTTTCTTTTTTCTTGTCTTTTAAAGATGCATCATACTTTTTAACACCATTAGAAAAATATGTTCTAAGTTCTGCTAAATTAATAAATAGTCCAATAAAAGCAACAATTAAGATAACTGTAAGAGAAATAATCTCTAATCCAGTTAAATAAAACATATAAGAAAGTAAGAAGACACCACTACTTACTCCTAAAGTTATTCTCATTGCTTTTCTTTTAACAAAATAATCTAAAACAACATTAACAAAAGCTAAACAAATAACAACAAAAATGAAATCAATAATTTTATTGACATTAAATTCACTAAAGATCCAGTTAAATGGAGAGGTTTCGTTTATAATTTCTGTGTAAAACATATCTTTTCCCTAATCGTTTATTTTTTCCCAATTTTAAAAATTAATTTAAAACTTTTATTTCTTAATATATTCTATCTTAATTTTAATTAAAAATTAAGATTATAATCGCATATTTTACTTATTTTCTTCGTATCTAGAAACTATTGTTCTAGCGATATGGACTCCATTAGCACCAGCTTGAGCTAAACCTCTTGTGATTCCAGCTCCGTCTCCACCAACAAATAATCCTTTAATTTTGGTTTCAAATTTATTATCGCACTCGATTCTATCGCTATAGAATTTTGCTTCAACACCATATAAAAGGGTGTGCTTAGAAGCAATACCTGGAGTTACATAATCTAAAGCTTTTAACATTTCGATAATGGATTGCATAGTTCTATAAGGTAAAACTAAGGCTAAATCGCCTGGAACTGCTTCTTTTAAGGTAGGTTTAACAAATCCATCACCAATTCGTTTATAGGTAGATCTTCTACCCTTTAAGATATCTCCAAATCTTTGAACAATTACAGTACCATTTGATAATTTATTAGCTAATTTTGAAATATCTAAGGCATACTCATTAGCATCTTTAAATGGTTCAGTGAATTTATGAGATACTAAAATTGCAAAGTTAGTATTTTCAGATTTTAAAGAATCATCATTATATGCATGTCCATTAGCAACGATAATACCATTATTATTTTCAACAACTACATGTCCACTAGGATTAGAACAGAAGGTTCTGCAAGTTGTCCCGACACTAGTTGAATAAATGAACTTACCTTCATATAAATATTTATTAACATCGGTCATAATGGCGTCGTTAGTTTCAACTCTAACACCGATATCAACTCTATTATTAGAAACTTTTAATCCATGTTTTTGCGCAGTATGGGATAACCATTCGCTTCCAGGTCTTCCAACACATAAAATGACGTTTTTAGCTAAGTATGCTTGACCACTTTTATCGATGATACCTTGGATTTTATCGTCTTCGATAATTAAATCCTTAACATCACTTTTAAATTTCATTTCGATTTTATCTTTTAACTCTTCATAGATGGATGCTAAAACTTTTAAGTTAACTTCAGTTCCTAAATGTCTAACTCTGCTTCTTAAAAGTTTAAGTCCTACTGCTAAGCCTTTTCTTTCTAAATCTAAAACTTCTTTTGTATTAGGATCGGTTATAGTTTCAGGAGCACCATGAGCAAGATTAATACCATCAACATAGTTGATTAAATCTAGGAGTTCTTCTTTAGAGATATATTCATCCATCCAACCTCCAAATTCGGAGGTGATGTTAAATTTTCCATCACTATAAGCTCCACATCCTCCAAATCCATGGGTCATTGAACAAGCTGGATAGCAGCCTGATTCACCATAAATATTAGAAGGACATTGTTTAATTTTTCCCTTTAATATCGGACAAGAACGATTATAGATATCGTTACCTTTATCAATTAATAATACCTTTAATGATGGGTTAAGTTTGTTAATCTCATATGCAGAATAAATTCCGCATGGGCCTGCGCCTACAATAATTACGTCAAATGTGTTCATACTATTTAAAATTATATATTAAATTATGAAATATTTAAGGCTTTTTGCATTAAGATTTCATTAATTTTTATTCCCTTATTAATTTATTATTTATATAGCAATTTACTGATTCTTTTTTTACAATATTAGAGTTGATTTATGAAAGTTATTAAATATAAAAAAGATTTCGATTATTCCTATACTTTGGGGGCATTTCCTACCTTAGAATTATTAAAAAATAAGAGTGAATTTTTAATCAATATTTATATTCATTCTTCTTTTAATAATGAAGAATATCTAAAAAATGTACGTGAAATCCTTAAAAATAGTAGTAATAAAATCGTTTATGATGATAAAGTTTTTACAAGATTAAGTGATAAAGAAAATGTCTTTGTTATCGGCGTTTTTGATAAATATAAAATGGAGCTAAATCCTTCTTCTCATCATGTTTTATTAGATAATCCATCAAACATGGGAAATTTAGGAACAAATATTCGTAGCGCATTAGGGTTTGGTTTTAAAAATATTGCGATAATTTTACCAAGTGCTGATATTTTTGATCCTAAAACAATTAGAGCTAGTATGGGTTCTATTTTTAGTGTAAATATCGAAACTTTTACTTCTTTAGAAGAATATAAGGCTAAATATAAAGGACATACTATCTATTCATTTATGTTAAACGCTAAAAATAGTCTTCAAAATTTTGAATTTAAAAACACTCTTTCTACCCTTGCTTTTGGTAATGAAGCTAGAGGTTTACCTGCCTCTTATTTAGATGAAAATTCAATTATCATTGCTCATTCCCATGATATTGATTCACTTAATGTAACAAACGCTCTTACCATAGGATTATATGAATTTAACAAACAAATTATGTTAAAATAATGTGGTAAATTTACTACTAGATAAGTACTTATAAAATACTAGAAAACTACTAGATAACTACTAATATGAAGATTTTTATTGATAAAAAGTATTTTTCCTTAAACGAAGTAACCTCGACTCTTTCTATTAAAAGAAAGGATCTTTTAATGCTAGAAGAATTAGGTTTACTATATCCTTCTTATAAAGATGAAGATACTTTATATCGCTATTATGAACCTTCTTCTCTTACTAAAATTAAAGAGATAATGACCTTAAAAAATGCAGGTCTATCTTATGAAGAAATTAAGCAATATTATTCCGATACTATTAATAAAGAAGATATTAATAATAAATTAACCAAAAAAGAAAACGATCTAAAAATAGCTTCTTTATATTTTAAAAAAGACAATGTCCGCAATATGTATAAAAAGTTAATAAGCGATAATATCTACTTTTATTATGAAGAAAGAAATATCTTTGATATTAATTCACTTCCTTCTTTAATAAACGAAATATTCGTCCATGTAGTCCAAAAATCATATATTTTAGACACAAATAATGACGTATTTATCGCTATTTCTAAAGATGAATTAGAAAAAATCACTTCTTCTACTCCCTATCCTTTTAAAGTAAAAATAGGGATTCCTTTAATAAAGGATTATAAAGAAAAAAATACTGCTACTATTAAAAAGACTAACTCTTTAATATATGAAGCCAGTAACTCAAACTTCTTTAAAGAAATAGATAATCTTAATAAAGTTTTAACTGAATCTATTGTTAATTCAGTTAAAACTAAAAAAGATATCATGTTTATATATTTAAGAAACTCTTCAATAATAAAGTTTATTATTCCTATTTATTAATATAAAATATCTATCTATCCCAATTTATATTTAAATATAAATAAGGATATATAAACGCACCATTAGTTCAATGGTAGAACACTTGCTTCCCAAGCAAGCTACGCGAGTTCGATTCTCGTATGGTGCTCCACATTAGAAGCATAGGTTTGATACAGTAAATATTGCTTATCAAGCTTTTTTTGTACCAAAATCAACAAAATTTAAAGTATATTTAACATAAATTGAGTATAACTGACTAAACATCCTGACCTCTACCAGTGAAGTTTTAGCTTGTGATTTTGCACTAAAAACTTTTTATAGCACAATAAATTTTTTGTCGCACAAAAAACTTTTTATCCTTTTTGAGAAAAAATCTCGTCAAATTTCTACGAAAATATCGAAATTAACCCTAGTTTATGTACATTTTATATCCGTTATTAACACCTATTGCAGTTGGTGAATTAGGTTTAGTTAAAGGATAAGAATGTACAAGTTTAAACGATATAACCTTATTTAAGTTTAGTAAGGAAACTACTGATGGAGCCCATGTTTCAAATTTTGCAATTAGAGGAGATAGTGATAATCGTTGGTTCATGAATAATGAAATAGTTTATTACACTCAACCTAATGCTAGTAGTACTTATACTTATCAAGCTAGAATTTATTTAACTGGCGATAAATATAATCTTTATACAAAAACCAAATATTTTGATTTTGTTACTGATGGAGATAACATCAATATTTATAACTTAAATGATAGTGGAGTTTATACTGTATGTAAGAAAAATAGTGAAACTATCACAATTGAAGAACTTGGTATAACAATTAATACACATAGTGTTATTGAAGAAAATGTAATTATTTATAATAATCAAAAAACTACATTAGTAAGTAAAAATAATGGATTATATACAGGAAGTGATGGAAACCAATACGCTTTTGTAAATAAAAGTATTTCTGTTAGCGGTTCATATAGAGCTCTTAAATGATACGTATTAGTTAAGAAGAGTTCTCAATATGACGGATTTTATAATTGCACATATGTTAGTGGAGATAATACTTATGAATTAATCGGTGGATTTATTGATACATCAGCTTATGTAGCTAATGGATGCTTTGATATACTTAATGAAAATAACGGAACTTTAAGTTATGACGCTGATAAAAATTGTTATAAATTAGGTAGTTACTCATTTTATGTATATGTAAATGGAAGATTATTTTCAATTACTATAGCTGCCACAAATTCTGGAACTAGCAAAATCTATAATTCAAGTAGTGATTATTATAACTATACTTTAGTTAGAGATCCTAATACTAAAGAATGGTCATTAGTTGCTCCTAATGCGTAAGTTATAATTAATGTAATAATTGAGTTCTTAAGTATCTCTTCAAGTTGGAGAGATACTTTTTTATAACAATAAAAAAGATGTTTTCTTTCAAAAACATCTTAAAACTTAATTATTTTTTTAAAAAAAATAAAAATTAATTAAAGAATTTTTCTAATTCAGAATAAACCTTTTCACTAGAAAACAATGTAATTCTATCTCCAGGGAAAATAGTTGTTTCACCATTAGGAACAATTAAGTTATTACCATGATATATAGCAATTAATAATGTATCTTTAGGTAAAGTTAAATCTTTTAATTTCTTACCAGCTGAAATAGAAGTATCACTAACTAAAAATTGAATAATAGAGTGATCTCCTTTTGATAATTTCATAAGAGTCATAAAATTCTTCATTGACATTTCTTCTACGACAATATGGCCAATAATATCAGCTTGGTTAATTGCAGCATCAACTCCATTACTTATATTAAACAACCAAGAATTTTTTGGATTGTTAACTTTAGCAACGACACGAGGAGATTGAAATTCAAATTTAGCAATGGTAGAACAAACTAGGTTAACTTCATCTCTACCAGTAACACAAGCAACAACATCAGCAGTTTCAACTTTATTTGCAGCTAAAATATTAGGATCAGTAGCATCTCCAAAACAAATATGTTCATCACCAAAATCCTTTACTAACTTAGAAACAGTAGAACGATTGCTATCAATAATTACAAAATCGCATTTATTTTTACGGAGTAAATCGGCCATATATGAACCAATTTGTCCGCCACCTATAATTACAACGTACATATTTATTCCTCCGTTAGATTCCCAATAAAATTTTAAGTTTTCTTTTAGCCTCTGTTTTAATAATAAAATAGAGGATATCATTTGTTTCAATTACATCATCATCTTTTGGTAAAAATGAAGATTCTCCACGAACTATTGAGAATAACTTAAATTTTTCATCATTAATTTCTTTAACAAGCATTCCATCAATATTAGGAGTAGCTCTAATACGGACAATTTCACTACTAGCATCATTTCCAAGTAAAGCTAAACTATCCATCATATTGTAAGAAAGAAGTTCGATAGCTCTATTAATACTAAAACCTGTAGTAGAAATAGCTTTAATTCCTAATGCTTCATATACTTTAGCCTTACGTGGATTGTATAATCTAGCAATAACATATTTTACATAATATTTGTCTTTTCCGATTTTAGCAGCAACAGCGTTAATTTCATCATTTCCTGTTGCACAAACCATAGCATCGGCATATTCGATTTCAGCTTCTTCAAGAACTTTTTGATCATAGCCATTTCCAACAACGAGTGTGCCATTAAAATCAGCACCTAATCGATAAAAGCTATCTTCATCTTTATCAATTATAGAAATGGTGTGCCCCTTTTTATAAAGTTCAAGAGCTAAACCTGCACCTAATTTTCCACATCCGACAATAAGAATTTTCATATTATTGGGCCTCCTTTAAGTCCTTTTTGCGGTAAATATATTTTCGAAGTTCATCAGTACAAATTAAGATAAATGGGAATGTTAAGATAATTAACCAAATTCGATAATCTGTAACCATATTTGTTTCTAATACTTCGGTATTTAAGAATGGAACAAATATTACTACTACTAATAATAATATCTCAAAAATGACCCCATAGTTAATCTCTTTATTTGAAAAGATACCAATTTTAAAGACACTTTCTTTAGTAGTACGACAATTAAAGACGATACCTATCTGACAAAAGACAATTGATATAAAGGTTACACTAGTAGCACTCATCCAAATTTCAGGATTATTCGTTTGACTGAATAAATTACTAAAATCGAATGGAATACCAAGATTTAATGTTTGGAAATAATTAAATAAGAAGAAAGCTAAACAACATAGAACTGAAGTTTGAATGCCATAGAAGAGGGCATTTGCATAAAGTTTTTTGTTAATAAGATGTTCATTAAGTTTTCTAGGAGGTCTATCCATTACACCAGCTTGAGGTTTTTCACTTCCTAAACCTAAAGCAGGTAACATATCAGTTCCAATATCAATTAATAAAATTTCAAGAATAGTAAGCATTGGTGGAATAGTATTTAATGTTAAAATTGGAATTAAGAATGGAACAGCTTCTGGAATATTTGAGTTAAAGATGTATGTAGCAAATTTTCTAATATTAGCAAAAATTGCTCGACCTTCCTCAATTGCTTTAACAATTGAGACAAAATTATCATCAGTTAATATCATATCAGCTGCTTCTTTAGCAACATCAGTTCCTGTAATTCCCATTGCAATACCAATATCTGCTTTCTTTAAAGCAGGAGCATCATTAACACCATCTCCAGTAACTGCAACAATCTCACCTAATTCTTGTAAAGCATTTACTACACGATATTTTTGTTCAGGTGCCATTCTTGCAAAAATTACTTCACCTTTTAAATATTCTTTAAGTGTATTATCATCGAGCTCACCAAGTTCACTTCCAGAAATAATTTTTGGATCTTCTTTAGTAACAATACCTATTTTTTTAGCAATGGCTAAAGCAGTAAGAGAATAGTCACCGGTAATCATAATAATTTTTATACCAGCACGATGACAAACATTTATTGCTTCTTTAATACCTTCTCTAGGTGGATCTTGCATTGCTTCTAAACCAATAAAAGTTAAATTCTTTTCGATTAATTCAGGAGTATAAGCACTTAAAGCAATTGGAATTGTTTTATCTTCTTTACTAATTAAGCGATAAGCCATCGCTAAAACTCTTAAACCATCTTTAGCATACTTATCATTTTGTTTATTAATTTTATCGATATCTTCTTTAGTAATTTCTCTAACTTTACCATTATCAACAATATATTTGCATTTAGTAATTAAATCATTTGGCGAACCTTTCGTTAGAGCTAATCTTTGAGCACCATTATATTCTTTTTCAAGTTGATGAATTGTAGTCATCATTTTACGAGTGCTATCAAAAGGTAATTCTCTAATTCGAGGAGTAATTCTTAATTGATTTTCAGGATTTAGTAATCCTTTTTCACTAACAACACCTAAACAAGCTTCGGTTGGATCACCTAAAACTACAAATTGATTATGTTCATTTGTAGTAATTTTAGCATTAGAACATAATGCACCGCACAATAATAACTTCTTTAAATCAGAATTATTTAATGCAGTTTGTTTTACTTTATTTTTATCTAATATTTCACCTTTAAAACTATAGCCATCACCAGTTACATCAAATTCTTTATTAATTAAATAAAGATGTTTAACAGTCATTTCATTTTTAGTTAATGTTCCAGTCTTATCGCTACATATAACAGTAGTTGAACCTAAAGTTTCGGCACTTGATAAGTTTTTAATTAAAGCACCTTCTTTAGCTAAACGCTGTACAGCTTTAGCTAAAGATAAACTAACTGTTGGACTTAAACCTTCAGGAATAAAAGCAACAACCATTCCTAAAGCAGTAACGAATTGATTTAAATACATTGTAGGATTACTAAATTTATCTGGATTAGTTACACCAGTAACAATTAATCCTAAGACTAAAATAACTGCACCTATTGATAAAGCAATTAAAGCAATCGTTTTAGTCATTTTTTCAATCTCTTTTTCTAAAGGAGATTGTTTATTTTCGATTTCTTGAGTTAAAGATGCAATTTTACCAAATTCAGTATTCATTCCTGTAGAAATAACAATACATCTAGCAGTACCTGTTGAAACACTAGTACCTGCATAAACAATATTTTTAGCGCGAACTGAATTTTCTGGTAATTCCTTTAAACCTTCAAATTGTTTACGACTTGGAGTAGCCTCTCCATCTAAAGCACTTTGATTACAAGTTAAATCATTACAGTTAATAATTCGAGCATCAGCTGAGATTTTATCGCCTTCTTGAAGAATAACTAAATCACCAGGAACAAGTTCCCAAGCTTCAATTTGCTTTTCTTCACCATTTCTAATAACTCTAGCATAAGTTGGTAGCATTTTAGATAAAGCTTCAGTCGATTTATTTGCTTTAAATTGTTGAATAAAAGAAAAAACACCATTAATGATGTTTACTAAAAAAATCGCTATACCTAAATAAAGCATCCCAGGGTCTTTTAAAATCCCAATACTACTTGGACTTTCACTAGCAATAAAACATGAAATAATTGAAATAGTTCCAGCAATCCAAAGAAGAATTGCCATAGTGGAAATAAAATTCTTAAAAAAGAGTTTTACATTAGATTGTTTCTTTTTCTTCTCTATTTCATTTTTTCCATATTGTGCGAGTCTATTTTTTGCTTCATCGTCACTTAAACCATGTGCACTTGTTTTGAGTTCTTCATATATTTGTCTAGAAGTACCATTAAAAATTTTTGTTAAACGCTCATCCATAGAATCACCTTAATAAAAATACCCTATTGATTATATATTATTAAAATTAATTTAATAGTGTTTTTTCTAAATCTTCAATCTTTAAGGTTGATTAAGTTAAAAAATATTTAAGCTTCATAAAGATTATGTTATTACATTTAAGCACGTTGGTGCTATGCCTCAATAGTTAAGCGGTATAACAGATCCATGGTAAGGATCTATTCGTAGTTCGATTCTGCGTTGAGGCACCATCTTTATTAATTACCTCTATATATACTAGGGGTGTCAAATATATTTAAAAACATTGATGGAGAGCCACTATTATAGACTAGAATAGTTCACACTAGTTCAAAATGGTGGCATTTTTTTATACTCGTACAAACTTTTCTATATTCTATTAGGCTTACGGTATAAGTAAAAGTTTTACACTAGATTGGTTTAAAACCCAAGCAACATGAACTGAACCCAATTTAGTTCATAGTGGATCGGTTTTCTTTTTTAAGAAGTTCTAACTCATTATTAATCGCTATTAAAATGCCTCATATATCGATAAATTAAAACATTAAAATTTATGGATTTTTTAATAATTAAATCCTTCTTTACATTTCCTTTACAATTCTTTACTTTTGTTTGCTTTATTGCACTTAAATAAACTTTTTATAATTTAGCCGTAAAAATTAATGAAGAAGGTTTAAGGGAAAAAAGAAGGAAATTATATGAAGAAAAACAAATTAATTATTACAAGTTTATGTTTATTAGGTAGCGTAAGTTTATTAGCTGCCTGTGGAAACACAACTACTACTGGTTTTGATACAACAAGAAATATTTCAAAATATACACGTGAAGCTGGTAGTGGAACTAGAGAATGTTTCTTCGAAGCAATTGGATATAGTGATGTTGCTAAAGAAGATAACTGGGAAAGTGGAGTTCAAGTTGCATCATCCGCATCTAACTCACAAATTATGAGTGATGTTGCTAATGATGAATTTGGAATTGGCTATTGTTCATTAGACGGCTTAGAAGGTAATACAAGTGTTAAAGCATTAACATTTGATGGTGTCGAAGCTAGTAATGAAACTGTTGTTAATGGCCAATATAAATTAAATCGTAACTTCAATTACGTCATTAGAGATTACACCTCTTCAACCGATGCACAAGCCCAATCAAAAAGCGATGTTGTTCACGCATTTATTGAATATTTTACAAGTGTTGAAGGTGTAGCCGTAATTGGAGCAAATGGAGGTATTTTAACAAGTAGTGGAGCAAACACTACCTTAGTTGATATTATCGCAAAATATCCAGTTTTATCAGGTAGTGAAACAATTGAAATTAAAACTTGTGGTTCTACCTCCGTACAAAAGGTTGTTCAAGCTTTAATTGATAAGTTTGTTGGAGATATTCCAAATAAAAATATCGAAATCTTAATGAATCAAACCGGAAGTGGAGATGCAGTTATTGGAGTCACTGAAGGTAAAAATGGCGTCTTAAGTGATATTGGTTTCTTATCTAGAGAAATTAAAAGCAATGAACTAAGTGCATTAAACGATAACAACCTTAGAGATGTCTTATGTAAAGATGCTGTTGTTTGTATCGTAAATGCTAAAAACACTGTCTATACTAACACCACTGCAGAGGAATTAACTGCAATCTATAAAGGTGAGATTACTACTTGGAGTGAGTTAGTTAAATAAATAATTTAGTTATGAAAAGGATTATTTATGGAAAATAATATAGAGCTAACGATAAGTGAAAAAAGCCTAAATAATCGAAATAAAAGAAAAATAATAATAGATAAGATTTTACATCTATTATTATTTTTTCTTATTTTAATATGTTCTTCTATCATCATCGTTTCGGTTATTTTTATTTTAATTAAAGGCATTCAACCTTTCTTAACTAATTATGGAAGTGAAGGAGAATATATCCATCAATCTATCGTATCTTTTTTTACTAATTCTAGATGGACGTATGATGGGAATGGTGGAGTAATATTTTTAATTTTAACTACTTTATATGTAGTTTTATTATCTTTAATTGTTTCAATTCCTACTTCTATTTTTACTGCATTATTTATTGCAAAAATCGCCCCAAAACCATTAAAACTTATAATTCGTAGTGCTGTTGATTTACTTAGTTCCATACCTAGTGTTATCTATGGTCTTTTTGGTATGGGAATAATTTGTCCAATGGTTAATAACATTGCTATGGCAATGGGAATGCAAACATTTGGAGGTAAATCAATTCTAAGTGCTGCCTTAGTTATAGCAATTATGTCTATTCCTACAATCACCACTTTAAGTGTTAGTGCAATTGGAGCGGTTCAACAAGATTTAATTAATGGATCTCTTGCTTTAGGAGCTAGTAAAACCCAAACCAATATGAAAATAGTTTTAAAAGATGCAAAAAGTGGGATTGTTGCTGGGATTATTTTAGGAGTTGGAAGAAGCTTAGGTGAAGCTACTGCAGTTCAAATGGTTATTGGAAATAATAGTAATGGACTTGAATTTTATAATCTTTTTAATGCTGGAAGTACTATTGCTTCAAGTATGTTAACCGGAATTGGAGAAGCTAGTGGTATTGGATATGATGTTAGATTTTCTTTAGGAATTGTTTTAATGTTCATCATTATTATTACCAATGTTGTTCTTACATCAATTAAAAACTATAACAAAGATAAAACTAAAAACGGCTTAGTTAAGCGTATTTTATCTTTATTTAAGAAAAAAGAGGTAAAAGCCTATGAAGATAAATAAGAAAAAAGACGCAGAGTTAATTGAAAATAGTATGGAAAAAGTAAGTAATTCCCAAACTATTGAAGCAGTCGTAGAAAAGAATATAAAAAGTAGAAAATTTAAAGATATTCTTCCTAATAGTGCTACTTACTTCTTCTCTTTTTTATGTTTAATTGTTTTATGTTTAGTTATTGGATTCGTCTTTTTTGAAGGATCAAGTTATTTATCATGGGATTTTATAACCAGTAACTATTCAAGAAGTTCAGTCACCTTAAAAAGTGAAGATAACTTCACTTTTGAAGGTAATTATGATTATTCAGATTTAGAAAGATTTGAAAATATTACTTATAGTGAAAAATGGGGAATCGGATTAGAACTTGGCAAAGATAATAACCAAAACGATGTAATTTATGTCGTTCAAATAAGTGAAAACTCACCATTTAATACCCTTATTAGAGCTGATGATCAAACTCATTTTGTTATTACTAATGAATTCTATATTTCTTATATTACTGTTAAAACTAATGATGGCATGTATTTAACTGCTAATGGAAATAGAGGAATTGAAAACATGGTTGAAACACTCAATCAAGGAGATTTCATATACGATTCTCAATTTTTAACTAAAGGAGGAGGAATCCGTAGTTCAATTATTTCTACTTGTCTATTAATCCTCTTTACTCTTATTTTTTCTCTTCCTTTAGGAATTGGGGGCGCAATTTATCTAGCATATTACGCAAAAGATAATAAAGTTACTCGAATAATTAGGTCTTTAGTAGATATGAGTAGTGGAATTCCATCAATTATTTTTGGTCTAGTAGGTGCTGCAATATTTATTCCTATTATAGGAAGTATTAGTGGATCAAATGGCGGGAACGTCTTTACTGGAGCCTTAACTTTAACTCTTATTTTACTTCCTACTATTGTTAAAACTGTTGAAGAATCAATAAAAACTATCCCTAAAAGCATGATTAGTGCTTCTTTAGCTCTTGGAGCATCACATTCAGAAACTATATTTAAAATTATTTTACCTAACTCAATTGAAGGTATTTTAAATGCTACTATTCTTTCAATTGGAAGAACTATTGGAGAAAGTGCAGCCCTTGTTTTTGCAATGGGCACTTTAATTGCCGCTACTCCTTCTTTAACTAGTGCAAATACCACTTTAGCAGTTCATATTTGGTACATTTTAGCTGGAGAAACTCCACAATATGGGCAAGCATGTGCAATTTCAATCATTATTTTAATCGTAGTTTTACTTTTATCACTTTCATCAAAATTAATTAGTTATTTATTTAAAAAGAAAAAGGAGAGATAAGAATATGTCATTAAATTTAAGTAAAAAACATAAAAAAGAACAACTTAATCTTGATTTACTTAATCCAGATTTAAAGTTAGAACATTCAAGTGAATTTCCTAATGAAGAAGTTATTTTTAAAGTTAATGACTATAACTTCTATTATGATAAAAAAGAAAAGATGGCTTTAAAAAATATCAATTTAGAGATATTTAAAAATAAGGTTATCGCTTTTATTGGTCCTAGTGGATGTGGAAAATCTACCCTTTTAAGATGTTTTAACCGCATGAATGATTTAATTGATGGCTGTAGTAAAGAAGGAAATATCACCTATAAAGGATTTGATATTGATGCTTTAAATACCATTCAACTTAGAAGTAAAGTAGGTATGGTTTTCCAACAACCTAACCCATTCCCAATGTCTATTTATAATAACGTTGCATATGGATTAAGATGTCAAGGCATGAAAGATAAGGGTGAACTTAATAAAATAGTATTAAATTCTTTAAAAGATGTTGGATTATATGAAGAGGTAAAAGATAGAATTACTTTAAGTGGTACTTCTTTAAGTGGCGGACAACAACAAAGACTTTGTATTGCTAGATGTATTGCAATGTCTCCTGATGTTATCTTAATGGATGAACCAACCTCAGCGCTTGACCCTCTAGCTACTTTAAAAATCGAAGAATTAATTAAAAAATTAAAAGAAAAATATACGATTGTAATCGTTACTCACAACATGCAACAAGCCGCAAGAATTAGCGATTATACTGCCTTCTTTATGTTAGGTGAATTAGTAGAATTTTCTAAAACTGAAGATTTCTTCGCTCGCCCTAAAGATAAAAGGAGTGAAGACTATATCACTGGTAAATTCGGTTAATAAAATAAAAAATAATATTTACTTATATATAAAATAATTAAAAAGTGGGGAAAAATATATGAATATTCAAACTTTAGATTTAAAAATTATTGAAATGTGTAAAAAAGTTAAAGAATCACTTGAATACGCTTTTTCATTCTATTTAAAAAATAATACTACTAGAGATATATCTATTATTGATGATTCCAAGGTAGATGAACTTGAAAGAGAAATTGAAGAAATCTGTTTAACTAACATTTTAAAAGAAAGACCTTTTGCAACCGATTTAAGAAAAATCACTGGTTACTTTAAAGTGAGTGAAGATTTAGAACGACTTGGAGATCATGCTGAAGATATTGAATGGTGTAATAAAATTTTAGAAACAATTAATGAAGAACACCATCTTAAAGTCTTAGATAAAATGGTTAATAAAGCTTTAATTATGATGAATGATTCAATTTCTTCTTTATTAAATGAAGATGAAGAACTTGCTAAAAAAGTAATTGAAAGTGATGATGAAATCGATAAATTATATTTAGAATTTCTTTCTACTCTTCCTTTTTATAAGTCTAAATATAATGAAACTGATGATAAGTTTTTAATTTATTATACCTTAATAGCAAAATATGTAGAAAGAATTGCAGATCACTCTTCTAACATTGCCGAATGGGCAATCTATATTAAAAGTGGTTACTATAAAGACCGCAATATCATTTAATAAGAGTTAAAAGATATATATCTATAAATTTTAATTTATAGATATTTAAAAAGGATTCAAAGATATAATAAAATAGTTATGGGTATGAGTTATTTAATTTATTCACTTGAAGATGATAAAGAAATCTCTAGAGTCATCAATTTAATACTTTCTAAAAATGATAATGAAGTTGTTTCTTTTTATGACGCTACTTCTTTTTTTAAAGCATTTAATAATATCAAACCAAATATGGTATTACTTGATTTAATGCTTCCAGATATAAGTGGCGAAGAAGTCATTAAAAAAATTAGAGAAGATAAAGCTAATAAAGATATTGAAATAATCGTAATTAGTGCTAAAAATTCTATTATTAATAAGGTAGATACTCTTGATTTAGGAGCTGATGATTATTTGGCAAAACCTTTTGAAGTTTTAGAGCTTATTTCAAGAGTAAATGCCAAAAAAAGAAGACATTTAGAAGAAACAATTATTTATAAAGACTTAACTTTATATCCTCAAAGATTTGATTTATATAAAAATGAAAAGAAAATAGATTTAACTACTAATGAGTTTAAAATCCTTTTACATTTAATTAAAAATAAGGATAGAGTTATTTCTAGAGACGAAATATTTTCAACCTACTGGAATGAACCTCAAGTTTTAGCATATGAATCACGTGTAATTGATGTTCATATCAATTCAATTAGAAATAAACTTTCGAATAATAAAGATGAATATATTGTAAGCGTCTATGGAGAAGGATATCGCATAAAAAATGAATAAAAAGCAACTTATTATCCAATATATTATTACATTCTTACTTTCTATTATCCTTCTTTTAACCTGTTTTGGGGTTACTTATTTAAGTAGTGAAAATGAAGCTAAAAATAATCTTAAATTTTATGCTAATGATATTGCTTTAAGATATGAAGGAATTGAAGAAAACGAACTAATTACTCAAAACTTTGAAAAGATTATTGGGTTTAGAGTAACCATTCTTCCGCTTGACTCTAATGAAGTAGTTTTAGAAATAAATAATATTGATAAACTCCCATATAGTGAAGATAGATTAAAAGAATTTAAATCTAATATTGATAAGTTTTACTATAAGTCTTCTCTTACTTTAAATGAAGATGTTTTATATTATGTAACATTAAATAATAACTCTAATTACTTAATTAGAGTTGGATTAGTTAGATCTTCTATTATCTATAATTCCTTACTTGTGCTTATTTTTGGTTCTATCATCGTATTTATCTTACTTTCCCTATATTACATCTATTTATATAAAGTATATAAAAAGAACTTTAAGATAGTAGAAAAAGAGGTTAATAAACTAAGTTTATTAACCAATTCTCCTCATCTATTAAATTATAAAATAGATGAACTAAAAGTATTATCATCTTTAATCGATACTACTTCTTCTTTAATTAAAGAAAACATCAACGAACTAAATAAAGAAAAAGAAAAGATTGAATATATCATTAATAATATTGAAGAAGGATTAATTATTTTATCTAGTAATAAAAATATTATTCTAATTAATAACTTTGTAGTTAATCTATT
>CASFZN010000019.1 GCA_949299195.1 uncultured bacterium | reverse complement strand
TTAGATAATTGTCCATCATAGGTATCTAATAAATTTAATGCTTTTTCAATTTCTTCTATTTTGTACATACTTGTCCTTTCTATTTTAGTCCAAGTTTTTGTCTGCACCCCCTTTTCGACATTTTGCTGTTGACATTGACACAAGTATAAAATTAAGAGAGTTTATTTGCTTAATAGTTTTTCAAGGTTTTTTAAAAATGTTAATGAAAAATTTTGAAGATTTTAAAGGTGGCGTTTAAGGTGGCGTATAGAAAAATTTGATTAAAAAAAACACGATAATTATCGTGTATTTTTTAATTTGTGGTGCCCCCTCGCAGAGTCGAACTACGCATAGATCCTTACCATGGATCCGTTATACCGATTAACTAAGGGGGCAAATATTTATGTGCCTTAAAAATATATCATAAAGATGATAGTTAATACAAGTAGATAATTCATTTTTGATATCGTTATCAAAAATAATTTTATGTTTATAAAAAGAATATTAATTTTTAAAATAAATTAATAATTAGAAGTCAATGAAAAAAGAAAAGAAGGAGTATTATCTTTATTTTTTAAATTGACTCTTATTAATTAAAAATAAATATTAAAAATATTGATAACTATCGAATATTTTTTAAATATTGTTACTTTAATAAAACCCAAAAAATTTGTTGTTTTTTTCGAAATTAAGATTAATATTATAAAAATCATTAATTGGTGTTAATTAATGTTTAAATATATTACTTAATTTAATAAAAGGAGGAAAAGTAAAAGTTATGTTATCACTTAAAAATATTAAAAAAGATTATGTTACCTCCACTATTACCACTCACGCCTTAAAAGGAATTAATCTAAATTTTAGAAAAAATGAATTTGTATCGATATTAGGACCATCTGGATGTGGGAAAACCACTCTTCTTAATATCATCGGAGGCTTAGATAAATATAGTGAAGGCGTTTTGATAATCGAAGGTAAATCTACTAAAGAATATAAAAGTAGAGACTGGGATACTTATCGAAACCATTCAATAGGATTTATCTTTCAATCCTATAATTTAATCATGCATCAAAATGTTTTAAGTAATGTTGAATTAGCTTTAACTATTGGTGGAATTAAGAAAAAAGAAAGAAAAAGAAGAGCAATCGAAGCTTTAAAAAGAGTAGGTTTAGAAAATGAAATCTATAAAATGCCTAACCAACTTAGTGGGGGACAAATGCAAAGGGTTGCGATTGCTAGAGCTTTAATTAATAATCCTGAAATCTTATTAGCTGATGAACCTACTGGCGCTTTAGATAGTAAAACTTCAATCCAAATTATGGAATTAATTAAAGAGATATCTAAAGATAGGTTAGTAATTATGGTTACTCATAATCCAGAGCTAGCAAAAAACTATTCTTCTAGAATTATTCGTCTTCAAGACGGGCTTGTAATTGATGATTCTAATCCATTCAGTGATATTGAAGAAAATAAAGAAGTAGAAGAAATAAACGCTTCTTATAATATATATAAAAAGGAAAATAAGAAGAAAAATAGAAGTCATAAAAAACAAGCCAAAATGTCTTTTGGAACTGGTTTTATGCTTTCTTTAAAGAATCTATGGAATAAAAAAGGAAGAACTGCTTTAGTTTCTTTTGCTGGAAGCATTGGAATTATTGGGATTGCGCTAGTTTTATCTATTTCTGATGGATTTTCTAGTTATATTAAACAAGTTCAATCAGACACTTTATCCCAATACCCAATAACTATTAATGAATCTGCTACTTCGATTAATTTGTCGATGAGTGGAGGGAATAACGGTAGCAATCTAGAAGAATATCCAGAAGGAGATGAAGTTACTCAAGAAGATTTTTTAATTGATTATGCTGAAAGTTTTGGAGAAAATTATGGACTTAATGACCTAAAATCTTTTAAAGAAAATTGTTTAGAAAATGAAGGATATATGGAAGAATATGGTCAATATATCTCAGGAATTCAATATGGATATAGTATTGATTTAAATGTTTATGAGAAAAACGAAGAAGGAAATTATGAAATCGTATATCCAATAGATTATGAATCAATCATCAATGAATTCGGATCTAGTTTTGCGCAATATGCCTCGATGATTGATTCAATTCTTTCTTCGCTTCCTACATATACGGAACTTATAGATAATGAAGAATTATTAAATTCTCAATATGATGTTTTAGTTGGTTCATTCCCTACAACTCCTTATGAAGCAGTAATTATGGTTGATGAATATAATCGAATTAGCGACTATGTTTTATATGCTTTAGGACTTGCAGATCCTAGCGATATAGTAAAGTTTATTGACCCAAATCAAGACCCTTCGACAGTAACTCCTTGGGAAGGAACTTTTGAGGATTTATTAGGATTAGAATTTAAACTTCCTTCATTAGCTGATAGTTTTAAATATAATGATGATACTGGTTTATATGAAAAAACTGAGTTAACAAAGGAACAAATTGAAAACTCTCCTACCTTAAAAATATCAGGAATTATTCGACCAAAAGAAGGAACTTCAGCTACATTTTTAAGTGGCGGAGTGGGTTATAGTAGTGAATTAACTAAAGCTTTAATAAATAGAATTGACGAAAGTGAAGTAGTTAAGGCCGTTAAAAGCGACACTACTAACTGTTTAATTGATTTATATACAGTTTTCCCAGAACAAGTTCCTTACCCAGGATTAAAGTTAACTTACGAACTTCTTGAAACTCAATCAAACGGAATGTTAACTCAAGAAGTAGTATTAGAAGAAATTTTAGGGGTTTGCGATTTATCCACACCTTCAGCAATTTATATTTACCCATATAGTTTCGAGGATAATAGTAAAATTGCAGAAATGATCGATACTTATAATAAAAGCGTAACTGAAGGAAAAGAAATTACTTATACCGATACAGTTGGTACCTTGATGAATAGCGTTACTACTATTATTAACGCAGTTACTTATGTTTTAGTTGCGTTTGTATCAATTTCACTTGTTGTTTCTTCAATAATGATTGGAATTATTACTTATGTAAGCGTTATTGAAAGAACTAAAGAAATTGGTGTTTTAAGAAGTTTAGGAGCATCTAAAAGTAATATTGCAAATGTCTTTACTAGTGAAACATTAATTATTGGATTAGTAGCTGGATTAATTGGAGTATTATTATGTTTAATCTGTATTATTCCTATTAATATAATAGTTGCTTCATTTACTTCAATTACTGGACTTGCTTCGTTAAGATGGTATTATGCAGTTATTTTAATTGCTATTTCGGTAGTTTTAACCTTAATTGCTGGCTTTATTCCTAGTAAAATTGCTGCAAGAAAAGACCCAGTTGTCGCTTTAAGAAGTAGTGATTAATGACTTTTACTTAAATTTATTAAATATATGAAAGCACTTTCATTTAACTAGTAAAAATTAATAAAATATGCGATAACGACGCATGTTTTTTAATTTTTATAAAAATGTAAGTGCTTACAAATTTCGGACCATTTTTCTTTGAAAATGACAAGTTTTTAGATTAAGAACATAATATAGGTGTAATAAGGAGGAAGAAAATCATGAATAAAAACGAATTACTTATTAACGAAGAATTAATCAATAAAGATGAAGAGTACTTTAATAACGAAGATGATGTTGATTATGATGATGCTGAAGAAGAAAATGATAACTATTTCTTCCCAGATTTCAGAAAATTTTTAAATAAATAATTTTATTTAAAAATAAACATTAATCTTATTAATTTACTTAGTAGTTAGAGTTAATTATATTCTTATTAATCCCTTGGAAAATTGTCCAAGGGATTTTTCTTAATAAAAATTTTTTGCAATTAGCATTGACTAACATTTTATATTATTAATAGAATAAATCTAGGATAAATAGGGAGGAAATTTATTTTTGGAAAGATTAACTTGGCAAAGAAAAGAAATTATGAAAGCAATCGAAGATTTACATCATACTTCTTTAGCAACTTTAACAAGTTATCTTAAAGATAAAGGCATTAATATTTCTCTTTCTACTATTTATCGAAATTTAGAATCTTTAACAAATGATGGATTGGTAAGAAGTGTTGATATAAAAGAATGTAATAATTCTATATATGAAATAGCTTCAATAAGTGAACACGACCACTTTATCTGTCTAGAATGTAATAACATTATCGATATTCCTAAAAGATTAAAACTTAAAAAAGGATCCGTTAAAAAAGATGGAAATTTAGTTTATGAGATTAATGTTTGTGAATATGGTATTTGTAAAGATTGTATAAATAAATATAAGAACAGTTAATAATAATTTTTATTATAAATAAGAGTGTAGGAGGAAAAGTGAATGAAAAAATATAGATGCATTCTTTGCGGCTATGAATGGGAAACTGAAGAAGAAAATCCTGTATGTCCACTTTGTGGCGCTAGCGGCGATGATGTCGTAGTTATTGAAGAAGAATAATAATCGACATTTTTAATGCTTAGTTTAATGCTTAGTAAGAAATAAAGTAAGCATTAAAACTAAAATGATGATAAATATTATATCAAAGTATGATATTTATCTTAAAATGTAGTTTCCACGTGGAAACTTATACCCTATAGAGGTATTTAAAATTTAGTAAGTTTTAAAAGGAGAAATAAATTATTATGGAAAATAAATACAAAGGTACACAAACCGAAAAGAATTTAGAAACAGCTTTTGCTGGAGAATCACAAGCAAGAAATAAATATACATATTTTGCTAGTGTTGCTAAAAAAGAAGGCTATGAACAAATTTCAGCTTTATTTTTAGAAACAGCAGATAATGAAAAAGAACATGCTAAATTATGGTTTAAAGAATTAAACGGAATTGGTGATACAAAAGCTAATTTAAAAGCAGCAGCTGAAGGCGAAAACTATGAATGGACAGATATGTATAAAACATTCGCTGAAACTGCTGAAAAAGAAGGTTTCCCAGAATTAGCAGCTAGATTTAGAATGGTTGCTGATGTTGAAAAACATCATGAAGAAAGATACTTAAAATTATTAGAAAACGTTAATAATTTAAACGTTTTCAAAAAAGATGCTGAAGTCAGTGTTTGGAAATGCAGAAACTGTGGTTATATTGTTGTTAGTAAAGAAGCACCAAAATTATGCCCATGCTGCTTACACCCACAATCATTCTTCGAATTAAATGCTCAAAATTATTAATAATTTAAGTATTATTCTATTTTAAAAATCATAAAACTAGTTGCTAATCCAACTAGTTTTTATTTATTTATCAACTTGTATTATAATAAATAAGGCATTAAAAGGAGGAAATAATAAAGTTATGTTAATCGATGAAATAAAGAAAGAAAATTTAAAAGCATTAAAAGAGAAAAACGATAATAAAAGAGCAATTTATTCGGTTATTATCAATAAATATATGATTTTAGGATATGAAGCTAAGGCTAATAATAAGGAAATTGGAGACGATGACTTAATTAAGATCATCCAAAAAACCTTAAAAGAATTAGAAGAAGAAAAAGAATCCTATTTTAAAGCTAATAGAGAAGATAAAGTTAAAGATATCGAAACTCAAATTGATACCATTAAAATCTATCTTCCTAAAATGTTAAGTGAAGAAGAAATTAAAAATATTATTCTTACTCTTGAAGATAAATCTATCCCAAGTGTAATGAAACACTTTAAACAAAATTACCCATCAAATTGTGATATGGGACTTGTTAACAAGGTATTAAAAAGTTTATAATATTCGAGCGCTTTTTAAAAAAGCCTCAAATATTTTAATAGGGAGTCTGGTTCAATGGTAGAACAGCGGTCTCCAAAACCGTTGATAAGGGTTCGATTCCTTTGACTCCCGCCAAAATTGAAATAAGCACGATGATTATCGTGTTTTTTATTTATTTTAATATCTATTTTTATGGCGTACTTTACTTGAATTCAACCCTAAAAATTTTTATAAAATTTAGATTAAAGTAATATTGATAAAATTTAACCTCTTTGCTAATAAAAATATCGAAATCCGCCGGGAGCGACGTACAGTATCATGTTCTCGTTAGGCCTTAAAAGAGATTATGAGCTGTCTTTTTTTGTGCGTTGTTAAAGGAGGTGAATCATATATAATTGCAATAATTTTTACTTTATTTATGACATCCTTAATGGATTCTTTAAATCCTGCAGCAATTGTATTAACTAAAAAATATAACCCAATCCTTGCTAGTAATAATTTTAAAGATACAGTTTTTTATATTAATTTATATAACTTAAAACATATCTCTACCTCGGAAATTATTTATAAAGCTTATAAAGACGAGATTATTTCGCTTAACAAAGGGAAATTATTATGTAGAGAAATGATTAAAAAAAGGAGAAAACTCCCTTTAAAACTTATTTAAAAAGTATTAATTAACTATTTATTATTTAAAATATCTTTTTGAAAGTACTTACTTGATTTTAAAAATCCATTTAAAACATCTTTATAGTAAGGCTTATACTCAGTATTTTTTATCTTTAAAAGATTTTTTTGAAGCATCATTTCTTCTCTAGAAGAATCTAAAATAGGAAGGTTATTTTTAATTTTATAATCGATTACTTTTTTAATTTCATCCATTCGTTTTTCAAATAATTCAATGATTAATGTATCGATTTCATCAATGTTTTTGCGGCATTCATCAAGATTATTCATATCTATTTCTCCTAAAAATTAAAATATAAGTGTCCCTAAAGGATAGGCAATAAAAAGGGCTAAAATAACTGATATTAAAGCAGTTATAGAGCCATAAAGTAATACATCTTTACTAGTTGCCGATTCACTTGAAGCAACAAGGGCTATATGAGGCATTGAAGGAGGAGTAGCAAAAGCAAAAGAAGAAAGTATTCCAATAATACAAATCGTAGCTTCATAATTTAAAGAGGTAGAAGAACTAAGTAAAATTGTACTTGCAACCCCAGCAACTAAAGTGGCTGTAACCATGTTTGAAGAAAGGTTAGTTTGAATAATAGCCCATAAAATAAAGATAAATAGTAATAAATATGGAGAAAGATTAATTAAATATTCTCCTAAATTAACTTTTAAAAAAGTAATTAATCCAATATCTTCATTTTGTAAGGCAGCACCTAAAGCCAAAGTAGCAGCGCACATAATTAAACTTCCCCACGGAACTCCATTTTTAAAAGCATCATCAAGTTTAATTAATGGTTCATTATCAATATGAATTATTGATAATAATATCGCACCTAAAAGTGGCGGCATAACCATTGTTAAGTAATTAAAATATTCATAAACTAGTTGATAGATATATTCAAAAAGCGAAGGGATTATCCATAAAATTAAAACTAAAAGTGAAATTATTAAAATAGTGATATCTTTTTTATTTAATTTTCCTAATTCACTTTTTAAAGTTCCTACTTTATTAAAATCAATGTTTTTAACATCAGGTCTGATAAATAAAATAAGAACAAAAAACATCAATAAAAAAAGGATTAATCCAGTAGGAATTGCCATTCCCATATAGTTAAAGGCTGAAACCTCGATATTAGCGGCATTCATTGCTAAAAGAGGAAAAACATGGGCAATAGGAGTCATTCCACTAGATATAGATACACTAAATCCTAATCCTAACATCATAACTTTAGCAATTTTATCTTTTTTAGAAATATTTAATATCTCTAAAATCTCATTTAAAATTGGAAGCATTACGATAAATAAAACGCTAGGAGAAGTAAAAAGTCCAACAAGTAAAACGCTAAAAAGAAACGAAAATATAAATAAATATCCGTTTTTTCTAGAAATTTTCAAATTAGTAAAAAATAAAGCCACCCTTTTTAATAGAGTAGTTTTTGATAAAGCATAGGTACAAATAAAGGTAAAAAGTAAAAAGGCAAAAGTAGTATTTCCAAAACTTGAAGAAATTACTGTATTAAATCCAATTGAATTAATAAAACCTAGAGCAAATAAACAAAGTAAACTAGGCCAATCTATCCCAATTGTAAGCCATAAAATTAAACTACTTACTAAAATAAGAATGACTCCAATTGCTTCGCTACTTAATCCATTTATAGGAGGAATAAATTGCCCGCAAAAAGAAAGGATTAAACAAATCGGAATAATGATTGCACGATAAATCTTATTGTCTTTTAGTTTAGTTTTCATTTATTTCCTTTTTCCTTAAAATGTCGTTTTCGTGTAATTTAAGATCTGATTTTATATAGACTCTTTCTTTTATTTTTTTAACTTCACTTAGCTTTTCATTATTTAAAGATAAAATCTCTTCAACCCTTATAATCTTATTTAAGTTTTCGCTATTTTTAGATAAGACTTCGAGCTCATCTCCAACTACAAACTTATTTCGATGTTCTACTAAAATATAGCCATCTTTATCACTTTCTAAAACTGAAGCGATATAGGTGTGAGACTGTGAGATTTTAGAGGTTAAATTGTTAGTTTTTTCATCACTATTAAAATAAAAACCCGTTGTAAAAGATCTATTTGAAGTCTTTTTAAGTTCATTAACATAATCAAAATTAGATTTTTTATTTTCATAATATTCATCAATTGCATGGCGGTAACAATTTACTACCGCCGCAACATAATATTCAGATTTATTTCTACCTTCAATTTTAAAACTAGTAATTCCGGCTTCAATTAATTCTTTTATATGTTCTATTAAGCATAAATCCTTACTATTTAGTATATAAGTGCCTCGTTTATCTTCTTTTATAGGATAGTAATCAATATTTTTTTCATCACTATTATCTTTTACTCCTATGGCATAATCCCATCTACAAGGTTGAGCGCAAGCTCCTTTATTAGAGTCTCTACCTGTAAAATAATTTGATAATAAACATCTTCCGCTATAAGAAATGCACATTGCTCCATGAATAAAACACTCTAAATCAGTGTCTTCTCCTAAAAATTCTTTTATTTCTTTTACCTCTTTTAAAGATAATTCTCTTGCTAAAACAATTCGTTTAGCGCCCATTTCAACCCATTTTTTAGCCGCATAAATATTAGTAACATTAGCTTGAGTAGAAACATGTAACTCTAAAGAAGTATATTCTTTAACTAAACTAGCAATTCCTAAATCGCTAACAATAACTCCATCGCATCCAGCCTTATCTAAAAATTTTAAATATTCAATCATGCCATTAAAGTCGTCATTATGAGCTAAAATATTAACAGTTATATAAGCTTTAACGTTATGAGCGTGAGAATATTCAATTGCTTTAACAATTTCTTCTTCATCAAAATTGTCGCAAAATGCTCTCAATCCAAATCTTTTTCCAGCAAAATAAACAGCATCGGCGCCATAATAAATTGCTTTCTTTAACTTTTCAAAATCTCCAGCTGGAGCTAATAATTCTACCTTTTTCATAAAAATTCTCTTTAACTACTTAATTATAAGTGTTTTAGAACTAATATCTAACTCTTTTTGCATTTTTATGCATTAATTTTTTGTTTTATTTTTGTTGGCATATATAAAGTTATTTATATAATAGTTGTATGTCAAACTAAATGATACTTTTTTGAGGCTAAATTATGGAAAAACTTGTCCAAAAAGGAACCAAAAAAGTTATGAAAGGAAGAACGGTTTTTGTAATAGCACATAGACTTTCAACTGTTAAAAATAGTGACTTAATTATAGTTTTAGATCACGGAAGAATTATAGAAAGCGGTAATCACGATTCATTAATTGATAAAAAAGGAATATACTATCAACTTTATACAGGCAAATTTGAATTAGAGTAAAATGATGATATTTATCCTACTTAAATTATCTTTAAATTGACAAAAAAGTTTCCACATTTATTTATTATGAATTAAAATGTATATATATAAATATCGGAGGAAAATACATGAAGATAATGGTAGTAGGCGGAACCGGTTTTTTAGGCTATTACACTGTTTTGAGTGCGCTTAAAAATGGTCACACATGCGGTTCTTTATCACTAGATGATTGTAATCTAGAAGGGTGGTACCCTAAAGAAGTTGATGTTAATTATGGAGATGTATTTGAGTTAACTGAAGATGAATTAGTTCCTTATTTTGAGGGTTATGAAGGAATTGTTTATTCGGTAGGTCCAGATGATAGAATTACACCTCCAGCACCAAGTTATGTTTTCTTTAAAGAAAGATTAGTTGATCACTGCGCAAAAGTATTACGTGCAGCAGAAAGAGCAGGCGTTAAAAGAGCGGTAGTTTATAATTCTTATTTTGCTTATTTTGATCGAATGATGCCTGAAGTTGAATTTGCTAAAAAACATCCTTACATCAGAGTAAGAGTCGAACAAGCAAAATTATGTATTGAACAAGCTAAAAATATGGATGTTATGATTTTGGAACTTCCTTATATTTTTGGAAGTATGCCAGAAAGAACTCCTTTATGGAAAGATACATTCTTAGACCGTTTTGCAAATGGTAAAAAGACGATTATGTTCCCAGGTGGAGGAACAACTATGATTGCTGTTCAACATGTTGGTGAAGCTGGAGTAGGAGCTTTAATGTATGGTGAACATGGCAAAAGATATCCAGTCGGAGAAGAAAATAGACCATTTGATTATTTCTTAGATATTATGATGGTTGCTTTAACTGGTAAAAAAAGAAAGATTTCTCATCCACCAAGATGGTTACTAGGAATAGTTGGCTCTCAAATGAGAAAGAGTGAACTTAAACACGGTCATGAAGCCGGATTAAATATGAAATATACAATGACCGAAATTATGTCTAGAAATTTAATGATGACCGAAGAAGATATGAAAGCAACTAGAGACGCTTTAAAAATGACAACCGGCGGATTAGAAGAAGCGATTGTTGCAACTGCAAAAGCTTGTTATAGAAATAACGATTTTAAATAATTAATAAAAGGTAAAAGTTATGTCAAATTGTATAATTTATACCTTTTCAGGGACTGGAAATTCTAAAAGAGTAGCTTCTTTTGTTGGGGATAATTTAAGTAAAAAAGGAATTGAAGTTTCTTACTTTAATATTAAATATCCTTTAGAAGAAAAAGATATCCCAGATCCTAATAATTACGATTATGTTGGATTTTCTTATCCAATTCATGGGTTTAATTCACCTAAACCTTTTGTGAAGTTTATTAAGTTATTACCTATTTCTAAGAGTAAAGATAAAAAATATTTTATTATTAAAAATAGTGGTGAACCTTTTGCTGTTAATAGTGCATCAAGTTCTTTAACTATTAAAATATTAAAAAAGAAAGGTTACGTTTTAGATTTAGAACACCACTTTTTGATGCCATATAACATTATGTTTAAATATCCTGAAGGAATGATTAAACAAATGTATCTAACTTCAAAAGCAGTCGGTGAATTATACGCTAATGAAATAGTCGATAATCATCATATTTTTAAGATTAAAACTAATCCTTTATATAAAACATTAGCTTTTATTATTAGAATTGAATGGCTAGCTGGACCAATTAACGCTAAGCTTTGTTTTGTTAAAAAGAAAAAGTGCGTTAAATGTTATAAATGTATTAAAAACTGTCCAAGCGGAGCCTTATATTTAAATAAAAAAGGAAAGATAAAAAGAAAGACAAATTGCTGTATTTGTATGAATTGCTCCTTTTCTTGTCCAAAAGATGCATATTTTATGGGAATTTTAAATCTTTGGAGAGTTAATTTAGGTGGATCTTTCCCTTATAAAAAGGTTATTGAAGATAGTAATATTAGAAGTAATTACGTTAATAAAAATACTAAAGGTTATTTTAAATCCTTTAGAAAATATTATGATTATCAAAACGAGTTATTAAAAAAGAATAATATTGAAATCAATAACTAATTAAAAATATCGAGCAAATAGAAAATATCCTATTAACATAATATAAGGAATCGAGTTAGCTAAAGTGGTAGAAACGGTATATGCGACTCCCTGTAAAATATTGCTTTGAGGGAGTCTTTCTTTATAAATAGGGACAAAAGGAATTAAGAATAAAAGTGTAATATCCGCTTCAAATCCTAAGGAAATTAAAGTTTCATTAGTACTTAAAATGAAGTTTAATCTAAAAATTAAAAGGATAATTATTGAGATTGCGACATTTTTTATAATGCTAAAGCGATTACTATTAAAATACGATAAATATCCAGTTTTATATTTTTTTAAAATATAATCTTAAAAAATAGATGGTAAAAATCATTAATATTCCAAAAATGATAATATTAATATCTTCATCAATTAAAAAATATTTAAAATTATTATCAATTTCCATGGTATTTAAAATAACTTTAATAGTGATTAAATAAGCTAAAGGAAGAAGCGATAAAAATCTATAAATTATCTTTTTCCGTTCTCTATTTATAAAACTTGGAGTGATAAATAAAATACAAATCATAATTATGAAAAGTCCTAATCCCCAGAAGATGTTGGTTGGTAGATAATTTGAAGCTAGAGAAAACGTATTTCCCTCATTTGATAAATAAACATTAAGTTTGATTTCTAAAATATTAAAAATAATACCTAAATATATAAACGCTAAGGCAGTTAAAAAGACATTTTTATTGGTTATTGAAGAGTTTAGTTTAAGGAAAATACTAAAAAATAACTTAAAGTATATAAATATTTAGAAATAGTTAAATAATTAGCAAGATGTGGATTGTCATATAAATTAAATAGAGTAAAGACTTCAATTCCTAAAGCAAAAGAACAAAAAAGAATGAAGAAAACGCTAAAAATTTTAATATAACCTTCTTTTACAAAAGGTCCATATTTAAAGTATATAGGTAAATCGCGGGTTAAATCGAAATTTAGTTTTTGTCTTAATAAATATTTCTTAATTACAAATTCATGACTCTTTTTTCGTGCCTTTCTTTTAACTTTAAATAAGTATAAACAAGCATTAAACATATTGAAGTGACAACAAAAAATAAAGAAATAAAAGAATAAACATGCATGTTAGCATATTTTTGTTCTAATAATGTTTTACTTGGTAAATAAACATCAAAAATTTCTTCAAATTCTAAATTATTAATAAATAGATAAAATTTTTAATTAATTTAATTTATAATTTTTAAGAAAAGTGGTTAAGAAGATAAAAAAATATGAAATATGCTCTTATAAGCGGTGCTAATGGCGGGTTAGCTGAAGAAGTAATTAATCTTTTAATTAATAGCGACTATAAAGTTTTCGCGCTTGATAAAGATCCAAAATTAATTGATAAATACGCTAATAATGAATTAGTTACCCCATTTATTGTCGATATAACTAATGATGAAGAAATAATTAAAGTTAAAGATTATTTAATAAATAATAATTTAACTTTAGATTTAATTATTAATTTTGCAGGTATTGTAATTTTAGGATCAACTCTAGAAGTTAATCCTTCTAAAGCTTTAACTTTAATGAACATTAATTTAATGGGTACTTATCGAATAAATTATTATTTTAAAGACTTTATTATTAAATCAAAGGGAAGAATTATTAATCTTTCTAGTGAATATGGCGATTTATGCGCTATTCCTTTCCATAGTTTCTATACAATGAGTAAACGCGCTATCGAAGTTTATAATGATTCATTAAGGGGAGAAGTATCTTCTTTAGGAGTAAAGGTTATTAAAATTAGACCAGGTTCTTTTAAAACGAATATGCAGTCAAATGTTGAAAATCAATTTAATGAACTTGTTAGAGATACTAAACTATTTAAAGACCCATTAATGAAGATGAAGGTGTTAATGGTTAAAGAATTAGATAAGGCAAAAACTACTAAAAAGATAGTTCATACATTTAAAAAAGCAATCTTTAAAAAGAAACCTAAAAGAGTTTATAACGTTCATAGATCTATAAAAATGAAGATATTATCAATACTTCCAGAATGGATGATTGATCTTATCTTTAAGTTATATTTTTAAAGTTTACTTATATACTTAAAAAATGAATGGTGCTTAATATCCATTCATTTTTTAAGTATATGGGGGTTAATTAAATAAATATTTTTATAAATTATGAATCTTATCATGAGAAAGAATTAAGATAACTTTAGAATATTCATACTTTTCATATAAATTATTACGTACTTTATCGAATAATTCCTCTAATTCAATTGATGAGATATCATCTTTAGGGAATAGTGAGACATAAATCGAAACAACTTCACTAGAATAAGAACAATAAATATCTACTATATTTAAAGAAGAATAGTTCTTATTTAAATACTTTTTAATTTTTTGTTCAATTTCTTGATTTTCTCTTTTATCAATCAAGATTTTAATTTGTGAAATTAATTCTTTAATTGGTACATATAAATAAATAATTGAAAGAATAATAGTAGTTATTGAATCTCCTATATCTTTAATAGGATTAAAAGCTTCTATATACGTGAATAAAAGTAAGGAAATAGTAGCAAATAAAGTTACAAGTCCATCATATAAGGCTGCTTTAATCTCAATTTTTAAAATATCACTCGAATTATTAATCTTTTTATTATAGTGGTGATATGTAAAAGTTATTGCAAAACAAGATAAAGTCATTAAAAAACAATAAATCAACATTGGAATAAGTTCGATTGTTACTTCACTTACTAAAGTTCCATTATAAAAATTAACAATTGTCATTATTCCGTTTATTAATGACCAAATTATCATTAATAACATCAAAATTGTTCTAAAAATAACAAAGATATTTTCAATTGAATTTCTTCCTAAAGGATATTTTTCACTATTTTTCTTGTTACTAACTTTAGTAACTATAATTGATATAAGGGTCGATAAACACAAAATAACGCTAATAGCAGCATCTAAAAGAATCGTTTTACTATTCGTATAAATAAAAAATAAGACTCCTAGGACAGTTGAAAAAGTGTTGATCGCAAAACCCCAGTATAACGCTTTTTGTTCATACTTCATTTTCTTTTACCTCCTAGTTTACTACTTATATTAAAAACTATATACTAACTATAGAGTCAAGAGGTAAAAAATGAGAAAACTTTATACAATTGGAGAAACTGCTAAACTAAATGATGTTAGTATCCAAGCTTTAAGATTATACGATAAAATAGGGCTAATTAAGCCTTCTTATGTCAATAAAGATAGTGGTTATCGCTATTATTCTAGTGAACAATTTATCTATTTAGATATTATTCGATATTCAAAATATATTGGCCTTCCTTTAGCAGAACTTAAACGTATTTTTAATAATGAAGACTTAATGGATTTAAGAAAATTATTGATTAAACATAAAGAAACAATTTATAAAGAAAAGTTAAGAATCGATTTAGTTTATAAAGATATTAAAAGAATTATTTCGCAACTTGATGAATATAACGCTTCCGATAAATTAGTAGTAAACCGCAAATTTATCGAAGAAAAATATTATGTTTATAAAAGAATCGATGAAGAAATCGAAGATTTTGATCAACTTGATTTTGGAAATAGACTTTTTGAAGTTGAATTAACTAAAAAGAAGATGAAATTGAATTTAGAATATGGTCAAACCTTTAAATTTATTGATAATAAGGCTCACTTTTTAACTCAATATATCGAAGTTTTTAAAGAATCTAAAAAGAAAGAGATATGTCCAGAAGGAGAATATTTATCAGTTCTTTTTGATAAAGGAGAGTTATATAAAGCTATCAAAGTTATTGATGGCTTTAAGATTAAAAACTCGATAAATACTGAAGAAACATATATTATAAATCGCCATTTAGGTACCTCATTTTTTGAAATCTATGAACTTAAAGTAAGAATCTTTAATAAATAAAATCCACTTTTTTATAGAAAAGTTAGTTTTGGCTAACTATGATAAAAATAAGGTGGATTTTTATTTATGAAAAAATTTATGGAAAACTGCAAAAAACCAAGAGGTTTATATGGAAAAATTATCGCAAAAATGATGAATAGCGGACATAAAAAGGTAGCTTCTTGGGGATTAAGTCATTTAGAAATTAAAGATAACGACAAGATTTTAGATTTAGGATGTGGAGGAGGCGGAAATATATATCGTCTTTTAAAAAAATATCCTCATATAAGAGTAGATGGAGTTGATTATTCTCCTATAAGTGTAGAAGTAAGTTTAGATAAGGTAAAAAAATATAAAGATAGGTCAAATATATTTTTAGAAGACGTAACAAAATTAAGTTTAAACGTTGAAAGTTATGATTCAGTCTATGCTTCTGAAACAATTTACTTTTGGAATCCTATTGAAATAGCTTTTTCTGAAATATATAGAATTTTAAAAAATAATTGGTCAATTCTTAATAATTTGTGAAATGGGTGATAAAAAAGGGTGAAAATGGACTAAATTTACAACCAATATGAAAATTTATGATGCTAAAGAAATAGAAGAATTACTTTTAAAAGCAGGTTTTAAAGATATCAAAATTTATAAGAAAGGATTATTCATTGCCCTAAATGCTAAAAAATAGTAGGCATTAAAATTTGTCATCTTTTAAAAATTATTATTCTTAAAGTGTGGTAAAAAAATTTCTTTTGTTAGACAATATATTTATCTTATGTAGCAATGGAGATTTTATGAATAAAGAAAAATTAATTGAAAAGTTAGAATTAGAACCACACCCAGAAGGTGGCTTTTTTAAGGAAACTTTTAAAAGTGATATTAATTTTAATGAATTTCAAACTCTTTATTCCTCAATTATTTTTCTTTTAGGAAAAGAAGATATTTCTCATTTACACTATTTAAAAGAAGATGAATTATGGTATTTTCATAGTGGAGACACCTGTTTAATTATAGATGTCGATGAAGATTATCAGATTAATGAAATTGAAATAAATGAAGAAAACCCTCAATATTTAGTTAAAAAAGGCCATATTTTTGGCTCTAGATGCAATGGTAATAACTATACTCTTGTTGGATGTATGGTTTCTCCTTCATTTAGTTATGAACATTTTTATCTAGTTAAAGAAAAAGATTTAATCGATAAACTAGATAAAAATAGTATTAAAAAAATAAAAGATATGTTTATTGAATAAGGAATCCTTATTTATAATAAGAAGAAGTAAGTAATATGAATTTAATCCATCGTCATTCCTTAAATACTATTTTATTAGGTTTATTATCATTCGTAGTTGGACTTTTATTTTTAATATTCTCTAACTATGATTTTATGGAGTTATTTTTAGGATATCTTTTTGCTTCTCTTATTTTATTATTTTCAATAATCATGATAGTTATCACGTTTTTAAGAGAAAATGAGCATTTCTTTAGGATATTCTTTTATGTATTTTTAATTGCAATTTCCGTTTGGTTTTTCCTAAATCCAACTCATATCGTACTCATGATTCCAATTGTTATAGGAGTATTTTTATCGGTTAGTGGCTTAGTTTTAATTATTAAATTTATCATATTAAAAAGAGCTAACTTTAGAAGTTATATCACAATTATTAAGTTTGTTATTTATTTATTATTAATTATTGCTGGTATATTAATTTCAGTTTTCTACCTTAAAATTGATACTGTAATTACCTCATTTTTACTTGGCGTCCCTTTAATGAGCGTTGGTGTTTTATTTATTGCGTTAGGAGTTATGAGACTTATTAGAAATCATTAAAAACTGTTAAATAAATTTCCATTTCTTCTTTAGTCATCCCAGCGTGAGCGCCTTTAAATGGCTCGCCACCTTCTTCAAAATTATCTTGGAAAATATATTTATCTTTTGCAATTAATATAAAGTCGCCTAGTGTATCAAGGGCGTTTTTATTTATGTTTTTAATATCCATTTTTGGACCTAAAATCTCATTAGATAATATTTCTTCTTTAGTATAAAGTTCGAAATAATCTTTATATTTTTTATTATAGTTATCTAAGAATTTTTCCTTATCATCAACAAAAAACGATGCGAATCTACCTTCAACTGTTACTAAACTATTTTTTTCTTTTGAAAAAGATTTAATAGACTCAACAAGTTCTTTATCTTTTCTTAAATCGATGTCTTCAACATCGATAAAGCCATGATCAGAGATTAAAAGGAATAAAACATCTTTGTTATTTTTAACAATTTCTTTCATTTTATGGTCTAAATATTTGATTTTTTTCTTAATTCTCCAATGTTTAATTCCATGAGGATGCATTGAATGATCTGGTTCACTGCAATAAGCATAGATAAATTCTTTTTGTTTACATGCTTTATCAACTTCACTAAAGAAGCGATTAAAGTTTTGGCTTCGATCTTTATTTCTATAATCTAAAGATTTAATGTTTACCGAGATTTCACTTCCAGCTTTTTCATTGATAAGATCAAAAATGAATTTTGGTTTTAAATAAGTATCAATAACGTTTATGGTGTCTTTTTTATTTTTATCTTTATTCATAAAAACATCGATAAACTTATCTTCTTCCTTAAAATATTGGTTCCATCCAACAAATCCATTTTCTAAAGGATATTGGTCGGTTAAAATGGCGTTAGTTGCGGCAACAGTAGTAGGAGGATAAATTGAATAAAAAGGATGATAAATATGAGGATAAATAAACTTTAATTCTTTTTTATAAGTTTCATAAATATTTCTACCCATTCCATCAAAAAGAAATAAAACTATATGTTTATCTTTGTGCTTTTTAAATAATTCATCGGCTTCTTTTAAAGTAGGATGGTTAGGAGTAACTCCAAATCTTTTTAAAATTGATGAACTTAATGCTACTAAATCGTTTCCTTCATGAATGTTAATCATATTCTTTTTACCTCCAAAATTGTTTAACAAATAATTATAAAAAAAGAAGTGGAATAATTCCACTTCTTTGAATTTGCTACATTTATGAATTCGTAACTTTTGAAATTATAATCTTCTGTTGTAGTATTCAACGATTAATGATTCATTAATTTCTTGGTTGAGTTCGCTTCTTTCTGGTAAACGGTCGAAGGTTCCTTCTTTTTTATCAACATTAAGAGTTAAATAAGCTGGAACTTGAATGCCTTTTTCTAATGAATTTTTAACAATTTGTAAGCCTTGGCTCTTTTCTCTTAAAGAAATTTTATCTCCAACTTTAACTAAGTATGATGGGATATCATTCTTTTTGCCGTTAACTAAGACGTGGCCATGGTTAACGAGTTGTCTAGCTTGTGCACGGCTGGTAGCAAAACCTAAACGATAAACTAAGTTATCAAGTCTTGATTCAAGTAAAATCATGAATGCAGTACCAGTAACTTCGCTTGATTTATCAGCAATTTTGAATAATCTAACGAATTGTTTTTCATTAACACCATAAAGATGTCTTAATTTTTGTTTTTCGTTTAATTGTCTGCCGTATTCAGAGATTTTCTTTCTATCTTGGCCGTGTTGACCTGGAGCATAATCTCTTTTCTTTAATTCTTTTCCAGTTTCACTTAATGAAAAGTGTAAACGTCTGGATCTCTTCCATTTTGATTCTAAATTTCTCATTTTTTGTTTTCTCCTTAAATTTAGTTATAAATAAGAGCAAAAACGAGATATAAATCCTAGTTGAGCGGATGAAATAGATAGAATAATTTCGATTAATGTAGCGTAATCTACTCTTTAACTAAATATCTTAGTTCCTTTCATCGGACCCCAATATATTTATATGCTTCATAAATGCTTAATAAATATAGTAAAAATAGCGATAAAAAGCAATAGTTTTTTATACTGTTTTCTTAAGATGTGGACAAAAATATTCCTTTCTTTGTTTTATATTCATGAAGGGAGATTGAAACTTATGAAAAAGAGTGGAAAGATTTATGTATTCACCATAATTTTATGGATATTTGCATCCATGATTCTTATTACTTCCTTAGTCTTATTAATACTCAAATTATCTTGGGGAGAAAACTTGATAAATTCGATATTTATCGCAATTATGCTTACATTTAATACAGCCATATTAGCTATTTTATGGCTAGGAAGTATTAAAGATTTTATGTATTCTTTTTCTTTTATTTTCTTAAAAAAGAAAATTAATAAAGAACATCAAAATGTTATTAATCATAAGGTTGAGAAAAATAAAAAACCAAAATTTTTATTACTATATTGCACCTGTAATGATTTTAATAAAGAAGCGTTATTTACTTCAATGAAGCAAGACTATGAAAATTATGAAACGATAATTTTAGATGATTCAAGTGATTCTAAATATATTGCTGAGATAAATGAATTTAAAAATAAATATAAAGATAAAGTAAAGTTAATAAGAAGAAAGGATAAAAAAGGTTTTAAAGCCGGAAACTTAAATAATTTTTTAAATAGTTATGAAGATTATGATTATTTTATAGTTTTAGATAGTGATGAAATTATTCCTAAAAACTATATAAAAGAAGTAATAAAATATTTTGATTATTATCCTAAATGTGGTGCCGTTCAAGCAAAACATGAATGTAAAAAAGGAAGTAATTTCTTTCAAAATATCATGGGAATGGGCGTAAAAAGTAATGGCTCTATTGTCCAAGTTATGAAGAATTTTTATGGAGCAAATGCACTTATTGGTCATGGAATGACTATATCAAAAGAATGTTATAAAAAGGTTGGTGGATTTCCTTTAGTAGTAGCTGAAGACATTTCAATGGCAGTAGAAATTAAAAATAAAGGATTTGAAATAATTTATGCCCCTAACATTTTATGTTATGAAGAATTTCCAATTAATTACCCATCATTAAAGAAAAGACAATGTAAATGGGTTCAAGGAAATTTAGAATATATGAAAAAATATGATAAGGATATCAATAACTCAAAGATGAGTTGGTTTGAAAAGTTTGATATTAAATTATCCCACTATTCTTTACCAATTGTCCCTATTTTATCAGTATTATTACTTATTTCGATGATTATATTAGGCTTTTTAGGATATAAGGTAATCGATTATTCTATTGGAGTATATATTTTAATGATCATCTTCCTTTGTTCTCCTTTAATTCCTGATATTTTTACCTATCAGTCATCTAAAAATATTTTCTTACTTATTCCTTATTTTTTAATTAATATTGCAACCTATGCTTCACTATCTCCAATGATGATTATTACGGTTATTAAGGGCTTATTTAAGAAAAAAGCAAGATTTATTGTTACTCCTAAAGAAGAAGAAAAATTTAAATTTTTAGAAGCTATAAAATATAGCTATGATTCGTTAATTTTTGGCTCTATTATCGCAATATTTACCATTATTTCCTGTAACTCTATCTTACCTAGTTTATTAATTGTTATATCATGTTTAATCTCTCCTTTATTAATTCTTTCTAGTAACATCTTATTAAAGAAAAATAATAATAAACAAAAGTTAAAAAGAACCTAATATTTATTTAATAAAAAATAATCTAAAAATGATGCTTTAATTCTATGAATTAAAGCTCTTTTAGTTTAAAATATAGATTAGATTTTTATTAAGTCACGGAGTTTTCATTATGCCAGAATTAAATTTAACTAATAACGAAATTATTCTATATATTGTCTTACCAATAGTTGGAGTTATCCTACTTGTAGGTATTATTTTAATTATTTTAGAAGTAAAGGTTTTTTCATACCGTAGAATTAGAAAAAACTATAATGAATTAACCAAGAAATATCGTTATTTAAATACTCTTTTAACCTATCAAGACCTTCAATATATCCAAAGACTTGATGTTATTAGTAGAACTAATCTTCTTTATCAAGATGTTTATAGCGAATATTTTAAAAGATATCGTGAAATTAAAGATACTCTTGATACGAAAGTAGAAGAAGTCATCCAATCTTTATCAATCTATGTTGAAGATAAAAATGTTAAAGGCTATAAAAATGAATATGAAAATAACGCTAAACTTTTTAGTGAATACGAAAAAGAAGTTAATTCTTTAAATAATGACTTAATTTTAGTGATTCAACCTGAAGAAGACTGCCGTAAAGAATCATTAATGTTAAAAGAAAAATATCGTGAAGTTAAAAGACTTTATGAAAGTGTTAGAAATCGTCTTGATCCAGTAAATGATAAATTCGATACCATTTTTAGAAATATTGATAAAAAATTCAATGAATTTGAAGAACACGTTGATAATGCTTGCTATGATGAAGCTAGAGAACTCCTTCCAACTTTAGCCAAAGTCTTAACTCAAGTTAAATCAATCTTAGAAGTTTTACCTACCTATTTAGAAGAAGTAAACGAAATCATTCCTCAAGCCATGGGTAGAGTTTTAGATAAATATAACGCTTTACTTTTAACCCAACTCCCTTTAAAACACCTTCGAATTGAAGAAGAAATGGAAACTATTAAAAATTCTTTAGTCGCTTTAAGAGAAAACTTTAATGAATTAAATGTTGTTAAAGCGGGAACCAGAATTGAATCCTTACATGCTATTTTAAATAGATTATCCACTTCCTTAGATTTAGAAGAAGATGCTAGAAATAAATTTAATGACATCTTTAATAACGTTATTTCTTCTTATACAGATTTAGAAAAAAATCTTGTCTTACTTAGAAATTCTATCGATGAATATGAGAAATTCTATATTATTGATGAAGAGCATCAAGAAGCTTTAAAAGAATTAAGTAGTGATGTTGATACCTTAAGTAAACTTAAAAGAAGAATTGATTATTATGCTCATGGAATTGAAAAAACTTTCTTTACAGATTTATTAAGTAAAGTAAACGATTTAAGAGTAGGAGTTGATCAAGCTATCAATAAATATGAAGCTTATAAGTCATATTTAGAATCATTAAAGAAAAATACTGATTATGCCTATTCCACAATTAATTCAAGATATTTACAACTTAAAAAATGTGAAGCTATCTTAAGAGATTTTAATAATCCACTCGTCTCTTCTAGATTTAATGAAGATATTGATAAATCCTATGAAATTATGGATAACATCTCTCAATTATTAAAAACTAGACCAATTGATGTTAATTCTCTTAATGAATTAGTCAATACTCTTAACACAATTCTTTCTACAACCTTAGAAGAAATTGATAATCTTAATAATTATAGAATGCTTGCAAGTGATAATATCACCTTCATTAATAGAGATAGAACTAAATTTAATGACGTTAATAACCTCCTTATCCAAGCTGAATCCTTATATTATAGTGGCGAATATAAATCTAGTTATGATATGAGTGAAGTAACTATCAATAAACTTGAAGATAAAGAAAAGGTCATTGATAAATAAGCTTTATGATATATTTTGATAACGCTGGAAGCACAATAGTCGATAAAGATATCTTAAATGAATTTAATAAAGATAATCTAGAAGGGTTTGCTAACCCTTCTAGTTTTCATCTTTTAGGATTAGATTTATCTTATAAAATTGAAAATAAAAAAAGAGAAATCTTAGAAAAAATGGGATTTAATACTTCTAATTATGAAGTAGTTATAACTAGTGGCGCTACCGAAGCAAATAATATCGCCATTTTAGGATACGCTAGAAATAATAAAAGTAAGGGAAACCACTTAATAACTAGTGAAATTGAACATCCTTCAGTATTAAATGTTTTTAAAGAATTGGAAAAAGAAGGCTTCAATATTACATATTTAAAGGTAAAAAATAATGAAATAGATTATGAAGAATTACAAAAATCATTATCTAAAGATACTATTTTAGTATCAATTATGGCCGTAAATAATGAAACTGGATTAATATTAAATCTTAAAAAGATAAAAGAGATTATAAAAGAATATCCTAAAATTGTTTTTCATAGCGATTTAGCCCAATATGAAGGAAAGATTAAAACCAATATCTCCTTTTTAGATATGGCTACTATTTCTGCTTATAAAAATTATGGACTTAAGGGAGTAGGAGCTTTAATTAAAAAAAGAAGTGTTAATCTAACAAAAATTATTTATGGCGGTTCTCAAGAATATGGGCTTAGAAGCGGAACCGTTTCTTATCCTTTATTCAATTCTTTATATTTAAGTGTAGTTAGTGGCGTTAAAAATCTAGATAAAAGATATAAAAGTGTAGAAATAATTTATAACTATTTATTTAATGAGTTATCTTTACTTAATGATGATATCTTAATTAACTCTTTATCTCTTAATGAATATAAAGAATATCAATCTCCATATATCCTTTCTTTCTCATTAAAGAAAAAGAAAGCATCAATCTTAGTTGAAGCCTTATCTAATAGGAAAGTATATGTATCAACCAAATCTTCATGTAGTGATAAGATTAAATCTTATTCTCATGTTATCTATAGTTTAACTAACTCAATAGATCTAGCAGAAAATACGATAAGACTCTCATTTTCTAAAGATAATACGCTTGAAGAAGCAAAAGAATTTATTACGATATTAAAAGAAGAATTAACAAAAATTAAAGATAGATAAAATTAAATAAATAGTAGGGAGTAAAAAATATATGAAATTTAACTGTATAATCATTCGTTATGGCGAAATGTCTACGAAAGGCAAAAATAAAAAAGACTTTATTAATAAACTTGCTTCATCAATAAATAATGCTTTAAAAGAATATAGTGAAGACTATGAATTAATTAAAAGACATGATCATATCTATATTAATTTAAAAAATGATATTGATGACATTGTAGATATTTTAAAAGAGGTAAGTGGAATCCATTCTTTTTCACTTTCTTTAAAAGTAGAAGATGCAGAAATTGAAAATTTACTCGATATAACTTTAAAAGAAATCAAAGAAGAAGAGGGTAATACCTTCAAAGTTAAATCTAAAAGAATCGATAAATCCTATCCTTATACTAGTGACGATATTATTAGAAAAGTTGCTGGAAATATTTTAAAAAATACAAGTCTTAAAGTAGATGTTCATAACCCTGACATTTTATTAAGCATTGAAATTAGAGATGATGGAGCCTATATATTTTTTAAAACTGTTAAAGGATTAGGAGGCTATCCTAAAGGAGCAATTGGTAGAAGTTTAATGATGTTAAGCGGTGGAATTGATTCTCCTGTTGCATCCTATTTATTAATGAAAAGAGGAATCGAACTTAATTTTATTCACTATGCTTCTCCTCCATATACCTCTCAAGCAGTTATCTTTAAACTCCAAGATATTTTAAAAGAATTAACTAAATATCAAACAAAAATCAATTTGTATATTGTTCCTTTTACTAAGATTCAAGAAAGCATTTATGATAATACTTTTGAAGGTTATGAAGTTACAATCATGAGAAGAATGATGTATCGAATTGCCGAAAAAATTGCTAAAAAACTTCATATTTTATCTATTTCTAACGGTGAAAGCTTAGGTCAAGTTGCTTCTCAAACAATTGAAAGTTTATATACCATCAATGGCGTTACTAATTATCCAATTATTAGACCATTATCAACTGTTGATAAACTTGAAATCATTGAAATTGCTAAAAAGATTAATACTTACGATATTTCAATTCGCCCTTATGAAGATTGTTGTACCATCTTCCCAATTAAAAAACCTAAAACTCAACCAAAAATTGAGGAATGTTTAAAAATTGAAAGTAAGTTTGATTATGAAGCGATGATTGATGAAGCGATTAAAAATGTAGAATTAATTGTTATCAAATAGATTTTAATTATCTATAAATTAGAAACTATTAATAATGATAAAACTTGATATAAATGAATACACGACGCATATCTTTTAGGAGTTGATGAAACAATCAAAGAAATCGATGGAATACTTTAGCAATCATAAAAAGAAAAAACGATTTTGAAGATAAACTTATTGTTGTTAAAGAAGACTCAAATTATAGTGATGAAGAAATAAAAAATATCTTTCTTTTCAAGAAAAATGCTTTAGATATAAAATTTTAAGAAAAAAGCGCGAAACCTCATCTACACTTTGGGACAATTTGACAAAGTGATAAATTATTTCTATAATTTAGATGCAGATAAATAATACTGTCTATCTATGGAAATCCAACATTAAGTTTAAGCGGTTAGTTAAATCCACCGCGGACCCATAGAGGCCACCGACAGATTAAGTTTGGTGGTTTTTATTTTACAAAAAATCGAGTTTGATAATGACTGATCTTTATATTTATAGTGATGAAAGCGGAGTATTCGATAAGGTACATTATGATACCTTTATTTTTGGTGGCTTAATCTTTACTTCTAAAAAATCTAAAGATGATGCAACCAGAAAGTTTTTAGCAGTCGAAAGAAGAGTTAAATCACAGTTTAATATTAAAGGTGAGATGAAGGGCTCTAAAATAGATAATAAAACTAAATATAATTTATATAGATCTTTTAATATTGGTTATAAATTTTGTACAAAAATAGAACAAAAACGAGTTTATGATCAAATTTTTGAAGATAAAAAAACTAAGCAAAGATTTTTAGATTACGCCTATAAAATGGGGTTAAAACATGGGATTATGACTCTTATTGATTTAGGAAAAATAAGGGTTGATGAGGTTAGGAACATCTATGTTTATTGCGATGCCCATACAACCTCAACTAATGGCGTTTATGAACTTCAAGAATCTCTTGAAACTGAGTTTAAATATGGCGCATTTTCCTATGATTTCACTATTTTTCATGAACCAATATTTCCTAATATGGGAAAAGTAGAAGTTAGATTTGTAGATAGTAAAACTAGCCCTTTAATTAGGGCTAGCGATATCATCTCCAACTACTTATATAATAAAAGTAATGATGGAGCTGAGATTAAATCTTGCTTTGTTAGGATAATGCCTTAAAAATAAGTAAAAAATTATTTTCTAGATTTTAAGGATTCATCAAGTTGATATAATCCATTTCCAGTTTTATTTTCAACTAAAAGTTCATATTTTCTAATTAATTCTTTTGCTGTATCTTCCTCTTCAGCTTGTTCAGTGATGAACCAATTTAAGAATAATTGAGTTTTATAGTTTTTAGTGTTAACTGCTTCTTCATAAATAGTTTCAATTAAAGAAGTGACATATTTTTCATGAGCAAGTTGGAAGGTTAATGGTTCTTTTAAATCTTTGAAGTTAAATTCTTTTACTTCAACAGTTTTTAAAATGACTTTTGCTTCTTCTTCTTGAAGATATTTCATAAATTTTTCAGCGTGCTCTAATTCTTCTTTAGCTTGAAATAAGAACCAAGAACTAAATCCATCAAGATTTTGTTCTTTATAATAATTTGAAATCGCAACATATAAATAAGAAGAATATAATTCTTTATTTATTTGATCGTTCATTAATTCGATTAATTTTTGACTTAACATATTTTTTTAATTCCTCCTTTTTAAAATAAATTTTTATAAATATATTCTAGTAGATTTAATATAAATAATTAAATGTAATGCATTATAAAGTAAAAACTGTTAACCACAAGAAGCAGTTAACAGTTTAATGCATACTATTTTTTAAAAATTATAAAGCTTCTTTAGCAATTTTGACTAATTCAGCAAAGCCTTTTTCATCATGAATTGCGATTTCACTTAACATTTTTCTATTTAAATCTATGTTAGCAACTTTTAAGCCATGCATAAATTTTGAATAGGAAATGTCGTTAAGTCTACAAGCTGCGTTGATTCTTCTAATCCAGAGTTTTCTAAAATCACTCTTTCTATCTTTTCTTGAGATGTAAGCATATCTTTTACTTCTCATGACTTGTTCTTTAGCAGTTTTGAATAAAACTCTCTTACTACCAAAGAAACCTTTAGCTTGTTTTAAAATCTTTTTTCTTCTTTTATGTGTAACTGTTCCACCTTTTACTCTCATTTTCTTCTACCTCACTTTGTATTAATAATATTTATCAACTAATAAGAATCGATTAATTAGCCTTGAATAAGGTATTTTAATCTCTTCATGTCGCTTTTTGAGACTGTTGTAGCCTTTCTTAAATGTCTTTTTTGTTTGTGTGTTTTATGTGGTGCAAGATGAGAGACATAAGCGTGATGTCTAACTACCTTTCCTGAACCAGTAACTTTAATTCTTTTGGTTAAAGCTTTTTTACTTTTCATTTTTCCCATTGTTTTTACCTCTCTTTTTAATTTAAATTACTTTTTGATTTTACTTGAGATGATAGCGTTAAGCCATCTACCTTCAAGTTGAGGAGCTTTATCGACATTTCCTGCTTCTCCGATAAGTTCGATGAATCTATTTAATACAGCTTCACCAACCTCAACGTGAGCAAGTTGTCTTCCTTTATAGCGAACTCCAACTTTAATCTTATTACCATCTTCTAAGAATTTAATTGCTGCTTTGACTTTGACTTGTAAATCGTGTTCTCCGATTTGAGGAGTTAATTGAATCTCTTTAATTTCAACAACTCTTTGGTTTTTCTTAGCCTCTTTAGCTTTCTTTTGGGCTTCAAAACGATATTTACCATAGTTAATAATTTTACATACAGGTGTTTCAGCATTAGGGGCAACACAGAGTAAGTCTAAACTATATTCATCAGCTTTTCTTAAAGCGTCATTTCTAGACATGACTCCTAATTGTTCTCCTTCAGGTCCAATAACTAAGACTTTAGGAAATCTAATGTTGTCATTAACTAAATCGGTATTTTTATTATTGAAATTCTTCTTTCCCTTTTGATTAGGGTTATAATTGTTAGCGATACTATTTTTCCTCCTAAGTAGAATTAAATAAATAAAAAACGGACAATAGAAAGTTGCCCGAATCATATAAAATAGTAATCTTTAAATTAATAATTTAATACAATCTGTAGCATGTACCAATCTAAATATGATAGATCTGGTGATTAGCTAAGGCTAATGACTTTCTACGTACGTTCATAATATTAGAGAAAAATTAAGATAAAATCAATAGTTTTGTTAAGATTTTTTATAAAAAATTAAATATTTATTTGATTTTTAAGTCCTACTTTTTAAAATATAGGGGTATGGATAAGAAAAAAGCAGTTATTTTTGATTTTGATGGTACTTTAATTAACTCCTTTCCATTAATTTTTGATTCATTTAATGCCGGATTAAAGGAAGGAAATAATCAGTCACTTAAAGAAATAGATATTACCACTTATTTTGGACCAACAGAGCTTGGTTCTTTTATAAAGATTTATAAGGATGAAGAAGTTTATTTAAGAGCCTATAAAGCCTATTTATCCTATTATTATAATAATCACGATAAATATATGCCTTCTTTGGATAAGACCATTATCGATATTTTTGAATTTTTAAAAAACAAAAATATCGATATGTTTATAGTAACTGGAAGAAGTGAAGAGTCTTTACTTATTTCAATGGAAAAATTTGGAATAAAGAACTACTTTAAAGATTATTATCCAGGATCAGATCTTAAATCAAATAAGGTTGAATCATTCAATAAATTATTATCTACTAATAAATATAATAAGGATGAAGTAGTTTATGTAGGAGATAATCTTAACGACATTAAACAATGTCGTGAGGTAGGAATTGATATTATTTCTACCCTTGCATTCGTTGATATTAAAAAGGATGAGATTATTGCTCTTAATGGCGATAATGTTATTTACTCTTTAGAAGAATTAAAATCAAAAATTGAAGGGTTAGTTGAATAAACTAATTCTTTTTATTTATTTATAGCCTTGAAAGTCGGACAGAATAGGGGTAGTTATTTGTATATACATACAAGAACGCTTTTATTTAAAAAATTATTCACAGTAAATTTAATGTAAGGGGGTGAATGGTACCAGAACCTGTCACCATTTGAACAAATTTATAAAGTCAAAAATAAAAATCCTTACCAAGTGATAAGGATCCAATTTTTTAGTGGTGACCTTAAGGCGATTCGAACGCCTGACCCACAGCTTAGAAGGCTGTTGCTCTATCCAGCTGAGCTATAAGGCCAAATGCTTGATTATAATATCATTAAGTCTAAAAATAATCAACCACAAATTATCATTCTAATAATTGAAGAAAAATAGAATATATGCTATATTTTTTTAGCATTTTAAAGAGGGTAAAAAAGTAAGTTTATGAGCTATATTTCTACGACATTAATCAAAGTTATTAAAGATACTTTAAAAAAGATATACAACTATGAAGATGAAACCAATCTTGTAATGGTTGAAATTCCTAAAGATATAAATCATGGAGATTATTCAACTAACATTGCAATGAGATTAACTAAAATCTTAAAAATGAATCCTAGAGAAATCGCTTCTAATTTAGTTAGTGAATTCGAAAAAGATGAATTTATCGAAAAATGTGAAATTGCTGGCCCAGGTTTTATTAACTTTTTTTTAAAAAAAGAAGGAATTAGTAGAGTTTTAAAAGAAGTTTTATCAAATCCAGAAACTTATGGAAAAACACCTTTAGAAAGTTCCCCTCATAAAGAAAAAATCATGGTTGAATATGTTAGTGCAAATCCTACTGGTGATTTACATTTAGGCCATGCTCGTGGTGCTGCTTATGGAGATGCTTTAACTCGAATTTTAAAATATACAGGTTATGATGTTTTAAGAGAATATTATGTTAATGATGGGGGAAATCAAATCGAAACTTTAGGTTATTCCCTTTTAGAAAGATATAAAGAAGCATTATCACTTCCTTCTGATATTGAAAAAATCGGATATCAAGGTAAAGATGTTAAAGAATTAGCTAAAAAAATCGCTTTGGAGGAAGGCGATAAATATATAAAAGTCGATGAAAAAGAAGCTTTAGAATACTTTAAAAAGATTGGTACTAAACTCGAACTTGAAAAGATTCAAAGAGATTTAGAGCTTTACCGCGTTTCTTTTGATCACTATCAAAGTGAATTAGAACTTTATACATCTGGAAAGGTAGAAAATGCCTTAAATTTATTAAAAAATAGTGAATACACCTATGAAAATGAAGGTGCTTTATGGCTTAAAACTACTGAATTCAGTGATGATAAGGATCGTGTTTTAGTTAAATCTGATAAAACTTTAACCTATCTTACTCCTGATATTGCCTATCATAAGGATAAATTTGATAGAGGATATGATGAATTAATCGATATTTTAGGCGCTGACCATCATGGATATATGGCTAGACTTAGAGCAGGGATTAAAGTTTTAGGATATGATCCAAGTAAACTTAATTTCTTAATTGTTCAAATCGTTAGACTTATGGAAGATGGTAATGAAGTAAAGATGTCTAAAAGAACTGGTAATGCGGTAACGATTAGAGAATTATGTGAAGATGTTGGAGTAGATGTTGCTAGATTCTTCTTTATTTCAAAACCAATTGATTCTCATTTAGATTTTGATCTTACTCTAGCAAGAAGCCAATCTAGCGATAATCCTATTTATTATATTCAATACGCTTATGCTAGATGTTCTTCTATTTTAAGAAGAAATAGTAATTATGAAATTAAAGAAGAATATAGTTTCTTAAATAACCAAAAAGAAATTGAATTAATTAAACATTTAGATATCTTTAAAGATGTTATTGATGATATTGCTATTAATAAAGAAGTAAATAAATTAGGTAACTATTTATATAAGAGTGCACAACTATTCCACAGTTACTATAATGAAACCAAGATATTAGATGATAATAATATTGATTTAACTAAAGAAAGACTTGCTTTAGTTAAATCAATCTCAATCATCTTAAATATTGGTTTATCACTATTAGGAATTGAAGTTAAAGAAGAAATGTAGGATTTATTCCTACATTTTTTTATCTAAAAAAGATAATAACAATCATTCTCATTTTTTTAGATTGAATTTAAACCAACTTTAAAACTATGATTAAGAAAAGCAAAAGAAGGTCGACCTTTTATGAGAATAGGTGGAAAAATTTCAGAATTAAGAATTAAAAATAAAATGATTCAAAAATATCTTGCTGATAGGTTAAATATTTCATATAAAATCGTATCTAGATAGGAAACTGGTAAAAGTCTTCCTGATTTTCAAATGATGAAGAAAATATCAAAAGTTTTAGGAGTTTCAATATTAGAATTATATGAATGTGTTGGTGAAAATATAAAAGATGCGTTTGATAATTATGAATTTAATAAGCTTTTGAGTTTTAAAAAAGAAAATTTTATTTCATATACGTTTTATTTATTAGTTTAATTTTCTTTGTTATTTTGCATATTTTTTGATTCCGCTCGTTGGAGTTAAGATGCTTCAAATGTTATTGAATATCTTTTATGTTTTATAGGAAGGATAACTTTTTTAGTTGGAGCGATTATTAAATGTTATATTTGTGTTTCTTTTTATCTAATTTAAAATAAGACAAAATAAAAAAGTATATTAAAAGACATTAATTATATATGGAGTTATATTTATAATAATTTTCTTAATATCTATTATTATTTTCTTATTCCTTTTATAAAAATTGAATTGATAGAGCTAACTAGAATTTATTTTAAAACCATATCCAATAAAGGGTTTAAAAATTAGTTATAAAAAAAATAAAAGTATCTCTATAATTACTTTATAATTAAGTGGATTAATTGATATAAAAATCAATCAAAAATATTTATTAAATAAATAAAAATTTTTTTATAAAAATTATAGTAAAAAAGAAGCTGAAAAATACTAAAAAAATATTAAAAAATTGTTAATTTTTTTTAAAAAATAAAAGTAAGAATTTTGTCGAATAGGCCGATAGAATCTTACTTTTTTTAATTTCAAAAATTGAGTTAAAAAATTGATGAAAAAAAATGATGAAAAAAATTGTTGTTTTTTGAATCAATTATCTATATATTTTTAGTCAATGTTTCAATATTTTTGGGCAGGTAATGTGGGGGTTATTTTATGGAGAATAAAAACTATATTATTGAACTTAAAAATGTTTCGAAAATCTTTGAAGATGAAACAATAGCGGTCGATAATTTTTCGTTTTATGTTAGAAAAGGTGAGTTTGTCACTTTTTTAGGTCCTTCGGGATGTGGTAAATCCACAACTTTAAGGATGATTGCAGGATTTGATTTTCCTAGTAAGGGAGAAATCTTACTTAATAATAAGGATATTTCAAATCTTCCACCAAATAAAAGGCCGATTAACATGGTCTTTCAAAGATATGCGTTATTTCCTCATTTAGACGTTTATGATAATATCGCATTTGGATTAAAGTTAAAAAGAATTCCAGTACCATTAAAAGATGAAAATGGAAATCCTATTCTTAAACTTGATAAAAATAAGATTAAAGAATTAAAAAGAGAAATTAGTTTAACTAAAAAGAATAAACATTTATCTAGTGAAGAAAAAGAAACTAAATTGAATGAATTAGAAGAAGCTTTAAAAGTAGCTAAAGAAAACGAAGTTCAAGCCTATAAATATAAGAAATTATCCGTTAGAGAAATTGATGAAAAAGTAGCAAGAGCTTTAAAAATAGTAGACCTTGAAGCTTTAGAAGATCGTGATATTTCAACTCTTAGTGGCGGACAACAACAAAGAGTTGCTATCGCTAGAGCAATTGTTAATGAACCAGAAATCTTACTTTTAGATGAACCTTTAGGCGCATTAGATTTAAAGATGAGAAAAGATATGCAACTTGAACTTAAAGAAATGCATACCAAACTCGGAATTACTTTTATCTATGTTACTCATGATCAAGAAGAAGCTTTAACAATGTCTGATACAATCGTGGTTATGAAAGATGGCGTTATTCAACAAATAGGTAAACCAAAAGATATTTATGATGAACCAAAAAATGCCTTTGTTGCTGACTTTATTGGGGAATCCAATATTTATAACGCAACCATGATCAAAGAGAAAAAGGTAAGGTTCTTAGATTACAATTTCCCATGTGTTGATGAATTCCAAGTTAATGAGAAAGTTGATGTTGTTGTTAGACCTGAAGATATTTTAATTAAAAATAAAGGTGAAGGAATGATTAACGGAGTCATTCAATCCAAAATCTTTAAAGGCGTTAACTATCAATATATTGTTTTAGTTGGTAAAAACGAAGTTATGGTTAAAACTACTAAAGAATATAACGAAAAAGAAGAAGTTGGATTAGAAATTGAACCAGAATCAATCCATATCATGAAAAAAGACTTCACAACTAATATTTATACTGATGCATGGATCAATAAAGAAAATGAAGTTATGATCGATGAAAAACCATTCAAATGTAATATTTTACAACTTGTTGAAGGTGGTAAATTTGTTGATGGAGAAATCGTTGATAAAAAGAATAAAAAATATGACTTCAATGATGCTGATGTTGTTGCTGAAGTAGCATTAGATAAGATTGAAATTATCGATGATATTGAAAGTGAAGATGCTTTAATTGTTGGAGAAATTGTTGATAGTGTTTATAAAGGTGACCATTATCAATATATTATTAGAACTGATAGCGAAGAAGATTTCGTTTGTGTTTCTAATTATTCTTATAACTTATTTGATAAAGTAGGTATTAATATTAAGCCTGAAGATATTAAATTAAGACTTAAAAAAGAGGTTAATAATTATGAAATTTAGTTTACAAAGGAAGCAACTTTGTATCCCATATTTCTTATTTTTGATACTCTTTGTTGTCCTTCCTATTTTATTTATAGTTTTTTATGCTTTTACAGATAAAAATGGTTATTTTACCTTTAATGCAGTAGTTGATTTTTTTACCTCTACTAATAAGATTAATGTTTTAATCCAATCTTTATTATTTAGCGTATTAAATACAATTATCTGTTTAGTAATTGGCTATCCAATCGCTTATATTTTAGCTAGTAAGGAATTTAAAACAAATTACATCATTGTCATGTTATTTGTTATGCCAATGTGGATTAATTTCGTTTTAAGAACTGGTGCGACAAGAGACGTTTTAACTCGGCTTAATATAAGTGGTGGTGAACATCCTTATTTAGCTACCATGATTGGCTTAGTTTATAACTATCTTCCTTTCGTTATTTTACCTTTATATTCAACAATGCTTAAACTCGATAAGAGTCAAATTGAAGCTAGTATGGATTTAGGTTGTAATCGTTTCCAAGTTTTTACTAAATCAATCTTCCCTCAATCAATTCCAGGAGTAGTTAGTGCAGCTCAAATGGTTTTTATGCCTACGATGTCTTCATATGTTATTCCTGAAATTTTAAGTGAAGGAAAAATTGTCTTATTTGGTAACTCTATCTATATTGGATTCTCAAATAATCAATGGAATAGTGCCTCATTCATGGCAATTATTATGTTAGTAATTGTTGGAATTTCGATGTTAATTACAAGAAATTTCACTGAAAAAGAAGAAGGAGGTAGAGCATCAAGATGGTAAAGAAGATTTTTGGGTACTCATACCTCTACTTAATATTATTATTAAGTTATATTCCAATTTTAGTTTTAATAGTATTTTCATTTACTAATGCAACTTATATTGGTGAATGGAATGGATTTTCATTCAAATTATATGCTGATTTATTTCAAAGTGAAGAAATAATTATTGCATTAGGAAATACCGTTATTATCGCTATAATTTCAGCTTTAGTTTCTACTCTTTTAGGATCTTTAGGAGCAATTGGAGCTTTCTATTCTAAAAAAAGAAATAGAGCAATTTTAGAAAGTTTAAACCAAATTCCAGTTGTTAATGCTGAAATTGTTATGGCTTTAAGTTTAGTTGTTATGTTTGTTGCAGTAGGAAGCTATGTTTTCCATGAACAAATATTCTCATTTTGGACTTTACTTTTCGGTCATGTAGTAATCAGTGCTCCGTTTGTTTATTTAAATGTTAAACCAAGACTTCAACAAATGGATCCATCTTTATATGAAGCAGCCTTAGATTTAGGTTGCTCCCCTAGAAAAGCTTTAAATAGAGTCTTAATTCCACAACTTATGCCTGGAATTATGAGTGGCTTTGTTTTAGCTATTACTCTTTCACTTGATGATTTTATTGTTACAGCTTTCACAAGAGGTCCTGGACTTTTAAGTGGTGAGAATAATATTGAAACCTTATCAACACTTGTTCAAGCTAAGATTAAAAAAGGTCCTATTCCTCCAGAACTTAGAGCTTTAACTACAATTATTTTCTTAGTTGTTTTAATAGCAGTTATCTTAATTACTATTTATAACAATAAACATAAGAAAGTAAATAAGAAAAGGAGGACTTATTAATGAATAAAAGATTTATTAAAAGACTTTGTGTCTCTTCATTATTAGGACTTTTTACCCTTCCTTTAATTTCTAGTTGTAAAAGTGAAAGTAGTGATGGCACAATCTATGTCCATGTTTTAAATGCCGAAGACTATATTGAATATTCATTATTAGATTCTTTTAGTGAATATATTTATGAAAGAGATGGTAAAAATGTATCGATTATTTATGATACTTATGATACCAATGAAACCATGTATAACACCCTTAAAACTGGTAAAACTACCTATGATTTAATCTGTGCTAGTGATTACATGGTTCAAAGACTTGGTAATGAAGATTTACTTAATAGATTTGATTACGATAATTTAATTCACTATGAAGCCTTTGTTAATCCTCTTTTATATAATGAAGATAGCGATAATTTAGGTAAACTCAATATCATGGAAGTTAATAATAGTGAAGGAAGTTTTACTCTTGATGAATATGCTATTGGATATATGTGGGGTACCTTAGGTATTTTATATAATCCAGATTATATTCTTTCTTATAATTCTTCATTATTTGATACTCATGAAGATTATAAAAATTTATCTTATGAAGAAAGATATCAAAAAATCATCGATACCTTTAATGGAGAAAACGGATATTCCTTCCTTTGGGATGAATTATTAAAAGGAACTCAATCTATTAAAGATTCAATGAGAGATAGTTATGCTTTAGGAAACTTTGAAGTTTTTAAAGACTACTATTTAAATACTAATGACGATTATTTTGCCCGTAATGAAAAGTTTAATGATTCAAGTGATGAAACAATTGAATTAATTAAAAATAGATTAATAGATTTAAAAACCAATATCTTTGGTTTTGAAGTCGATAGTGGTAAAAATGATATTGTTACTCGTAAGATTGGAGTTAACTTAGCTTGGAGTGGTGATGCAGTTAACTCAATTAATAGAGGATTTTATGCCGATGATGACTGGAGCATTGAAAGAGATGATCCAATCGATTTATATTATGCAATTCCTTCTTTAGGAGCTAACCTTTGGATGGACTGCTGGGCTAATCCAAAACATGAAGATAACGAAGCATATTTAAAAAGTGAAGAATATAAGTATGCAATGGAATTTTTGGACTATATGTCTGCTCCTGAAAACGCTATCTTAAATGTGGATTATAATGGTTATACTTCATTTACATCTTCAAATAATGTTTCAAGTATTGATGATGAAGATATGGCTACCGCAATGCTTGCTTATGTTCTTTATTGCTATGACTTAAGTGATGGCGATGCAGATGAAGACTTAGAAAGTTATGAAACATATGATTTAACTTCATTCTTTGAGTTTACAGAAGATGTAACAATCGATCTTTCTTATGTTTCAGGAGAAATCTTTGAAGATGAAGAGATTGATGACCGTACCTTTACTTTTGAATATGATGAAGAATTAGGTAGATGTCCAATTATTATTAGAACTGATCTTTCATCTTTTGAAGGCAGACTTTTAAAAGCTGCATTCCCTAGAAGTGAAGAAATCGACTCATTATATGTTATGAGTGATTATGGAGAACAAAACGATAAGATTGTTCAAATGTGGGAAGATGTTAAAGTTAATCCTCTTCCAACTTGGATTGTTGTTACTTTAATTGTCTTTATTGTAATTGTATTAACTTATCTTGGTTCTTATCGACTTATTAGAAGATATAAACTTAAGAAGAGAAAACAATTAAGAGAAGAAGCAAATAGGTCATAAAATTTATTTCTTACTATATAGTAAGCATTAAAATTTAAAGCTTAGTAAGAAATAAAAAGTTTCCACGTGGAAACAAATATTCATTAAGTATAGAGTCGAATTCCTTTAAAGTTCGACTCTTTTTCGTAAATAAAAAGGTTGATAAATTGATATCAACCTAAAACGTTATAAGATGGAGCTTCCTAGCGGATTTGAACCACTGATCACTGAGTTGCAGTCAGTTGCCTTACCAGACTTGGCTAAGGAAGCAAATAGTATATTCTTCGCTCTATAAAGCGCTTAATAAATATATCATAGAATTTGATACAAAATCAATAGTTGCCTATTGATTTTTGCTGAAACTTACTATATTATAATAAAGCATCTTTTAAAGAACGACTTAATTATCTCCTTTAAAAGTAGTAATATATTTGAAACGGGACGTAGCGTAGCTTGGTATCGCGTCTGCTTTGGGAGCAGAAGGCCGCAGGTTCAAATCCTGTCGTCCCGACCATTAAATAAAAGATATTCCTAATCACTAATGATTAGGTTTTTTATTTTATTAAAAAGGTCTAATAATTGACAAGAAAAATGAAGTATTAACTTATATCAATTAAAAAAATAAAGATATTTTATAGATAAATTAAATGAATCTTGACGTATTTTATTTATTTCAAATATGTGGTATAGTTTTAAACAATAAAGAAGTTTTTAAAAGATTAGTTTTATGGCGTGGCATGAAGTTTTATATGAGGTATTAAACAACATTAACACCGTTGTTTTATATATAATAGGTATTCCTTTTGGACTCCAAATAATTTATATGTTATTTTTCTGGATTAAGAAAAAAGTTTTTCCTAAGTCTGATAAAAAAGCTCGTATTTGTGTGGTTATACCTGCAAGAAATGAAGAAAGTGTTATTGAAGGAACAGTTAAAGATTTAATTAAAAATCAAACCTATCCAATGGAATTAGTTGATATTTATGTTATTGCTCATAACTGTACCGATAAAACAAAAGAGTATGCGGAAAGAGCAGGAGCAAAAGTTATAGTCGTTAATTCGTCTGATCCTAAAACTCATCGAGTTTCATATTGCTTTAATGAAGCGATTAAAGTTATTTTAGCAACTAATGAAAAGTATGATTTTTTATTAAGATTTGATGCTGATAATCACGTAAATAAAGAATTTATTTCTTTAATGAATGACGCTTTCCAAAGTGGAGTAAAAATTGCTAGACCATATGAATCAGTTTTAAATATTACAGAATCCACCTATTCTCAAGCTTGTGGATTATATTATGTTTTTGATTCTAGATTTTCTTCGAGAGTTAGAGAAAGACTTGGAATTGATGCTCACGTTAATGGTCCAGGATCTATGATTTCCTGGGAAATTATCGAAAAATATAAAGGTTATGACACCAAAAGTATATGTGAAGATACTGAATTCTGTTTTAAAAGAATTAGAGATGGATATCGTTGTCACTTTGTTGAAGATGCAGTAGTTTATGAAGATTTACCAACATCTTTAAAAGACACTTATGCTAGAAATAGAAGAATTGGTAGTGGAACATTTAGATTATTCTGTAAATATTTCTTTATCTTCTTAGCAGATTTCTTTAGAACTTTAAGATTTTCATATTTAGAATTAATTCTTACTTATATTTTCATTCCAATTTGTGCGCTTTTATGTACTTGGATTCCTGCTTTTTATATTTATTCAGTAATATATTTTGCAGTTGTGGGAAGAATGGCAGATTTATATTTAACTTTAATCATTATTGCTTGTTGTTTAACCTTCCTTTTCTTATTTGCGGGAATTTTCCAAGGATTCCTCCTTGTTTTATTAGATTATAAGAAGATGGGCGCAACAAGAAGAAGAGATTTAACAAAAGGTGTTATTACTTTCCCATTCTTTAGTGTTGTCTATATTATCACTATCACTTTAGGAATATTCTCTAAACCTAAATGGAAACAGGTTAAAAGAAGTAAGATTAAGTGGAGTGAAGATAACGGAGTTAATCTTAAATAATTATTTCTATGGGTGTTTTAATATAATATTTTATATATTTTTAGGTATATAGTCGTTGGATTTCTAGCGACTTTTATTTTAAACTTGTAGTAATTTTAAAAGAAAAAACTCCGATAATCATGATCGAACAATCGAAAATAAATTAGTTAAAAAGTATAAATAAGGAAAGACGAGTAAAAAAGAAGAAATGGAATATCATCTAGAGATTCTAATAACAATATGATTATTGTTGATAAAGAATATGAAGAGAATAAAGTAAGATAAATACTTTTGAATAGTAGACTAATTAAATTGATTTAATAAAAGGAGAAACTTATGTCATTAACTTATCAAGACTATTTAAAAATGAAAGAATATATCGATAGTGTTATCGATTTTAAATGTGATACTGCTGGAGTTTTAGGTAGTGGGATGCACGATGTAGTTAATGAAATGGAAATTGTTAAAGAAATTCCTTATAGTGATATTCCTAAACTTCCTGTTTGTACCAATAAAGCACATTCAGGAAAATTGGTTTTTGCCAAATTAAATGGAAAGAATTTAATCCTTTTAAACGGAAGAATTCATTATTATGAAGGCTATCCAATTCAAGAAACAGTTGCATTAATTAGATTATTAGTAGTTTTAGGTGTTAAAAAGTTATTACTCACTAATGCAGCAGGAATTGTTAATACTAATTTTCATGTTGGGGATATTATGATGATTGAAGATCATATTTCCTTTTTAGTTCCTTCTCCGTTAATTGGCAAAAATATCGATCAATTTGGTGTCCGTTTCCCAGATATGTCAAATGTTTATAATGAAGAATTAACCAATAAAATTTATGAAAATGCCAAAAGCTTAAATTTGCCAATTCAAAAAGGTGTTTATACTCAATTCAGCGGTCCTCAATTTGAAAGTAAGGCTGAAATTAGAGCCTTAAGAGGACTTGGATCAGATGCAGTTGGAATGTCGACAGTTATCGAAGCAATTGTTGCAAATCACGCAAAAGTTAAGGTTTGTGGATTTTCTTTTTTAAGCAATTTCGCTGCTGGAATTTTAAAGTCTCCAATTACCGATGAAGAAGTTATCGAAAATGCAAAAATTAATGAAAAGAACTTAAAAACTATGTTTATAATGACTCTTAACACCCTTCTTGAAGCTTAAAATATCGATAAAATAATTTAAATAGTATGTGATAAAAGTGGCTTAGGTCACTTTTTATTCTACTTATAAAAAGTTGTTGTTACCTATTGATAACAAAATTTTTTTCCTTTATAATGCAATCTCGTTAGAACAACTTATGAAAATTTATAAAGAGAGCGAAGTAGTTAATTTAATGATCGATCTTTATTATAAAAATAAAGTTAATAAAGATAAGGTTGAGGAAAAAGAAGATTTAAAAAAGTACTGTGAATTTAGATTAAGTAAATGCCCTTTTAAAGATAATAAGCTATTTTGTTCTAACTGTAAGATTCATTGTTATGATAAAACTCATCAAGACTTAATAAAAAAGGTTATGAGATATTCAGGACCTAGAATGATGATTTATCATCCTATTGTGACAATTAAACACATAAATGAAACAATGAAAAGAAAAAGAGTAGAAAAAAGAACGAAAAAGAAAGGAAAATAGTAGACTTATTTTGATTAATTATGAAAAAAAGAAAGATAGTTAGAATATTTTATATTGTATTAGGGTTTATTAGTTTAGGACTTGGATGTGTTGGAATCGTTTTGCCAATTATTCCTACTACCCCATTTTTACTTTTAACTTCATTTTGTTTTGTTAGAGGTAGCGAAAAGTTTAATAATTGGTTTTTAAATACTAAGATTTATAAAAAACATTTAGAGAATTTTGCTTCTTCTAGAATTATGACTCTTCATGGAGAACTTATTTTATTAATCTTTGTAAGTTTAATGATTTTTATGACAATGTTTTTAGTTAATAATCTTTATGCTTCAATTTGTCTAACAATCCTTATTTTAATTAAATATTTATATTTTATTTTAAGAATTACTCCTGTAAAAAGAAGTGTTTATAAAAGTGTTGTTTTAGAAAGAGAAAGACGAAAAGTATCTCTAGAAAGTGTTTAATAAATAAAAAGATATGATTAATAAAAGATTATTAAAATTAATTGAAGGTAAAAAAAGATATTTAGTATATATAATCTTGCTAAATATCTTTTTATTCGTTCTTTCAATATCAATAAGTGCTTTAATTTGTTATTCTTTATCGCTTTTTTCTATAGATAAAAATAATGAAACCGTTATTTTTAATATAATTATTGCTATCTTCTTAGCAATAATTATTAGATTTATACTTTCTAATATCTTAAATAGTATTATTCAAAAGTTTGGATCTAAAATCTTAATCTCTTTAAGAAGTAATTTCTTTAAAAAATTATTAAAAATAAAAGAATTTCAAAATAATGAAGCGATTCAATTAGCGTTAGAAGGAATAGAACAACTTAATTTATATTTTACTATTTATATTCCTCAATTTTTCTATGCCCTTATTTCTCCAATATTATTATTTATATTATTTTTATTTATAGATTATGTAGTAGCCTTAATATTTTTAATCTCAATTCCTTTAATTCCTTTATCAATAGTGTTAGTAAGTAAATACGCTAAAAAGATCTTTAATATCTATTGGGATAAGTATCTAAAAATGGGTGGTTCATTTTTAGATACTTTAAAAGGATTAAAAGAATTAAAACTCTTTAAAGTAGAAGACATTAAAGGTAAAGAATTAGATAAAAATAATGAAGAATTCCGTAGAGTAACGATGAAGGTATTAGTAATGCAACTATTTTCTACTACCATCATGGATTTAGTAGCATACGGCGGAAGTGCTATTGGAATAAGTGTTGGAATAATTCATTATAGTCAAGGATATCTAATTAATTCTCCATTTTTACTATTATTCATAATTTTAGTAGGAGCTGAATTCTTTTTACCTTTAAGAAGTTTAGGTAGTGCCTTCCATATGGCAATGAATGGAGAAACTGCAGGAATAAAATTATTAGATATAATAGAAAAAAATGAGATGAATAATGGAAATAATCTAATTAATAAAATTTCTTCTATTTCTTTTAATAATGTTGATTTTAAATATGAAGATGATGAAGAAATTTTATTAAATAATATAAATTTAAGATTAGAAACTAATAATATCTATGGAATTTGTGGTCTTTCAGGAAGTGGAAAAAGTAGTTTTACGAAATTAATTTTAAAAGAAGAAGAACCTTTTAAAGGAGAGATTATATTTAATAATAATCTAAATTTAAATGATATAAATAATGAATCTTATTTTGATAAATTAAGTTATATTTCTTATGATTCTTATCTATTTAATCGTTCAATTTTTGATAATTTTAAATTATATAAAGACGATGTTACAAAAGAAGAAATCTATAACGCCTTAAAAAGAGTCAGGTTATCGTATTTAATCGATAATAATGGGTATGATTATATTATTAAGGAAGATTCTTCTAATTTAAGTGGAGGCGAAAAACAAAGACTTGTTTTAGCAATTCACCTATTAAAAAAGAAAGATTTATATATTTTTGATGAAGCAACATCAAATATCGATAAAGAAAGTGAAGAAATTATTAAAAATATCATTTATTCATTAAAAAACGAGAGTATTATCATATTTATTTCACATACTCTCGATAATATTTTTGATGCCGATAAAATTATTTTTATTGATGAAAATAAGGTTAACTTCGATACCTTTAATGGATTAATTGCTAAAAATAGTAGGTATAAAGAGTTATATAAAGAAAGTATAACTAGATTAAAAGAAATTAATGAATTTTAATAAAAGTCGGGTAAAGAGAAAGAAAATAGTATGAAAAAAAGAAGAGGAAGTTTTAATACAATTATTAAATTATTTAAACTAATAGATAAATTCATAGTTGTCTTATTTTTAGCGGTTATTAATGGGGCAATAGGTAATTTATGTGCTTTTGGAATTACATTTTTTAGTGCTTTAACTTTGGCTTCATTAATGGGATTATTAATCAATATCCCTTTATATGGCTTAATCATCATTATTATTGGATTAGGAATATTAAGAGGATTATTACGCTACTTTGAACAATATTCTAACCATTTAATCGCTTTTAAAATTTTAGCGATTATAAGAAGTAAGGTTTATAAAAAGTTATCTTCTTTATCAATTAGCGATATTGATAATGAAGATAGTGGCGATATGATTGCTTTAATTAGTAGTGATATTGAAACGCTTGAAGTATTTTATGCGCATACGGTTTCGCCTCTATTTATAGCAATCATTGTTTCAACTATTTCTTTTATATTAATGGGAATATTTTCTAATATTTATATCACTATTACCTTATTAATAGCTTATCTTTTAATTGGATTTATTATTCCTATAATTTCATATAAATCATTAAAAAATAGAGGAGTTAAATATCGAAATAAGTTTCATAACTTTAATTCCTTTTATCTAGATTCAATAAAAGGAATTAAAGAGATTAGATTATTTAATAAAAAAGATGAATTTAGTGAGAATATTGATAAAAGAAGTAATGAATTAGATTCTTTAAGAGTTAAAAATAGTAAAGTGTCTACTATTTTTACAAGTTTATCGAGCTTTATTATTATTCTTAATGCTTTAATAATTCTCTTACTTTCTTATTATTTTTATATAAATAAAGACTTAGAAATTTATAATATTGTGATCATTATTTCAATTTCTTTATCTTCTTTTGGCCCTTTATTAGCGCTTAATGCCCTTCCAAATAATATCTCTCAAACCCTTGCGTCTGCTAATAGAGTCTTAGATTTATTAGAAAAAGAACCAAGTATCAAAGATGTTATAAATGAATCAAATTTAGATGAATTTAAATCATTAAAAGCAAATAATTTATCTTTTGCATATAGTGATGATCCATCAAATTTAATATTAAAAAATATAAATTTTAACGTAAATAAGAATGAAATAGTGGTCATTAAAGGCGATAGTGGCGAAGGTAAATCTACTCTTTTAAAGTTATTACTTAGAGAATATGAAGTTAAAGATGAGATGATTATTTATAACGATGATTTATCTATAAATAAAATTAATACTTCATCCTTACTTGATAGGATTACTATTTTTAACCAAAAAACGTATCTTTTTTCGGATACGATTAAAAATAATCTCACTATGGGTAATAAAAATATAAGTGATAAAGAAATAAATGAAGCCTTAAAAAAGGCCTCAATTTATGAATTTGTTGATTCTTTAAAGGAAAAAGAAGAAACATTAATTGATAATAATAACTTAAATATTTCTTTGGGTGAAAAACAGCGTTTAGGTTTAGCTAGAGTCATTTTAAAAAAGCCAGATCTTTTACTTTTAGATGAACCAACCTCAAATATAGATAGTTATAATGAAAAAATGTTTTTATCTACATTAAAAGATCTTAAAAAAGATACCACGATTATCATTATCACTCATAAAGAGTCCACAATGAAAATCGCAGATAGAATCTATGAATTAAAGGAAGGAATTTTATATGAAGGAACTATTAATTAATCTTTTAAATGAAACTCAGGAAGGATTTGATTTTTTCTCCACTCCTCGAATTATTGCTTACGTAGCTTTAGGGATCGCTTTAATATGTGTAACTATTATTTTAATAAAATATTTTGTAGTTGATCGTCATAAAAAAGTAGAACTAAATAAAGATAATAAAACGGTTATAAGAGTAGAAAAAGAAGAAAAAAATAACGATGAAATAGAAAAGATAAATGAAAATAATCAAAATGAACAAAAATAAGTTTATATGGTTTTCAATTTAATATTTTTTACTTTATAATGTTTCTTAGTTCTCTATAACTAACAAAATTAAGGGGGATATATAAATGTCTAAATTCTATAACGAAAGTGAAGAAATGTATCTTGAAACAATTCTTATCTTAAAAAAAGAAAAAGAAGGAAAAGAAGTTCACGCAATTGATGTTGCTAATTACATGAATTTTTCTAGAGCCAGTGTTTCTAGAGCCGTTCAAAACTTAAAATCCAAAGGTTATATTGAAATTTTAGATAACGACGCTTTAATCTTGCTTCCTAAAGGTGAAGAATATGCTTCTAAAATTTATGAAAGACATAATATCCTAAAAGAAGTCTTAATTTCTTTAGGTGTCCCTAAAGAAATTGCTGAAGATGATGCCTGTAAAATTGAACATGCAATCAGTGATGAATCAATTGAACATATTAAAAATTATTTAGAATCAAATCGTAAATAAGATGGATAAATATCCATCTTTTTATTAACTTAAAAAAATAGTTAACCAAAACTAACAAAACTCCTTTACAATTGAATTACTTTGAGTTTTAATATATTTGTTAATGTTGGTTAACAAGAATTTTATTGCAATTGTATTTGTTTATCTATCGATATTAAAATATAATTTATTACTAGCAAAAAAAGAGAAAGATAGGAATTTATGCCATTAGTAGTTGCCCCATTAAACGTTGAATTATCAGTTATTAAAGTTGTTGCTGATGAAAAATTAAAAAAACATCTCCAATCTTTAGGCGTTGTAAAAGACGCCAAAATAACTGTTATCGAATCAATAAGTGGCAATTTAATTATATTAATCCAAGATTCCCGCCTTGCTTTAGATTATAGTATCGCATCAAAAATCTTCGTTACCCAATAATATTTCTTTATATTATTTAGGAGGGAGTCGATGTTAAAGAAATTGAATGACTTTAAAGTCGGGGAAGTTGGAACGATTGTTAAAGTCGAAGGAGATGGAAGAATTCGTCGCCGACTTTTTGATATGGGAGTTACTCCAGGAGCTGAAGTATTTTTAAGAAAAAAAGCTCCATTAGGAGATCCGCTTGAAATAAATATTCGTGGATATGAATTAACTTTAAGAAAAGTTGAAGCCGAACTCATCACATTAGAAATGACGACTATACTTGAAAGGGAAGGTGAAAAATAATATGAAACGTTTTGCTTTAGCTGGTAACCCTAACTCGGGTAAAACTACTTTATTTAATAATCTCACAGGTTCTACGGCACACGTTGGAAACTGGCCTGGAGTTACTGTTGAGAAAAAAGAAGGCGTTTATAAAAGGAAAAAGAGTGAAGGCGTCGAAATTATCGACTTACCTGGTATTTATAGCCTTTCACCTTATACTCCAGAAGAAGTTATTTCAAGAAATTATATTCTTGATGAAAAACCTGATTGCGTTATTAATATTGTTGATGCAACAAATCTTGAAAGAAATTTATATTTAACCACTCAATTACTTGAAATGGATGTTCCAGTAGTTGTTGCCTTAAATATGATTGATGTTGTCGATAAAAAAGGTGACGTAATCGATGTTAATACTCTATCTTCTAAACTTGGAGTTCCTGTTGTTGCTATTTCTGCATTAAAACAAAAACACACTGAAGATTTAATGGAAGTAGCAATTCAAGCTAGTGAAAAAGGAAGAGAAGGAAGTAGTGTCTTAGAATCTTCTAGAATCGGAGATTTAGTTAAAAACGTTAAAGAAGATTATATTAAAAACGAAGTCACACATCCTTTATTCCACGCTATTAAATTAATTGAGAAAGATGAATTAGAAAAAGGTTCAAAAGAAGCTAACGCTTTAATTGAATCTTATAAAGAATCATTTAATGATGATACATTCGGAGACGATTTTGAAGCGATAGTAGCTGATGAAAGATATAAATATATTGCTAAAAACTTCGCACCTGCTTTAAAAAGAAAAGAACCATTAAGTAAAGATGTTAAAAAAAGACTTACTGTTTCCGATAAAATCGATAAAGTCTTAACAAATAGATGGTTAGGAATTCCAATTTTCTTAGTTATTTTATTCCTCATTTTCCATTTTACATTCTCTGAAAACTTCTTATATTTATCATATTCAGGAGTTTTAGATGGTGTTAATGTCTTTAATTTCCCTGAGGATACAATCCAAAGCGCGTTTAATGGAGCAATTGTATCTGATGGCGCATTGATGTCACCTGGTTATATAATTACGAATCTATTCGTAGGATGTTTAGATTCAATAGCTGCATTAATTGCTCAAGGTTTAGAATCTATTGCTGCTCCAATGCGGGTTCAATCATTCATTAATGATGGTTTAATCGGTGGATTATTCGCAATATTTGGGTTCTTACCACAAATCTTAATTTTATTCTTATTCTTCTCAATTTTAGAAGATAGCGGATACATGGCTCGTGTTGCCTTTATCCTTGACCGTATATTTAGAAGACTTGGACTTTCAGGTAGAGCAATTATCCCTATGATAATGGGATTTGGATGTTCAATTCCTGCGATGGTCAATACCCGTACTTTAGCCGATGATAACGAAAGAACAGCTACTATCAGAGTTATTCCTTTCTTCTCATGCGGTGCTAAATTACCAATTTTAGCTGGTATGGCAGGAGCTTTAGCTCATACAGTTGGAATGAGTAATCCAGATTTAATTACTTATGGAATGTATTTATTAGGAATGGTCACAGCATTAGTTTGTGTCATCTTAATGAGAAATACCACCATGAGAGGAAAAACTCCTCCATTTATTATGGAATTACCAGCATATCACTGGCCACAATTTAAAGCTTTAATGGTTCACCTTTGGGATAAAACCAAACACTTCGTTAAAAAAGCTTTCACAATTATCTTACTTTCAACTATCCTTATTTGGTTCTTACAATCATTCACTCCAGATTATCGAATGATTAATGAAGATAGTAGTTTAGGTGTTAATGATTCAATCCTTGCTCAACTTGGTATGATTATTCAACCATTATTCACACCTTTAGGATTTGGATCCCAATTAACTACTTACGGATGGGTCTTCGCAGTTGCTGCAATTACTGGTTTAATTGCAAAAGAGAATGTTATATCAACTTTTGGTGCTTTAGCTTCACTATTTATAACCGTTGATCCTTCAATTATTGAATCCTTAGGAGAAGAAGTTGGTCCAGCATATGCAATGATTGTTGGAACTGGAATCTCTAATGCCGGAGTCATCTCATTTATTGCCTTTAATATGTTAACGATTCCTTGTTTTGCTGCGGTTGCTAGTGCTAAAGGAGAACTTAAAAAAGGCACATTTAAATGGACATTACTCTTCTGGCTCGTTGTTTCTTATGTTGTCGGAACAATGATTTACTTAGTTGGTGAATGGTGGTGGACTGTATTTATCTTTGTCGCAGTTCTTGCTGTTGCCATAGTATTAATCGTTTATATTAATAAACGACTTGATCAAAAGAATAATGACAAAATAAAAATGTCATAAAATACTATTTAAATTTATATTATGTGGATTGAAATTTTAGTTATAGTTATTATTTGTTTATATTTAATTGGGATGGCTATCTATTTCATTAGAAAGAAGATGAGAGGAGAGTCTATTTCAGAATGTGATTGCGCTTCTAAAGGCAAAAATTTAGTAAAGGCATATCATAAAAAATATAAAAAGAAAGGTCAAAAATGTGGATGTTCTTGTTCCGCTAACCACTCTTTAACAAATAATAATCCTAACAAAAAAACTAGTTCTTAATTAAAAATAAGTAACTTACTATTGGTAAAAGCTAGTTTCCTGACTAGCTTTTGCCAATTAGTGAAAAAAGCGAAATTAACTGCTTGATTTATGGTTAAAGTAATGATATTATTATCAAGCATTAGTTCGAATGGGCCCTTAGTTAAATGGGATAACACTAGCTTTGCAAGCTTGGGTTAGGAGTTCGATTCTCCTAGGGTCCACCACTTAAAAAAGAATTAATCTGCAAATACCGATATGGCAGCGTAGCTCAGTTGGTTAGAGCAGTCGGCTCATACCCGGCGCGTCGAGGGTTCGAGTCCCCCCGCTGCTACCAATATAAAGGACCATTAGCGCAATTGGTTAGAGCGGACCGCTCATAACGGTTAGGTTCTGGGTTCAAGTCCTAGATGGTCCACCATCTATGGAGAAATACCCAAGCGGCTGAAGGGGTCGGTCTTGAAAACCGATAGAAGATGCAAGTCTTGCGAGGGTTCGAATCCCTCTTTCTCCGCCATTTATATTACACGATATCGCGAGGTAGAGCAGTCCGGTAGCTTGCAGGGCTCATAACCCTGAGGTCGTAGGTTCAAATCCTACCCTCGCAACCATCTTATAACTAACATTTTGATACAAACTAAAGGTATTGAAATGAACGATACTTGCTCGAGAAATCGGGCATTTTTTCATTTTTGGCGTTTTGCTAGTAGATAAAAATTGATTCGAACCGACGGATTTTTAAAATTTGGTTCTACTAGAAAAATGAAAGCCTACTAGATAAACGTTTCTCTATGAATATTCTAGCGCTTCGGAGCCATCAGTTTAGGTCTTGAGAGCCATACCCATTTTAAATAGCAATTTAAATCTTCAGAGCCACCTATATTTTTAAATAAATGCATAAAATAAATCGTTAAAATTTTCTTTCTATATTTTGTCAATTAATTAAGAAAATTTATTTTATTATTTCTTATTACTAATATTGTATTTATTCATATATAAAACGTATCTTAGCTAAAATCATATCCATCTTATTTAAATCATACTAAAGATAATGTTTTTTTATATGAATTTGAAGTTTTAAAAATTGAAGGATGTCTGTATTTAAAAAATATTATAAATAATATTTTTCTGAATTATGGTTGAAATTAGTCAATGAAAATTCATGCAAAAATATTTTAGGAGATAGAATTTATAGATGGCTCCTAAGTTCAAAATTATTAATTAAATAGGGTATGGCTCTCAAGCTTTAAACTGGTGGCTCTCAAGCTTTAGAATATTCAATAACCTAGAAAACGAAAATAAAGAAACTAAAAAGAAAAGATTTTACTGGTTTAGTTTTAAAAATAAAAAAAGAAGAATAGGTAAAATTTGCATCTTAAAATGAACAATAACTCTCTTTGATTTTCAAGGAGAGTTTTTTGTTTTTTAGAAAAAACCTGCAAATCTTAATTATTTTTAGAGTTTCTAAATTTTCGAGGAGTAATTCCTACTATTTTTTTAAAGACTTTTTCAAAATGATTTTGAGAACTATATCCTAAATAATCGCTGATTGAAAGAATAGAGTTAGTAGTAGTTTCTAAAAGATTTTTAGCAACAGTTATTTTTGTTTGGTTAATGAATTCGTTAATAGAATACCCGCTTTCTTTTTTAACTTTGTTACATAAAGATGTTTTTGAAATATAAAATTTATTAACTAAATCTTGTATAGTGATTTTCTTAGAAATGTTATGAATTATGTAGTTAGAAAGTTCGAGAGTGAACTTGCTTTGATTTTTGACACTTTTAAGATAATGAACTCGAGTTGTGTATTCTCTTAAGGCATCTAAGATTACGGCATTCAGTTCGTTAGTGTTATGAGCATTTTCAATTCTATGTATAAAGAGATCACTTAAACTCAAACCTTCTTCGTTATCAAGCCCTTCTTTCATTGCTGTTCTGGAAGCTAAAGTTACAGTTACTATAAACATGTCTTTAGTTTGTCTTAAAAGAGTATCAGCAACAAGATTTGTTCTTATGGCTCCAATATTTTCAACATATAAATCTAGTCTATTTAAATCGCCAGATCTAACTATATCTAAAATTTCATTTTCAATCTTTAATGTGTTATGAGAAAAATGAGTTTCTTCTTCGTTTTCTTGAATAGAAATAGAAGGAGTAAAGGCTGGCAAATCTTTAAGCAAAATATCCGATAGTTTAACTTTTTCATTGTTTAAAACATAATTTATTGAACATGCAATCTGAAGAAGTGTTTCAATTGGATAAGGAATAATAGTTTTCATTGTATTTTTAAATGAAATTCCTTCTTCTAGATTTAACTTAAGTTCAAAAATAATTCTATTTAATTCGTAGTCTTGTGGTTGAGTGAAAGCGGAAGGACCAATTACTATTTTTTCATCTTTATTTTGAGTGATAATGTAGTAAAAGTTGTTTTTTGATACATAATAATCAATATTGTTTTTAAGTTTAAAAACTTCGTTTTTTACATAATCAAAAGGATCAATTTTTAGTTCGACTCTAGTGTAAACAATAATTTCACCATTACTTTTATAATACCTTATTGGTATTGAACAAAGATCGGCTACATTTTTTATGAGGTAATCTAAATCAAAATCTTTCATTAGAACAATAATATAAATATTTGAACAAAATGACAAGATTATTTGATTTTTTTAGTTTAAAATATTATTGTAAGAGCTTTCATAGGTGAATTTATGATCTATATTGAAGAAACGATAAAGAAGATGAGTCTAGAAGAAAAAGCTAAACTTTTAAGCGGCTATAAAAACATGGACTTAATTTCATATTCTAAATATGGTATACGCTCTTTAAAAATGTCTGATGGTCCAACAGGAATTAGAATGACTCGTCCAGATAGTGATAATTTAACTGGTGTTTCTGATTCTTTACCAGCTACCGCCTTTCCTACAGGAACTGTTTTAGCATCAACTTTTAATCCTGATATTGCTTATAAATATGGGAAGGCTATTGGAAAAGAAGGGGCTTATTATGGTGTTGATTTACTTCTAGGTCCTTCTGTAAATATTAAGCGTAATCCACTTTGCGGAAGAAATTTTGAATATTATAGCGAAGATCCTTTTCTTGCTGGAAGAATTGGAGCAAGTTTTGTAAAAGGTGTTCAAAGTGAAAATGTAGGAGTAACTCCAAAACATTTTGCTTGTAATAATAATGAAAAATATCGTTTTGCTGGAAACTCTGTTTTAGATGAACGCGCATTAAATGAAATTTATTTAAAGCCATTTGAAATGATTGTTAAAGAAGCTAAACCTCTAGGAATAATGTCTTCTTATAACAAGATTAATGGAATTAATGCAAGTGAAAATAATTACACCCAAAACGAACTTTTAAGAAAAAAATGGGGTTTTTGCGGGGTTAATGTAACTGATTGGGGTGGAATTGTTCATAGAGATATTGCTTTAGAAAACGGAAACGACCTTGAGATGCCAGGCCAAGTGAAGCATAACATTGATCTTCTTGTAAAGGGCGTAAAAGACAATAAAGTAAAAAAAGAAACTATAAATAACTCGGTTAGAAGAGTATTAAATTTACTTAATCAAACAGAGAATAAAGCAAAATATGACGAATCTATTTTTGAAGAAAATTATAAACTTGCTCTTGAAGTTGGTTTAGAAGGAACAACTTTACTTAAAAACGATAATGATGTTTTGCCTTTAAGCAAGGAAGAAAAAATATTATTTGTTGGAGAACTTTTTGAAGAAAACAAATATCAAGGAAGCGGCTCATCTTTGCTTAATCCTTATAAACTTGTTTCGATTAATAAATTTTTAAAATGCAAAACTTTCTTAAAATATGAATACGCAAAAGGTTATGAATTAATTGAAGATAAAGTTAATTTAACTTTAGAAAAAGAAGCTATTGAAAAAGCTAAGAATTATGAAAAAATTGTCTTTCTAGTTGCTCAAAATGACTTTGTTGAATCAGAAGGCTTTGACCGCGATTCTATTAAACTTGCCGATAACCAATTATACTTATTAAATGAACTAATTAAATTAAATAAAAAGATAATTATCGCTAATTTTAATGGTTCGGTAATTGAATTGCCTTTTAAAGATAAGGTTGATGCCATATTAAACTTTGGAATGGCTGGCGAAGCAATTGGAGAAATCTTCTATAAAATTTTATATGGCGAAGTTTCCCCTTCTGGTAGATTAAACGAAACTTATATTAAAACTTATGAAGATGTTCCTTTTGGTGAATCATTTACAAAAACTCCAAATGAGATTTATAAAGAATCTATTTTTGTTGGATACCGCTATTATGATTCCTTTAACATTGATATAAATTATCCCTTTGGTTATGGACTAAGTTATTCAAAATTTGAATATTCTGATTTTAATATTAGAAATGACAATTTTAATAAAAAGATAAACATCTCATTAATCGTTAAAAATGTAGGAAAAATTGATGCAAAAGATGTTGTTGAAGTTTTTGTTAGAAAACTTAATTCAAATGTTTTAAGGCCTGTAAAAGAATTAAAAGGTTTCAAAAAAGAAGAAATTAAAGTAAATGAAAATAAACTTATTGAAATTGAGATACCTTATGAAGTTTTAAAAGTATATGACATTAACGCAAAAAGTTTTGTTTTAGAAGATGGAGAATATGAATTCATCATCTCTAAAAATTCAAGAGAAGAAATTTTTAAAGAAGTTATTTCTCTTAAAGGCGAAAAAACATTAAATAATTATTCAGAAGAACTTAATAAAGCTTATTCTTTTAAAGAAAATAAGAAATTAAATGAAGAAGTTATTTCTGATCAAATTTTTGAAGAAATTTTAACTTATAAAATTCCTAAATATGAATTTAATAAAAAGCCTTATACCTTAGAAACACCAATTGGAGAATTTGATTCTTTTGTTGGCAAAATATTTAAAAAAGCAACTGTTAATGTCGGATTAAAGAAATTTGAAAAATCTAAAAAAATAGAAGATAAAACTTTCAGAGAAAGAGAAATGAAAAGTGGCTATTTTGTAGCAAAAATGATGCCAAACAACAATATTCGTAGCCTTTCTTTCTCTTCAAGTGGTCAATTAAAGTTTAAAGTTGCTTTAGCTTTAGTTGAATTCATTAACGGTCATTATATAAAGGGGATAAAGATATTAATGAGGAAGGAGAAATAATTTTATGGAAGTTAAAATGACACTTGGAAATAGGATTTTTAATTCAAAAGTTAAATCCTATAACGTAAAAGGGAAAGAAACGTGGCTTGGTTATCTTGTTGGTCCAGCTGGTGCCTTACTTTTAAATGCAATTTTAGGAAGCTACTTAAACCAATTCTATCTTGATGTTGCTGGACTTGGTTATCTTTGGGGAGGACTCTTTTTAGGCTTATTCCCAATTATTTCTAAAATAATTGACGCAGTAGTTGATGTTGGCTATGGTTATTTAATTGATCACACTAAATCTAAACAAGGTAAAGCTAGACCTTGGTTACTTATAAGTGCGCCTTTAATGACTATATTTGGAATTTTACTATTTATAATTCCTCAAACTAATGAAATAGTTCAATCAATTTGGGTAATGCTTTGTTATAATCTTTTCTATTCCTTTGCTTACTCAATTTATAGCATGGCTCATAACATGATGGTTCCTCTTTCAACACGTAATGTTACCCAAAGAGGCAAACTCTCTGTCTTTACTCAAATTGCAACAATTTGTACCTCTGGAATCATTGTTGCTCTTGTTTTCCCATTCGTTGTTTTACCTATGATTGGCGTTTCATCAACCGCTTGGATTGTTGCAATGTCAATTTTCTCATGTCTTGTTCTACCTTTGACTCTTATTGAATATCTTTATACCAAAGAAAGAATTACTGAAGAAAACGAAAACATTGAAGAAACGAAAATACCTTATAAGCTTCAATTAAAAGCTATATTTAGCGATAAATACATTATTCTTTTAATGATTTATTTCGTATTTTATAGCTTTGGATCACAAATTAAAAACTTAGGACTTGTTTATTATTCTAATTATATTTTAGGAACTTATAGTGATGGAATTACGCAAACTATGATTTCTGTAATTGGTGGGGTACCAATGGGAATAGGAATCTTTGCAGTTTGGCCTCTTGCTAAAAAATTTGGTAAAAGAAACATCACTGTTGTTGGTTTCTTACTTTATGCACTTGGCGGCATAATCTGTATCTTAAATCCTTATAATATGGTCGTTGTTTTAATTGGCCAATTTATTAAAAATATTGGCGGCTTACCATGTGCTTATGTCTTCATGGCTTTATTCTCTGATTGTCTTGATTCACTTGAGTGGAAGACTGGATTTAGAAGTGATGGAAGTGCAATGGCTCTTTATAACATTATTTCAACTAGCGCTGTCGGAATCGGAACCGGCTTCTTTAATTTAATGATTACTAATTTAGGTTATATTGAGCCAGTTACAGGTACAGTTCCTAGCGATATAACAAATGAAATTCAAAAAACCATCGAGAATATTGATGGCACAGTCTCTACTGTCTTTATTCAAAATGACAATGTTAATAATTTTATAATTTGGGCATTCCTTGGAATTGAAATTTTTACAGGAATAATTTGTGCTATTCTTATTCTCTTTATTAATCCAGAAAAGACAATTCACTTCAAACAAGAAGAACTTGTTGAAAGAGAAAAAGAAACTTTTAAAGAACAAGGTAAAGAATGGCGACCTGCTGAAATTAGAAATGCTATCTTAGTTGAAAAACAAGATAAAGAAGCAGAAGAAATCTATAAAAAAGAATTAAAAGAAAAATGTGTTGCTAAAGGTCTTGATTATGAAAAAGAATATGCAATTCATCTTCACATGTTAGAAAAGAAGGCTAACAAAGAAAAAGAGAAAGAAAGACTTCAAAAAGAAAAGAACGAAGCAAAAGCTTTAAAAGCGAAAGAGAAAAAAGAAGCTAAATGGAGCGCTCTTAGTGATGGTGAAAAAGATAAATACCTTGCAAAAGTTAAGTTAAAAGAAGAAAAACTTGGCGAATACTGGCTTAAAGAACAAGCTAAAGGTCATGAAATTTATAAAGATTATCAAGAATCTTTAAAAGTAAGTGAGGCTTTATAAAAATGAAAGCAGTAAATTTAAAATGTGAGTTTTTAAAAAATCCTAGTGGAATTGATATTAAAAATCCTCGTATTACTTGGAATGTAGAAGGAACAAAAGATCAAAAAGGATTCATTGTAACTTATCGAGTTAATGAAGGCGAGTTTAAGAAAACAGAACTTATTAAAACTAGTTCAATGAATTACACTTTTGAAAGTGAAAACTTTAAAAGTAGAGACCGCGTTGAATATTTTATAACTCTTGTTGATGAAGAAGGAAATTTAAGTGAAGAAAGCGAGCACGCTTTCTTCGAGTTTGGTCTACTTGATGAAAAAGAGTTTGCCGCTCATTGGATTAAAGGCAATTATAAAGTTAATAAAAAAAGAAGATATCCAGCTGACTATTTTAAAAAAGAATTTGAAATTAATTTCAAAGTTAAAAGAGCAAGATTATATGCTACAGCATTAGGCGTTTATGAAGCTTCTTTAAATGGAGAAAAAGTTGATGATTCTGTTTTAAATCCAGGTTCAACAAACTACCATCATAGAATTCAATATCAAACTTATGATGTTACGAATTTAATTAAGACTGGCACAAACTCTTTAAATTTTGTACTTGGTGATGGTTGGTATAGAGGTAGTAATGGAGCCTGGGGACATCGTAATGTTTATGGCAAAGAAACAAAACTTTATGCACAACTTGAAATTTATGATGAACATGAAAATGTGATTAAAGTTTTGTCTGATGACTCATTCTTATGGTCAAATGATGGACCTATTGGCATTAATGATCTTAAAGATGGTGAAAGAGTAAGGGCTTATTTGGCACCTACTTATAGCAAGAAAGCATTGATGACAAAAGATAAAGTAGTTAACTTAAAATCATCAAATAACTTTGCGATAAAAGAGATGAACTTTTTCAAACCAAAAGCGAAATATGTTTCACCTAGTGGAAAGATAGTAATTGAGTTTCCGCAGATGATTACTGGTTACGTTTCATTTAAAATCAATGCAAAACAAGGGGATTTAATAAAAATTAAATTCGCAGAAATGGTTGATGAAAAAGGAGAAATTAACCAAAATAACATCCAACTTAAGGCTGGTTGGCAAGTAACTCCACTCCAAATGGTTGTTTATGAATGCAAGGATGGCTTGAACGGATATAAACCTAAATTTTATTATGGCGGCTTTAAATACATTGAAGTAGAAAGCAACATCATAGATGTTGAAGACAAATTAGAAGTTGAAGCAATCGCTATATATAATGCTTTTGAAGATGCATCATTTTTTGAATGTTCAAATGAATTAATTAATAAATTTTATAACAATACTTTGTGGTCGTTAAAAGATAATTCGGTTGACGTTCCTACAGATTGCCCTACTAGAGAAAGAGCGGGTTGGACAGGAGATGCACAAATATTTTTTGACTCAGCTGCGTATCTTGTAAATTATGCTTCTTTTGCTCGTAAATATATTAATGATTTAAATGATACACAAACAAATAGTGGAAAATATTACCAAATTGTCCCAACAGTTGGTGAAGATTTTTACATGAGTTTTCTTAATGGATCTGTTGGATGGGCGTGTGCTGGCGTATTAATTCCTTATAGATTTTATCTTAAATACGGCGACAAACGTATTTTAGAAAATTCTTATGAAAATATGTTTAGATATGCCAAGTTTATGATTTCAAGATGTGGGAAAACAGGCGTACTTGCTCCTAAATTAAAGATGGATCATAAGGTTAAAAAATATCTTGTAAACAAAGGTCAATCATATGGAGAATGGTTAGAGCCAAGAGAAATTTATGATCAATCTTGGAAAGACGTTGCAGTTCCTCATCCTGAAGAATCAACTGCTTATACAAATTACACTCTTTCTAAAATGAGAGAAATTGCTTTAATTTTAGGAAAAGAGAATGATGCAAAATATTTAGAAAAATATATTGACGGCACAAAAAGAGCCTATCAAGAACTTATAAAAATTGATGGTTATAAGTTAGATACAAATAGACAAGCTAAACTTGTCAGGCCACTTTACATGAATCTTCTTGAAGACAAGATTAAAAAATATACTCAAGATAGATTAGTAAAAGCTTTAGACGATTTTAACTGGAGAATAGGAACTGGTTTCCTTTCTACACCATTTATTCTTGATGTATTAACTGAGATTAATCCAGAGTATGCTTATAGACTTCTTGAAAATGAGGAAAATCCTGGCTGGCTTTTCATGGCTAAAAACGATACAACATCAATTTGGGAATCTTGGGAAGGACCAGTTGCCAAAACTGGTGTTGCCTCTTTAAATCACTATTCAAAAGGCGCCCTTGTTGAGTGGCTGTTTAAAGGAATGCTTGGAATTAATGTTATTGGTGAGAATCGCTTTTTAATTAAACCTATAATTGGAGGACACTTAACTTACGCTAAAGGAAGTTATGAAAGCATTTATGGAAAAGTTTCTGTAAGTTGGGTTAAAGAAAATAATAAATATAAAATTAACGTAAGTTTGCCAACAAATACAATCTCTAAAATCGAGATCAATAATAAAATTTTAGAGAATGTAAAAGGTGGAGAACATCATTTTGAGTACGAGATTTAGTATATGAAAGATTTTCAAATAACTGAAAACACAAGATTATATAAAATTAGAAATTACCCTAAGTTTAAAGAGTTCAAAAAAATTCTTTTTACACCTAGAAAATGGGCCGCTTGTATGGGCGTTTATAAAATTAAACATTTAAAACTTTTTATGTGTTACGACCCGTTTTCAATTGCAGATGGTTTTAAATTTTTGAAAGAAGAAGTAGACGAAAATAAGAAAATTTATTATAGCTTTGGAAAAGATAAAGGCTTATTTGCTTTTCCAATAAAATCAAATAAGCCATATATTTTGATTTTGCCAGGTGGAGGTTATCACGAAGTTTGTGCAATGGTTGAAGGCTTTCCGCTTGCTAAATATTTTAATAGTCTAGGGTACTCTGTTTTTGTTGGGATATATGGAATCGATAAAAATGCAAAATTTCCAGGTCCGCATCAAGATGTAAGTAATTTCTTAAACTTTATTGATCAAAATTTTGATGTTCAAAAAGGAAAATATATTTTAAGTGGCTTTTCAGCTGGAGGACATTTAGCATCTTCTTTTGCTTTAAAAAATGTTGGTTATGGAAAATTTAATAACGAAAAACCACTTGGATTACTTTTAGGATATCCTCTTATATCTTTAAATGCTGATTGTAAAGAAATCGCAAGAAAAAGATTATTTGGCGAAGAAAATTTTAATAACAAAGAATTATTAGAAAAATATAGTGTTGATGTTGCTCTTGATGAAACATATCCTTTAACTTATTTTTTCCAATCAAAAGACGATACTGTTTTATCAATAAATCATGCTCATAGATTTAATGAAGCGTTAAATAAAGCTAATGTAAAACATAAATTCATTGAAATTGATAAAATCGATCATGGTTTTCCTTTAGGACGAGGAACAAAAGCGGAAGGCTGGCTTAAAGAAGGCGTTGAGGCCATTATTAAAAATTATGAAAACAAATGATGAAAAAATATATCTTGCTATTGATATTGGCGCAAGCGGAGGCAAAGTCGAAGCTTATAAAAGCGATTCAAAAGAATTAATTGAAGTTTTTCGCTTTAAAAATTCTTTTATTGAAAAAGATAGACATAAATGTTGGGACATAATTCATATTTTTCAAGAAGTCAAAAATGGAATTAAAGAAGCTTTTTTAAGATTTTCTAAAATTGAATCTTTGGCTATTGATACATGGGGATGCGACTATGTTTTACTTGATGAAAAAGATAATATCATCGAACCAGTTTACGCTTATCGTGATTCAAGAACTAAAGATATTATTAAAGAAGTTAATGAACTTATTGATGAAAATAAACTTTATGAAATTACTGGGTCTCAATTTCAAGAATTCAATACAATTTATCAATTATATAAAGACAAAAAGGATGGAAGACTTAAAAAAGCAAAAGATTTTTTAATGATTCCTGAATATTTATCTTTTCTTTTAACCGGTAAAAAAGTTTATGAATTAACGAATGCTTCAACAACAAATTTACTCGATATTAAAGCAAGACAATTTTCTCTTGTTTTAGATAATAAGTTAGGTTTTGCAGGATTTTTAGATAAAAAGCTTCAAAAACCTGGCTATATTATTGGTAATTTAAAAGAGGAAATAGAAAAAGAAGTTCATGGGAATTTACTTGTTAAACTTGCTCCAAGTCATGATACAGCAAGTGCTGTTGAAGCTTTAAAGGACCTTAAAGAAGATTCACTTTATATATCAAGTGGAACCTGGTCTTTACTTGGTACAAAGTTAAATAACCCAATTACAACTTTGAAAGCTAAAACTTATAATTTTTCAAATGAACTTGGACCAAATTATGTTCGTTTTCAAAAAAACATAATGGGATTATGGATTGTTCAATGTTTAAGTAAAGAGTGCGCTTTAGATTTTCCTGAAATTATAAAGTTAGCAAAAACTTCTAATTTTAATGTAGAGTTTGATGTTAATGATCCCCGTTTCTTATCTCCTAAAAACATGAAAGAAGAAATAATAAATTACTTTAAAGAAAGGAATATTGAAGTTAGTAAAGATGAGGATATCTTTAATTCTTCTTTTATCTCTTTAGCTCGTGCTTATAAAAAAGCTATAGATGAAGTTCAAGAACTAACTAATAAAAAATATAAAGAGATTTATATAATTGGAGGCGGAGCCAAAAACGATTACTTAAATAAATTAACAGAAAAAATAACAAAGAAAAAAGTAATAGCTTTACCAATTGAAGCTAGTGCTTTAGGAAATATTTATTCTCAAATTGAAAATGTGGAGGAAAAATAAAATGAAAGAAGAAACAATAAAAAAGTTTAAAGAATTTGGAATTGATCCAAATCTTGCTATTGAAAAATTAAAAGAAGTTCCAATTTCTATTCAATGTTGGCAACTTGATGATATCGATGGGTTTTTAAATGCCGAAACATTAACTGGAGGTATTCAATCAACAGGAAACTATCCTTATAAATCAAGAAATTTTGAAGAATTAACAAGTGACTTTAAAGAAGCTATTAAATATATTCCTGGTAAAAAAAGAGTAAATTTACATGCAATTTATGAAAGTGATGATGTTGATGATAGAAGTGAAATTAGTGCTAAAAACTTCAAAAGATGGATTGATTTTGCTAAAGAAAATAACTTAGGCATTGATTTTAACCCAACTTGCTTTGCTTCAAGCATGTTAAAAGATAATCAATCTTTATCATCTTATGATGAAGAGGTTAGAAAATATTGGGTTAAGCACTGCGTTAATTCAATCACGACTAGCGAAGGAATCGCTAGAGAATTAAACAAGAAGGTCTTAATGAATATTTGGGTTCCAGATGGCTTAAAAGAATCTCCTTCAGACAGAATTTCTTTAAGAAAAAATCTTAAAAAATCATTAGATGAAATTATTTCTTGTGGTTACGATAAAAACTTAGTTGATATTAGCGTTGAATCTAAAGTTTTTGGAATTGGTGTTGAATCTTTTACAGCTGGTTCATTTGAATTTTATCTAAACTACGCTAAAGAAAATAATCTTGTACCACTTTTAGACATGGGGCATTTCCATCCAACAGAAAACGTAAGTGATAAAATTTCGTCACTTTTACTTTTCTTCCCTAAAATTGCACTACATGTTTCGCGTGGAGTAAGATGGGATAGTGACCACGTTTTAAAACTTAATGACGAACTTCAAGAAGTCACGGATGAACTTGTAAAAAATGATGCCTTAAATCGCACTTATTTAGCAATGGATTTCTTTGATGGCTCAATAAATAGAGTTGATGCTTTAATAATTGGAGCTCGTAATCTTATAAAATCACTTTTAAGATCTTTATTAACACCTTGGGATTTATTAAGTGAAGCTCAAAAAGAAGGAGATCACACTAAAATTTTATATTTACAAGAAAAAATCAAAGAACTTCCTTGGGCAGAAGTCTATGAAGAATATCTTAAAGAAGAAAACGTTAAAAATGACTTCTATGAAGATATTAAAAAATACGAAAAAGAAGTAATGAGCAAAAGAGGAAACTAAAATGGTAAAAGTTATAGAGGAAGCAACAGAAATTATCGATTTACTTTATAAACATGGATGGGATGAAAGAAATGGCGGGAACTTTTCTTATATTCTTACTGATGAAGAAGTAAAAACTATTATTAAAGAAGAAAAAGAAATTAAAGAATTTAAATATGATTTTGATATGAGTTCTTTAATTGGAAAATATTTTTTAATAACAGGCACCCAAAAATATTTTAAAAACTGTTTAAAAGATCCAGAAGCTAATCTTGGACTTTTAAAAGTAAAAGACAAGAATACTTTATCTTTATTATGGGGTTATAAAGATGGAGGAAGACCAACTAGCGAAGCACCAACTCATTTAAAATGTCATATTGAAAGACTAAAAATAGATAAAGAACATCGTTTAGTTATTCATTGTCATCCAACAAACATTATTTGCATGAGCCACATTTTAGAACTTGATGAAAATAAATGGACTGAAATTTTATGGAAGATGCAAACTGAATCTTTAGTTGTTTTTCCAGAAGGAATTGGCGTTCTTCCTTGGATAATTTGTGGTGGAGATGAAATTGGGGAAGCAACTGCTTTAAAAATGAAAGAATATAGAAGTGTTGTTTGGGCGCAACATGGTTTATTTTCAACCGGAAAAACTTTAGATGAAGTTTTTGGTTTAATTGAAACTATTGAAAAAGCAGCCGAGATTTACATGAAAATTTGTGATAAAAAGGTAGTTCAATCAATAACAAATGATAATTTAAAAGAACTTGCTAAAGCATTTAATATTAACTATAAAAAAGGAATAATTGATTAATTTTTGTTAAGTTAAATAATCTGGAAAGACATATAAAAGGTGAAGTAATTTCATGACTTTTTTTCTTTTTGTGGTTACTTAAAAATGTTAGTAACCACGTAGTTACTAACTTATTTGAATAAAGAATAGCTATAAAATAATGGAAAAATATAGTCACCGTAAACAAAAAGAACCTTTTCTGATAAGCACAATTATTTAGTATTTGTTTCAAATTACTATATAGAAATTTGTTTATTTGGGGCAAACGGATTTGGTGAAGAATTAAAAAAAGTTAAAAATGTTAGATTACATCTTAATGATTTAGACACAATGTTTAAATTAGGTGATTAGAGATTTTTAAAATAAGTGCGTTTTCGTATAGTTTTTGAACTAAACTAAGAGTATTTTTTATTATGGTGTCAGTTATTTTTGCAAACGTATTTAACGGATTTATCTATCTTTTGTGTTCTTAAAACCTGATGAATAACTAACACCTTTGTTAAAAATACGAAATTTAAGATATAAATTCTTAATATTTAATGATTTTCTTTATGTTGGAGGCATGCCTGAAGTTGTTGACACTTTTATTTCTAATAGTCAAGATAAAGTTAAAACTTATTCCTTAGTCAGCGAAAAACTTAAAGAAATATATGATAATTATCTTGCTGATATGGATTTATATCAAGCTTCACCCGAATCTATTATTAGAAGTAGAATGATTTATAGAGACATATATAAGCAACTTAATAAAGAAAATAAAAATTTTAAATATTCTTTATCTGTTGAAGGAGCAAAAAGTAGAGATATGATAAATCCAATTAGTTGGCTTATTGAAGCTAAGATAGTTTATCAATCTTTTTTATTAAAAGAAACAGTTACTTCGCCCTTAATAAAAGAAGAAGATTCCTTAATGCGATTATACCTTTCTGATCAAGGCCTTTTTACTTATCAAAGCAAGATGAATGCAAAAAGTTTTTTCTTACATACTGATAATACTTTGTCAGGTATTTTTTATGAAAACTATGTTAGCAATGAACTAGTTTCTCGTAATTTTAATCTATTTTATTGGAAAGGTAAGCGCAATAGCGAACTAGAATTTATTATTGACATTGATTCAAGAATTATTCCTATCGATGTTAAAAAAAGTAGAGGAAAACTTAATTCATTGAATGAATTTAGAATGCATAATAAAAAGGATTTAGCTATTAAAATTTCATCTAATCAATATGGTTATAATCAAAATAATTTAATCTTAACATTGCCTTATTATTATTTGCCTTTCTTTTTAGATAATCTGCAAAAAGGTGTAATTAATGAAGATTAAAAACTTGTTAAAAGATGTATTTAATGACATTAAGTAGTATCAAAATAAAGTATTTTGTTGACTATAGAATGAATAGATAATCTGCGGCAATTAGAGCTAAAGATTCAAAATAACTTACCTAATTTATGTAAGTGGTAACTATGAATTTATATAATTACGGAGAGGAACAAAACCTCTCTTTTTATTGTAGTAAAACCTAAAGAATATATGACCCTTACCAGTTTATCTATAAGGTCGTTTCATTTCTTTTGCTAAATGACAATTCTTTTGTCTATTTGCTTTATGAAAAAGATACATTAGAACTTAAAGCTTTATATCCATTTAATCCGATTATTGTAGAACCAATAGTAGATAAGTCTGAAATCTATTATTTGAAGTTCTGCTTTGAAAGTGGTGAGTCATTTATTCTTCTTAATAATAGTATTTATCAAGAGGTTTCGTTTATCTAGTAAGGGTGTCGTTTTGCTAGTAGTGGTGTCATTTTGTATTAAAGCGATGGCACAAAGTCAATTAGAATTAGTCACGATCTATTATAGATCGTTTTTTTATTGCCTTTTTTAGGCTTATGGCGTCCGATATCAGAACTCGACTCTCACGAAATATAAAAATCATTTTTGGTTCGAACGAAGCGAACTTAAATTGTGTCTTCGAACAATCTATTTAGATTTTTATAAAATAATTTCGTAATTATTAATTTCTATATATATAAAATTAGGGATGACGATATACTTTGTTAATTAAGTGTAAAGATATTGAACACTTAATGTTAAAAGTGTTTAAAGTTTCCACGTGGAAACTTTTGGTTAAATTAGAGTTTTGATTATTCGATTCATTTCTATTAAGTTATATGACTAAATAATAAGCCGATTATCGCGTGTTTGTATTAAAACCAAATTTTTTAGTATTCAAAACTAGATGCATTAGTTTTTAATATTTACAAATTCTTACATTAATTTGTATTTAGTATTTAGTTAGTTTAAAATATAGCCATGAGTATAGAAGAAATTGCAGAGTGGTTTTTATCCTCTTCGGATTATTATTTTTATTCAGTTTTATTAGCTCTATTAATATTCGTACTACTATTGTGGTACTTTTTTGCCTATTTCTGTTATAGCTTAACTAAAGACAAGGTATTGCCTAAAGGAACTAAAAAATATAGATATGCAGTATTTGTTCCAGCTAGAAATGAAGATAAAGTCATAGGAAACTGCTTAAAATCTTTAAAAATGCAAACCTATGATCCAAATTATTTTGATGTTTATGTAATTGTTGAATCTAAAAACGACCCAACAGTTAAAATAACCAAAAAATACGGATATTTCTCTATTATTCGTAAAGATTTAGTTAATAAAAGAACAAAAGGTTATGCTTTAGATGAAGCATATAAATATATTAATGAGTTAAAAGATAAAACCTACGACTCTATCATTGTTTTTGACGCTGATAACGTTGTAGCGAATGATTATATTGATTTATTAAACGACGTTAAGAATCAAGGCTTTAAAGTTGGAATGGGATTTAGAAATTTCACTAACTCTACCAAAAACTGGGTTAGTGCCTGTAGTGCTACTTTATTTGGATATATGAACCAATTCACTTCTAAAGGTAGATCTCAAGTTTTTAAAAAACTCACCCTAATTGGAACTGGTTATTATATAGATAAGGATATAATTGATGCTGAGGGCGGATGGATTTTTAACGGAATGACTGAAGATGTTGAAATAACAAGATACTGCTATTATCACAACATTTCGATGAAATATTATCCAATTGCTCAATATTATGATGAACAACCTGAAAAATTTAAGGTAGTTCATACTCAACATATTCGTTGGGTTTGGGGATATTTCGCTAATAAAAAAAGATTCTCTAAAAAGAATAATCCTGATTATAAATGTTTAAAAAAAGGTGCCCAAAATATCTCATTATTTGAATATAATGTCTCGATTTATCCAATTGTTTGTATCTATGTTTTACTTTTATTATCAGCTTTTGCTTCATTTATTGTATTTTTAGTTTCAATCCCTTATACCTGTATTTATGAAGAATTTAGGGTTCTTGATGTTACTTTAACGCTTGGATTCTATGCCTTAGTTTATTTTGTTTTATTATGGGGAGTTTTTGCTTTTGTTGCCTTTATTACCATAATAATTTCGAATAAATTCTTGCATTTTAATGTCAGAACTTCATTAAAAGTCATGTCTACTTATGTTTTCTTCATGTTTGATTTCGTTCTAGCTGTTTTAGATGGATTAATCCATAGATATAAAAGAACTAGTTGGGATAAGGTTGAACATAAAGGAAATGTTTCGAATAAAAAGGCTTTGGAGCAAATAAATAATGAAAAAAGAAAAAAATAAAGATAAAAGAGTAATTTATTATAACGATGAATTAAACAATGATTTTGGAACTATTGAAATTGAATCAATTGAAGTTCCTGATGATCATAAATACATAAGAAAAGGACCTTTTAAAGTGCTTTCTAGCGTTATTTATTGGGGTTTAGCTTCTTGGATTTTAGCGATCGTTTCTTATTTCATGGGAGTAAGAGTTAAAAATAAGAAGAACTTAAAACATTATTATGAATTATGTAAATTAAATGATTGTGCTGGATTTATTTATGCTAATCATGTCTCTAATGTCGATCCTTTTTATATTCAAACCACTGTAATTAGAAAAAGAAGAGTTAATATAATCGGTGCTCCTAACATTCTTTCTAATAAATTCATCTCCTGGATTTCAAGAATTTTAGGATATATCCCACTTCCTAATCATAAAAAATATAAAGAATATAACGAATGTTTAAGATATTATGTAAAGGATAAAAAACAAGATATTATTATCTATCCTGAAGCTCATGTATGGCCTTATTACACTAAAATTAGACCATTTGTTTCAGGTTCTTTCCATTATCCTGTAAAATTTAAAACTCCAATTCTTCCAATAGTTACAACTTTCCAAAAAGGTACTTTTAAATGGAGTAAACCGAAAAAAGTAGTATATATTTTAAAACCAAACATTCCTTTAAAATATAAAACGGACTCTGAAAATAGAGAATATTTAAGAGATTATTGTTTTAATGTGATGAAAGAAGCTAGCGAAAGTGTTGTTCAAGAAGAATATATTAAATATATTAAAGTAGATGATCCATCTAAAGTATCGCATCAAAACACTAACCTTACTAAAGATAAATCTATATAAAATAATTAAATAAATAATTAACTAAATAAATAAAAAACCCTAAATTATCATATAATTTAGGGAAATCTTTTTATTAATGGTGGGTGCTATAGGGATCGAACCTATGACCTTCTGTACGTCAAACAGATGCTCTCCCAGCTGAGCTAAACACCCAACGCTCAATAATAATACACCAATTTCTAATACTAAGTCAAGGATAATATTATTGATGGTGCCGACTAAAGGATTCGAACCTTCGACCTACGCGTTACGAGTGCGTTGCTCTACCAGCTAAGCTAAGTCGGCAGCATCAATAATTTTATCATAAATTTATTATTCTTATATATAAAATTAAGGATAGAATTTCATAAAAAAGATGGTTATATTTATTTTATGGATAAAAGTAGTAGTAGCAATAAAAATATTCTTTTAATTGGATTAGGAGATTCAATAACCTATGGTTATAAAGTATTTGATAAATCTTTTATGAATCTACTTAAAAAAGAATATGAAGTAATTAATTATGGAGTCTGTGGTTATACCAGTTTAAATCTAGTTAAAGATTTAAAAAGTGATAAATATAAATTAGATAAATTAAAAGAATTATCTAATAAAGAAGAAATAGAGATAATTTTTATTATTAATATTGGAATTAACGATGTTTCTCAATATTTAGAAAATAATTATCATCAAGTTTCAGTCTCTAATTTTATAGAAAATATTAATTTTATAATTAAAAAATTAAAAGAATATAATCCTTATAAAATAATCTTTATTGGATTAAATAATATCAACGAAGATTTAACTAATAATTTATCTTTTACTATCGAAAATTTATATTTAACTACTAAAGAAGTAAAAAGATACGATTCATTAATTAAAAATATTTCTAGAAAAGAAAATGTTGAATATATCGAAATAAAGAAAATAATTAATAAATATTTAGATAATTTTCCTGATGGGGTCCATCCAAATAAAAATGGACATTATAAAATTTATGAAGAAATAGGAAAAAAACTCTAAACTATTTTATTATTTAGTTTATAATAACAATTAATGAAAAAGTTAATCACTTATTCAACATATAACTTATTAAAAGTTAGTTAAAAATTTAAAAATTAATAAATATCAAAGGTATTTTATTCCTTTGATATTTTTTTAAAAATAATGGGAGGAAAAATAAAAATTAATTATGTTACATCTAGTCAATCATCCACTTATTAATATGAAACTCAATAAAATGAGAGATAAAAACACTAAAACTAAAGATTTTAGAACCCTTTTAGATGAAATCGCATCCTTAATGACTTATGAAGTTTATAAAGATTTAAAAGTTATTAAAACTGGAAAAACCATTGAAACTCCTACCGGAGTTGTCGTTGATAAATTAAAGCTAGAATATGATTTAATTGTCTGTCCAATTTTAAGGGCCGGAATCGGAATGAGTAATGGGGTTATTAATATGCTTCCTACCGCTAGAATTGGTCATATTGGACTTTATAGAGATGAAAAAACCTTAAAGCCAGTTGAATATTTCTGTAAACTCCCTAAGGTAGATAATCCTCTTGTTTTAATTTGTGATCCAATGCTTGCAACCGGAGGAAGTGCAAGTGATGCAATCTTAATATTAAAGAAAAGAGGCTATAACAATATTAGACTTTTATGTTTAGTAGGAGCCCCTGAAGGCGTTAAAAAAATAGAAGAAGAACATCCAGATGTTGATATTTATCTTTGTGCATTAGATGAAAAATTAAATGAAAAAGGATATATCATTCCAGGACTTGGAGATGCCGGAGACCGTATTTTTGGTACTTATTAATTAATTTATTTACTATTTAATTCATCAATTACTTTAAATACTTCAGCGATATTATCATTAATCTCAGCTTTAACGTTATTAAGGCTGAGATTTTCTTTGTTTATTACGAATATATTATCTCCAAAAAAGTATCTAATTAATCCATTTGCTGGATATACTCTTAAACTCGTACCTGCAATTATAAGTAAATCAGCTCTTTCTATAGCTATAATTGCTTTAGTTATTGCACTCTCATTTAATGCCTCTTCATATAAAGTGACGTCTGGTTTAATAACTCCTCCACACTTAGAACAAATAGGAACATTATCTAGTTTTAATATGTCTTCTAAAGTATAGAATTTAGCACATTTTTCACAGTAATTTCGATAAATTGAACCATGTAATTCAACTACATTCTTACTTCCTGCAAGAGTATGAAGTCCATCAATATTTTGAGTAATAATTGTGATATCTTTGCCTTCTTTTTCAAGTTTTGCTAGATATTTATGGGCGTAATTTGGTTTGGCATCAAGATTAATCATAAATTCTCTATAAAACTTAAAGAAGGTATCTTTATCATATTCATAATAACCCCTAGAAAGGATTGTTTCATATTCAACCCCGTATTTACTTTTTAAATTATATAATCCTTCTTTACTTCTAAAATCCTTAATTCCACTTTCAGTAGAAACACCTGCTCCACCAAAAAATACGATTGATTTCGCATTTTTTATAGCATCATTTAATAATTTTATTTTTTCTAGTTCCATTAACTTAATTATATTAATTTTTATAATAATTTAAAGATTTATATGTGATTTTGGATGACAAAACATTATAATCTTAACTATGCAGCAAAAAGAATATAAAGAAAAGTATTATAAAAAAGTTGCTAGGCTTGGTTTATTTCAATTTATAACTAATTTAGTTTTATCAATTATTAAACTTGTTGGAGGATTTATTTCAACCTCTAGCGCTTTAATAAGTGATGGTGTTGACTCACTTGGAGATGTTGTTACATCTTTTATAGGAATGATTGGAAATAAATTAAGCAGTAAAAAAGCTGATGATACTCATGAATTTGGTCATGAAAAGATAGAGAATTTAGTAACATTTATTTTTTCACTTGTTTTAATAGCTTCTGCAGGATTTTTAATTTATGATGCAATTATTTCTTTAATTGATAAAACATATGTTAATATCGATATTTCTTATAAACTTTTGATAGGTTTAGGAATTGCATTTATATCTTTAATTACTAAATTTATTATGGGTTTAGTTGTTTTTAAAGAATCAAAGAAAAATAATTCTCCCTTATTAAAAGCTCAAGCATTAGACCATTATTTAGATAGTATAGGCACCTTATTAACTTTCTTTTCCTTACTATTTATTTATATTTTTGCTGATAATGAGTTATTTAGAATCTTAGATCCTATTTCTTCAATTATTATTTCATTAATTTTCGCTAGCGGAGCTTTACAAATTTTTATTGAGAATTCTAAAGCTTTAATCGACCATTCTTCACCTAAGAAAATAAAAGAAGAAGTAATTAAAGAAATTTTAAGTGTTGAAGGCGTAATTCACATTGATTCTTTTAGAAGCAGAATTGCTGCTAATAGAATCTTTATTGAGGTTGAAATTACAGTTGATGGCAATTTATCTTTATATGACGCACATAAAATTAGTGAAGTTGTAAAAGAAAAAGTTTTAAATTCACATTTAGAGATTAAAAATTGTTTAGTACACGTTAATCCTGAAATTCATGATGATGGTAATTTACCATTTAATTAACAAATATGCACAGGTGGCGAAATTGGTAAACGCGTAAGTCTCAGAAGCTTATGGAGAAATCCTTATGAGTTCAATCCTCATCCTGTGCACCAAATGATTAAATTCACCCCACAATTTTGCTCAAATTAGGGTAAAATGAAAGGGATTTTTATATGAAATTTATGCTTGACGGAAGACTTAACCCGCAAAAATGCGAGGTGATGATAACTTTTTGATTAATTTTTCGCCAAACTTTCGAAAATTATTTTCTAAATTAGATTTTTTATAGAAAAAAACACGATGATTTTCGCATTTTATTGAGTTAAAAAAATGTGCAAAATATAGATTATCAACTCCATTTGATAAAATAATATATTAGGGTTTAAGGTTCGTTCCTTCTAAATAGGTTTTATGAAAGAGAACGATTTAGTATTAGTTAATGATTAAGAGCATTTAATTATTAAAAGCACTGGAAAATGTAAAGGAGGATATTCTTTTTTAAGCGAAAATTAATGATAAATACTTTACTTTAAAGCAAATTCATCATGAACCATGTGAATGTTATAATTTTGGAAATAAAATCGAAGCGGAACTTAGAGATTATGAAAAACTATTTTCTATTGGATTAAGAATGCATAAACTTATTGAAGTTTGATGTAGAAAAAGTAATTATTATTAAAGAATATATTGATGGAGATATAATATCTGAACTAGTTTAAAATCAAATTGATGTAAGTGAATATATAGAACAATTAAAAGAGATGCTTCCATTACTTTATTAGAATGATTTAAATGTTGATTATGGCCCAACTAATATTGTTATAAATAAAGAAAATAACCTTATTTATTATATAGATTATGAATGTAATATTTATGATAGAAAGTGGAATTTTGAAAACTGAGGAATTGGTTATTTGAATGGAGAAAAAGGAATAAATTAAATAAAAATATTTATAAAAATTTTAAAGTGATATTTTTGTCACTCAATAGAAAATTTAATGCTTAGTAAGAAATAAAGTAGGCATAAGGAATAAAATAAAAGTTTCCACGTAGAAACTTTTTTAATTGATATTTATCGATGTTTTATTTTGATAAAATTTAAAAATTGGAATAAATTATTTTTTGAATTTTTAAACGAATCCAATTTTAAGAAAAAGACACTTTATCAATTAAAAAAATGAGGAAAAAATTCGCAAGTAATTTTATTTTTAAAAAATTAAAATTGAGATAAAATAAAGCAACGTGAGAAATCACGAACCTATTATTCAAGGAGTTTATGAAAGATGAAAAGATCAAATAGTAGTGGCGGAATTATCGGAATAATTCTATCTATAGTATTTATTGTCTTAGGTGTTGTTTTTGTTGTTAAACCAGATATTTTTATCTCAAGTGTAGGATTAATCTTAGGAATTGGATTAATAATTGTTGGCTTCTTTATGGCTATATTCTCGTTCTTTTTAAGATATACGATATTTGGATTTGTCTTGATGCTTTTACTAGGAATTTCATTTATAGGATTTGGTATTAGCTTCATTGTTGATGGTGGATTAGTTTCAACATTAATCCCTGTTATCTTATTTATATATTTATTTATAACTGGTATTAATAAATTAACCTATGTATTAAAACTTAATAAATTAAAAGATAAACATTGGTTTATTCCTCTTATCTTCTCAATTATTTATATTGTTTTATCCCTCCTTGCTTTAATCTTTAGAAGCGAAGCTAACGACACCTTAGCAATTGTTGTTGGAGTTATGTTTATAGTAATTGGATCTATTTCATTAATCGATTACTCAATTAGTCTTAAAGATATTAAAAAGGTAGAAAAAAGAAATAAAAAGATTGAGGAACCTCAATCTAGTTATGAAAATAGCGATTCCTCTATTCAATCATCCAAGCCATTTGATTATAATGAAAGTGATGTAATTGAAGGAGAAATTGTAGGAGAAGAGGATAATAGAAAAGACGATTAATATCGTCTTTTTTTTAATCTAATTCTACTACGCCTTTATATAAGGAATAATATCTTCCTTTTTGTTTTAATAGATCTTCATGATATCCTCTTTCAATAATTTTCCCATGTTCTAAAACTAAAATTGTATTACTATTTCTAACTGTTGATAGTCTATGTGCAATAACTAAAACTGTTCTTTCATTCATTAATTCATCCATAGATTTTTCAATTAGTTTTTCAGTTCTAGTATCAATGTTTGAAGTTGCTTCATCTAAGATTAAAAGTGGTGGATGGGAAATGGCAGCTCTAGAAAGAGAAACAAGTTGTCTTTCACCTTCGCTTAAGTTTATTGCATCATCATAAAGAAGAGTTTCATAATTATCTTTAAGCTTTGAAATAAAATGAGTTGCTCCTCCGATATCAGCAGCTTTTTCTACTTCGTCAAAGGTCGAATGTCTTCTAGGATATTTAATATTATTTAAGATAGTATCATTAAATAAATGAGTTTCTTGATTAACAATAGATAAGGCTCTTCTTAAAGAAGAAATTTTAATATCAAAGATATTTAATCCATCATAAGTAATAGTTCCTTCTTGAATGTCATAAAAACGAGGAAGAAGGGAAATGATTGTAGTTTTTCCAGCACCAGTAGAACCAACGAAAGCAATTTTTTGACCATATTTAGCATAAAAACTAACATCATTTAAGACTTTATTTTTTCCATCATAAGAAAAAGAAACATGATCAAAGATAATATCTCCTTTTAAAGGAATAAGAGTTTTATCTTCTTTTTGCCAATAATACTTATTATCACTATTTTTTATTAATTGAATTTTACCTTTATCTTTAACGTTTTCTTCTTCAACATCTAAGAAAGTAAAGATTCTTTCAGCGCCTGCTAATGCAGTTAAAATAGTATTAAAATGTACTGTAAAGAAGTTAAATGGTTGTGCGCTTTGTCTAACATATATTAAAAGAGGGGATAAAGTACCAATACTAGGAATTATTCCGTTTACTAAAAATAAAACCCCTACTATAGAACAAATTGCAAAGTTTAAATAAGATAAAGAAACAATAAAAGGAGTATTAAGCATAGTATGGAAAAAAGCACTAGTAGCTGCTTTTTTCCATACTTTATTTTTTTCATCAAATTTAATAAAAGAATCATCTTCATGTTCAAAAGCTTTATTTACTTTGATTCCTCTAATATCTTCTTCAATAACTCCATTTAATTTTTGTAAAGCGTTTTGTTGAGCACGATAATATTTACGACATTTATAAGAATTTATCGTAATAAAAACAACGATTATAGTGATTATAAATAATGCAATTAACGATAAATAAATATCAAGCATAAACATTCCTAACATAGTTCCAATAATGTTACATAAAGAGAAGACGATGTTTGCAAAAGAAACATTTAAAGCATTGATTGTTGAATCAACATCGTTAGTAAAATAATTCATTAATTCTCCAACTTGATGTTTATCAAAATAAGATAAAGGAAGAGCTAAAATCTTTCTATTTAAGTCTTTTCTTATTCTGTAGATAACTTTTTGAGATAATCTAACCATAATTTGAGTATAAGAAAAGTTTGCTAAAGCTCCTAAAGTATAGATTATTAACATCATTGAGGTATGAATAATAATATAGTTAAAATCTCCTTTTTCAAATCCTAAAGAAATTATATCTTTAAGCATATATGTGCCATAAATTTGAGCAAAAGAGGTATAAACAACAAGTAAAATAACTAAAATCAAAAGGAATCGATACCCTTTAAAATATCCAAATAATCGATATAAAGTTATAAAACTAGACTTATATTTATTGTTTTTATTTTTAATGCTACTATTCATAATTTTATAAGCCCTCGTTTTGTACTTTATTAATATCCATATAGATTTCATCAACCTTATTTAAATAATCGTGTTTACCAATATTAGTGATATAACCTTTTTCTAAAACAATTATTTTATCGCTATCTTTGATAGTAGAAATCTTTTGAGAGATAACAATTTTAGTAATATCTTTTAATTCATTTTTTAAATTTTCTTTGACCTTTGCTTCAGTAATACGGTCTAAAGCGCTAAAAGAATCATCTAAAATTAAAATTTTAGGATGTATTAAAATTGCTCTTGCTAAACAAACTCTTTGTCTTTGACCTCCTGAAAGATTAGTTCCACCTTCCGAAAGAATTGTATTAAATCCATCTTTTAAATCATTAACGATAAAATCATAGCAACAAGCAATTTTACATGCCCTTATAACTTCATCCATTGTGGCATCTTTTTTGCCCCATTTTAAATTATTTAAAATAGTATCATTAAATAAGAATGGATTTTGGAAACTTACAGAGATATTTTTCCTTAATTCATTGATTGAATAGTCTTTAATGTTTTTATTATCAATTAAAATTTCGCCTTTAGATACATCATAAAATCTTAATATAAGATTAATTAAGGTAGTTTTTGAAGATCCAGTTTGACCTACTATTCCAACAAATTCGCCGTTATTAATTTTAAATGAACAGTTATTAATAACATAGATATCATTCATAAAATATGAAAAAGAAACGTCTTTAAATTCGATTTCGCCACTATTAATAACTTCCTTAGAATCTTTATTATCAATAATTTCGCTATTAACACTAAATAAATCGTTGATTCTGGTTACACTTGCTTCGGCTCTATTGACCTGTAGCGTAACGTTAGTAAACATTTGGACAGAAGCTAAAACTTGAGTAACATAAGTTAAAAATAAAGAGATATTAATAACCAAAGAAGAGAATTGAGGATCAAGAGAAAGATAAGCTCCTACATATAAAATTCCTACAATTGTTCCATATAAAACAATTTCATTTAATGGCATCATAAGTTGATTGATGCTCATAGCACTATTTGAAGATTTTCGATTTTCTTCGTTAATTTCATTAAACTTTTCTTTTTCATAGTCTTCTTTTACATAAGACTTAATAGTTTTTATTGCGATAATTGATTCTTTGGTTGAACGGTTCATTTTATCTACTATTTTTTGAATCTTTAAAAATCTAGGTTTGACGCTTCTAACAATTAAAAACATAATTATTGATAAAAGCGGGATTGAAATAAAGAAAACTAATGATAATTGAGGAGAAGTAATAACCGTTAAAATAAGAGTTGAAATTAACATGACTGGAGCTCTAAAAAGAGGTCTAAAAGAAGTAGATAAGGTATCTGAAATGATATTAACATCAGTTGTTAAACGAGTTAAAAGGGATGAAGATGAAACATTATCTAAATTATGGAAAGAATATTCTTTTAATTTTAAATATTCATATTTTCTAATTTCGTATCCAACACCTTTAGAATAAATTCCTAAATATTTTGCAAAATTAAGTCCAAAGAAGAAGGCTAAAATACCAAAAAGAATCATTAATGAAGAAAGTAAGATAACAATGTTGGTATTTAAAGAATAAGTAGTGCCATTAGAAATAATTCCATGTTCTAATAGCATTGACATTAAAAAAGGACAACTTATTTCAAGTAAAGATTCTAAGAATATACACAATATAGAGATTATTAATTCTTTTTTATATGGTTTTGAAAACTTTAATACTAACTTAATCATATTTCTCTTTGACTTTTAAAATCTTAACAATTATATAACAAAATTATTAATTAATTAATAATTTATATGTTTATATTCATGTATTTTTTGTTTATACAATCATTTAGATTTATTGAAATAAAAATATTTGGAATATTAAAAATAAATAGTGGTATTTAATTAATTTTAAAATATTTTTTTAAGAATAATGAATATTTAATAATGCGTCAATTTGAAATAAATAGTAGACAATAAATTCGCCGATTTTAAAGATTAAATTAGTTAAGTTTAAGTCAATTAAAGATATAAAAAGTACGACAACTATCGAAAAAATTAAAAATTTCTAAAAAATTAGCACTTTTGACTTGACAGTGCTAAAACTTTGACTATAATATAGTTAGCACTTGAAAAAGAAGAGTGCTAAAAATACAAAAAGATTACGTTACAGGAGGATTTAAATATGTACGAACTTTATAACAATTTATTTGATGATTTCTTCTCTTCAGATTCTCATTCAAGAGTCTTTAATCTTTTAAGAACTGACATTAAAGAAGATGATGATAAATATCTTTTATCAGTCGATATCCCAGGAGTTAAAAAAGAAGATATTAAATTATCCTATAGTGATAACTATTTAAAGATCTCTTTCAAAATTAAAGAAAATAATGATGAAGAAAATAAAGATAAAGTTAAATTCATTAAGAAAGAAAGATTTGTAGGAAGCTATTCAAGAAGTTATTTCATTCCTAATATCGACGCTAATTCTATTAATGCTTCATATAATGATGGAGTATTAAACGTAGAATTATATAAAAACGTTGTCAATAGTGTTAAATCTATTGAGATTAAGTAATTTTTTATCCCTAAACCCCTAAAATAGTCCCTCTTAAAAGAAAAGTTATTTAATCATTAAGTAGTTTAGCTGTTGAATAAATTAAAAAGCCCATGGTTAGTAATAGTGTTTTATTGCTATAGTTGTAATTAAATCAAACTAAATTGTGGGCTTTTTTATATCTTTTCATAATTGATATTTATGAATAAAAAATGTAATATAATATCTCGATGCGCCAGTAGCTCAACTGGATAGAGTGTTTGGCTACGAACCAAGAGGTTGCGGGTTCGACTCCTGCCTGGCGCGCCAATTGATTAAAATATTAATAAAAGCACGACAATGGTCGTGCTTTTTTATTTTAATTTTTAATTTAATCTTCCTTTTTAGTTAAGGTATAAAAAATTATAGGTGGATAAAAGGAAATAAACTCATCATATTTAGCTTTTAATGGTTTTTTCTTTAAATATTTAAAATCACTTTCTTTATATAAATTTAATGTATATGTAATAAAATCTTTAGTTCCTGGATGCATTAAGTATTTATCTTTTCGCTCATTAAAATAATCTAAAACATATCCTCTAACAAAGTTTTTCTTTTGATAAGTCATTGAAGCTGAGATCATATCAATCACCATTTCTAAAGCATATTTAAATGGCATATTTTTAATTAAAATTTCACCCTTATAAACATCAATCCAATATTCATAATGATGTTTATTATTGTTTTGATGATGAACTGCAACTTCACTATAAAAATTATTATGCTTACGTTCTTCAAAGATAGGAGAAGAAGTTCCTTGATAATATTTTTGGCTTATTGAAAATTCTAAATACGAATATTTAGACATATCATGCACTAGTCCTTGAAGAGGAATTCCTACCTTACAAGAGAAGAGGAAAACCTTCCATCGATGAGAGTTTACAACACGTAAATGTTTAAAGAAATTTTTACCCATAATTTTGTCAATTAAAAACTATTTTTGGAACATTGCTTTGATCATTGCATCAATAGTTTGATATACCTGTTCCTTTTCTTTATCGCTTAATTTTTGAACCCTTCTAACGATTTTTAGAGTATGTAAATCAGCAATATTATCAATAATTAAATTGCTAGAAGAAGTAGAAGAAAGGTAAGGAGTATTTTTAAATTCTCTACCTAACATATCATCTAAAGTTACTTCATAAAGATCTGCCATCTTGATTAATAATTCGATAGAAGGAGTAGCTCTACCTGTTTCATAATCAGATAGATTATATTGTCTAATTTTTAATGCTTTTGCAGCATCTTGTTGAGTCAAGCTTTTTGCGTTTCTCAATATCTTCAACATGTCTGGAAGTTTCATATGAATACATTATATAATTAGTAAGTAAAATTTACAAACAAAAGTAGAAGTTGTCCAAATTACATTTTTTTCGTGTGTAGCAAATTTGGGTGTTGCTAGATCTTTTAAATACATAAATAGAGAAAAATAATCAAGAAAAAATTTCAAAAAATTTAAAAAAAATTTTCAAAAGCGATCTCGATTTTTGACAAAAGTAGAGGTAGTTAAAATTTTAATTTTTAATTGATTTTTTTGACTAATTTTTATTGAGAAAAATATATTTTTTAATAAGAAAAATTGAAACTTATTTTAAAATTACTAAGATGCTATTCATCTTCAAAAGAAGCCAATTTTTTACAAAATTTTTTCAAAAAACGCAATTTTAGTAGTTTTCTAGTATATGTAAATCTTACATATACCTAATTTTAGTAGTTTTCTAGTAGTTTGCAAGTCAAAACTAGTACTACTAGTGCAATTTTGGGAGGATCTAAAAATTATTTTGAAAAAATTTTTAACCATTTTTGATAAATTGACAAAACTATAAATTTTATTAACCTAAATTCAATTTTTTAATTGACGACTTTTCTTCAAACCTTGATAAAATTTTTTTATATGAAAAGAGGCAAAAAATTAAAACAGCTTTTTAAGACGTAAGTTTTATATAAAAATAAAGGTTAAAACATTTAGTTTTAAGAAATAAATTACTTTCTTATATATAAATAGGATTAAAAATTCATTCTATATCAGGGTCAAATTTAAGAACAAAATTATAAAAAATTCCTTTTTCTTATAAAAAAATTTCTCCATATGTATTAAAATAGATTTAGTCAATTTAAGGAGGAACATAATTTATGCCAATTTACGCCGAAGGCTTAAGTTCAACCGTTATTGGAATTATCGTTGCGGTTGCTGTTGTAGTACTTATTGCTATCATCATTCTTATTTGGGGAATCTCAACAAGTAATACTTTCAAACGAATGAAGGTTAAAGTTGAAGAAGCAAATTCAGGAATTGATGTTGCTTTAAATAAAAGATATGATCTTTTAACTAAATCATTAGCAGCTATTAAAGGTTATGCAAAACACGAGGTTGAAGCCTTAGAAAAAGTTGTCGCTTTAAGAAGCGGACAAAACCCTGCAAATTTGTCAATGAAAGAAAAAATGGATTACAATAATGACCTTGCAAAAGTCACCAAAGATCTCAATATCTTGGTTGAACAATATCCAGATTTAAAAGCATCTCAAAACTTTTTAGAATTACAAAAACAATCACTTGATTGTGAAGAACATCTCCAAGCCGCAAGAAGAGTTTATAATTCAAACGTCTCTGCATTTAACCAAAAAAGAAATGTTTTCCCTTCATCAATCATCGCTAAAATGATTAAGTTTAATGAAGATTTAGAATTCTTCCAAGTCGAAGAAGGTAAAAGAGAAGATGTTAAATTTGATTTCTAATTTTTGTCTATTTATATATATAAAGGTTATATATGACTCAAAATTTTGTTAAGGAAATAGAAAATACACGTCAACAATTCTTAAAACCACTTAAAACTGCAACTTATGTTGCAGTTGCGTTTTTAGGTTTAGGAATCTTATTTTTAATATTTACTTTTGTCTTTATGGATCGCGCTTTTGACATATTATTTTTAATTTTTATTATTTGTTTAATAATTGCTGGAGTTACCTATGTAGTTAGCTATTATAACGCTAATAATAAATATGTTAAAAAGTTTAAAAATGATTTAACCATTTATGCAATTAAACAAAATTATGGTGAAAACTATGAATATTTTGAATTCCAAGGCTTAAGCTTAGAAACAATGAGTAAATGTGGATTTACAAATCATCCTGATAGATTCACCTCAAAAAGATGTTTTAATGCTAGAAAAGGAACAATTAATTTTATTTCTTCTGATTATGTTTTTTCATATCGTCATACTCGTTCCGACGCTAAAGGTAATACTACCACCTACTATAATGATTATCCTGGAAGATTCATTCGTTATGAAGTAAATAAGGATAATAAGGCATATATGACTATATTTGAAAAAAATAGTGGTAATGAGATGTTTAAAGATCCTCGTATTGGAGAAAAAATCGAATTTGAATCCATTGATTTTAATGAAAAGTTCACTGTTAAATGTAGTGATACATTAAAAGCAAATTATTTAATTACTCCAGTAGAACAAGTAAATTTAATTGATTTTGATGTCGTATTTAAATCGCATTTAAAAATCGCTATTGATGGTAGATTTATCTACGTATTTATGGCTAGTTATTCAAGTAATATTCCTTTAAGTATCTATAAGAAGTTTACTCTTGAAATCTTTAATAGTTACGCTAATGAATTCTTAATTCCAATGCTTTTAGCAGATGCATTAGGACTTGATAAAGATAAATATAGTTACGATAAATAATTTAAAATAGTATGAAATAAAAAATCTATTTATTATAATAATAAAGTTTTTAAGGGAGTTGTTATATATATGGGAATTGATGAAAAAAGAGGCGGCTGGATTGAAGTAATCTGCGGTCCAATGTTTGCTGGAAAAAGCGAAGAATTATTAAGAAGAATTAATCGTTTAAAATATGCTAAAAAGAAATTTTTAGTTTTTAAACCAACGATTGATGATCGATATAGTAAAGATGAAGTAGTATCTCATGATAAAAAATCATATAAATCTCATCCAATTTCAAAATCAGTGGATATTTTAAAATATGTTACTCATGATTTAGAGGTTGTTTGTATTGATGAAGTATCCTTTTTTGATGAAGATATCATCACTGTTATTGAAACTTTAGCTAATAGAGGAATAAGAGTAATTTGTGCAGGACTTGATACCGATTTTAGAGGAGAACCATTCCCAATAACAGCAAATTTATTAGCAAGAGCTGAAGAAGTTACTAAATTAACTGCAATCTGTGTTAAATGTGGTCATGAAGCTACAAGAACTCAAAGATTAGTTGATGGAAAGCCTGCAAGTAGTGATGGTCCAATTGTTTTAATTGGAGCTGCTGAAAGCTATGAACCTAGATGTAGACATTGTCATGAGGTTATTAAAAAGTAATTATTTATAATCTAAATGGTTATTATTACTAATTAAATATTAAAAAAATGCGATTACTATCGCATTTTTTATTTTTTATTTTCTAGTTTATTTTTATAATCTTTATAGATATATTCAGCAACTTCTTCAATACTCATATCTTTTTCAACAACTTGTTCATCAACATATTCTAAGACTATTGAATCAAATTTAAAGCGATCATGATTTAATCTTTGTTGAATCATTTCTTTAGTGTCGCCTCTATTTTCCATTCTTTTTATTCTTTTAGCTTCTTCACAGATTAAATAATAAGAATAGATGTTAGGGAAAGAAGATTTTTTAAAAGAGATAAGTCCATTATAATCAACAATTAAAACAGTATTATCATCAATCATTCTTTTTTCAGTGCCATAATAATTACCATTATAAAAGGTGTATTCAATAAATTCGTTATTTTCAATCTTTTTTAAAAAAGTATCAACCGTAACAAAGTTATAATCAAGTCCGTTAATCTCTCCGATTCGAGGATTTCTAGTCGTAGTTGTAACGAATTTTTTAAAACCATGTCTACTGGTTAATGCTTTTCCTACCTCAGTTTTTCCACTGGCACTTGGGCCTACTAAAATAATCATATAGACATTATAGAGTAAAAGAAAAATAAAATTAAGTGAATAAAAAATAATTTTAAAACGTTCTTGTATATAGGAGGTATAGCAAAAATGTTTTTAAAATTATTAAACTTTATTCCGCTTTCAATTTATCTATTAGGAAATGTAGCAATTGGAAATAATACTGAATTATTTTCTAATAAAGTTAATTCATCAAGTTATGGAATAAGAAGTGAAACTTATAGCGTTTATCATAATTCTTACCATACTTTTTCAGATTTTGATGTTACTCCTAGTGATATTTTGGGAAATGGAATTCATATTAAGGTTAAGGGATTACATCACTCTGATTACTATAAGTTTATTTTCCAAGTTTATAATAGTGATGGCAGAGATTTTGATGATGTAGGTGATTTTTATCGTAATCCTAGTGGAGGAACAAAGAAGTGGTTTCCGCTAGATTTTTATTTTAGTGAAGCAAATGAATATTGGGGAATAGTAACCTTTAGAATGACGTTATGGCGTCTTCAAGGAGGAGCTCCAGGCCATGAAGAAACTTATTTTTATTTTAAGTTATATTTTGGAGATGCAAGAGCTAAAAGAAGTAGTGTTTTTGTTCCTTATGAAGCAAGAATAAGAAATTCTGAAGGATATTGTATTTCATATGGAGAATATTTTGAAATTCGTAACATGAAGTCCCTATTTAATATTCCTACCTATATGAAATGGAATTTTAATGATTCGTGTTCAATGTATTTATATGGAGAAACCTATTCCTCATCTTTATCAGGATATGTTTATTTAACAATGTATCCAGATGGAGGATATTATTCAGCTTCTAATAAAGAATATGCTACTCATTTATTTAAGGGTATAAATATTGGACTTAGTTATAGTGTAAGTAATGGGAATCAAGTCTATCCATATGTAGGAAGATATTATTATATAGATAATAAACGGAATATGAGCTATTCCGAAAGTAATGTCTTTAATAAAAAGACCCAAGATTTTTATTTTCCAAAACACTATTATGACGTTTTTGATTCCATAGAATTCACAATCTATTTTTCTTCTTTTGGAAGAAGTGACATTGTTCTTTATGACACATTTAAAATTAAGTTTTTAGAAGACGCTAAATATGAGGAATATAGCTTTGAAGTAGTTGGGGAATATCCGGATCCAATTTTAGATGAAGAGCTAGTCGACATATATTTATAAAAATTTTTAAAACTTTTTTCTTCGATAGTTATCGTATTTTTTAATTTTTATAAAAATTTAGTGAATAATTTTTGAAATTAGAGCGTTCTTGTATAGTAAGAGGGGGTAATAGTCGTGAAGTTTTGTTCTTTTTTCTTAACACTATTGATGTTTATTAATAATGGTTCTTTCTTTCAAGAAAGTCATTCTCCTTTATCGGCAAATAATATTAATCCTTTAATAGTCGATCGATATTATTTTGAAAAACCTTATAAAAGTTTTATCCATTCTTTTGTTTTTAGCGTTAAAGCCATTCGTAATCATTCCCCTCTTAAATTAATAGTTTCAAAAGAAATCGTTGATTTAGATTATGGATTCGGAGTTATTGCTTTTAATAAGAATGGAGAAATATTAGTAGAAAAAAATGAAAGAGTAAAATCAGGGATAGAAGGGGACACAATTGAATATATCTTTTATGTTCCTGAAACTGAAGAATTTAAAGGATTAATTGAATTTAAATTCTATGTTAGAAGTGGTTTTACCACCAATAACACCCATTATTATGCTTCTTTTAAACTCTATTTTCCTTATTATGAGGTTTTAAAAAATCAAACTAGTTTAAAAGTGCCTTGGGAAGCAAATGTTTATCCTAATGAAGGATATGTTGATGTAAAAAGTGAATATTTTGAAATAAAAGGTTTATCACAAAATCTAATTTTACCTTCATTTAGCTCTTTAGATTTTAATGAATTAACCTTTTCAATTTATTGTCACATTTATCAAAGAAGTTACTTAAAAAGAGTAAATGCATCCTTAACGGTTTTAAATAAGGAGATTTTAGTTGATGAAAAGGGGAATAAAATTCCATTTATTTACGCCACAAAAGATATTCCTTTAAGGGTACATCCAATTGATGAATCTAGTTATATTACTTTATCTATTGAAGAAACATATTTTATAGATAAAGACACTCTTATTGCTTCCAAAAATAAGAGTGAAAACAGTTTTGAAAGTAATGAAATATATTTTCCTCAAGGATATATTGATTATTTTCAAAATATTGAACTAGGAATCAAAATTGAGGCTGGATGTTTAACCCAAACAATCTTTATTTATCCATTTAAACTTAATTTTATTAAAGATTATGAGGTTAAAAATTACAAAATTGTCGGTGAAATAAGCGGTGAGATTGAAGATGATGATTTAGAGGAGGTTAATTTAACATGAGCATGGTTCCAATTTTATTTTCATTTCTAATTGTGACTACATTCCTATCAAGTTTTTTCATATCAACCAAAGGAATGTTTATTAATCGCACATTTTTAAATATGCCTTTATCACTTTTTGAGGCTAATGTTTTAGAAATTGGTAATGAAGAGAGTGAGCTAAATGATTTAAACGACTCTTCTTTATTAAGATTTAATGAGAATTCATTATTAAATTTAAATAATGAAGAAGAAGTTCATTTTTATTTTGATAAGAGCGGTATCGAAAATGATGTTAAAAATTATTTAAACATGAATTTAAAAGGAAAGATCAATAAGTATCAAATCGGCTTTAAATACTATATTTATAATGAATCTAGCGAAATTAATGAATATTTTGGTAATAATCCTACTGGTGTACAAATTAGATTTAAGGCAAATTACTATCAAAATTATGGATTTGATTCTTATATCAGCTTTTATATTAAAGAAGGAGTGGTGAATCTTAATGAATGAAAAGCTAAAAAATTATTTAGAGAATTCTTTTTTAAAAGAGTTATTAAATAAGGATTCAATCACTGATATTTCTTATAATGGCGAAGATATCTATTATCAAGATAACTATTTGGGTCGTCAAAAGTTTGATAAAAAAATAAGTTACAGAGAAGCATATGAATTTGTAAGACAAATTGCTAATTTAACCGATTCCCAATTTTCTTATTCGAAACCTATTTTAGATGTTAGTGTTGATAAATATCGTTTTAATGCAACTCATTATGCGCTTGCAAGAAAAAATCGAGAAGCAACGATAAATTTTTCAATAAGAATTGGATTTTTAAGTCTAAGAATTAAGGATGACGAATCCTTTATTCCATCTAAATGTGTCAAACTTTTAAAAAGATTAATTGAAAATAAACAATCAATTATAATCGGAGGCCAAACAAGTAGTGGTAAAACTGAACTTCAAAAATTCTTATTAAGTTTATTATCAAAAAATACCAGAATTATCATTTTAGATAATGTTGAAGAATTAGAAACAGATGATTTTTTAAAGGATATTGATTCTCAAACTTGGCTTTTAAAAGATAACATCGGAATAAGTTTTGAAGAATTAATTAAAAATGCTTTAAGAAATAATCCTGATTGGTTAATTGTATCGGAAGCTAGAGGAAAAGAGATGATGTCGATATTAAATTCAGCAATGACTGGTCATCCAACTATTTCTACGCTTCATGCTAAAGATTCTTCATATCTTTATCGAAGAATGGGAAGAATGTGTCTTCTTCAAAACGATAATTTGAGGTTTAAGGATGTTATTGAAGATATTTATGATCACTTTAAAATAGTGATCTATGTAAAAAAAGAATTCGATAAATATAGAAATATTTATCGATATGTAGAAAAGATTGGTAGCAATTATTTAAATCGATATTATGACATTTATAGCCATCCTAATAGCTTTTATCCCTTAAAAGAAGATTTTAGGATTCATCTAAATATGAAAGAAGATGAATTTATAGAATTTAATAAATCTTGGGCTAATATCGAAATAATAAATGAAGAAGAAATAACAATAAATAATAAAACTAAAATAAGAGAAATTAGTGATAATAATGGAGAAAATTATGAAAAAGAAAGCAAGAATAAAGATGAACAAGAGGATTATAATCTATCTTCTTGCTAGCATTCTTTTAGCACTTTTAAATCTATATACAACTAAAGACTTTATTTTTAGTGGAGTTTTATTAATCATTTCAATAATATTTTTCTTTTTATTAATTGAAAAAGAATATGTTAAATATAAACGAATTGATAAAACTACCCACGAATGTATCGCTTTTATTAATCAATTCATCATTACTTTATCGATTAATCATAGTATTCAAACAACTTTTGAATCGATCAAAGATTCTTTAAAAGATGAACTTAAAATAAGAGTTGAAAATATGGAAGATAAGTCTGTTGAAGATGCTTTAAGTGCTTTAAGAGAATATTTTAATTTAAATATCTATGATTTTTTTGTAAAAATCATAAAACAATATATTGATAATGGTGGCGATATTTTGAAATTAACTCAGTTATTGATATTTGATAGCCGTAAGCTTCAAACATCTTTAGATGATTTCAAGATTGTTTCTAAAAGAAAAGCGATTGAATTTATTAGTTTATGGGGTTTAACCTTCTTAATTTTAATAATCATTCAATTATCCTTATCAATGTTTTATGATTCGATTCTAAAAATGGAATTTTATTCTCCATCAATATTTGGATTCTTCTTAGTGTTCTTATTATTTTTATATTTATTTATGAAACATATCTTTAATTTAAGTTTTATTAATGATTGGAGGGAAGTAAGTTATGAAGAAGATAAAGAATCTAATTGAAGAATTAAATCTTAATTATAAAAAAGAAATCGGCATATTATTAGCTATTGATATTTTCTTAATTTTAGGATTAGTTGGGATTTTATTTTTAAATATATCATTTATTTTTATTGCTATTTACGTTTTAATGATTCCTATTTTTAATTATTACTATTTAAATCGTTATCAGGTTTTAAAACATAAAAAAGAATTAAAACTAGATAATGAATTTATCGAATTATTTTCATATATAAGAATTTATTTGTTTAATCAAGAAACAGTATATACCTCTTTAAAAAATATCCTTGAATTTTCTTCTCCTAAAATGAAAGAAAGAATTGAAGGATTATTAGGAAGTATTGATGAGAATAAAACAATCCAGCCATTTATAGATTTTGCTAGATTATTTCAAAATAAGCTAATAGAAGAAGTAATGATTTCTTTATATGAAATGGTTAATACAGGAAATAGTGAATTATATTTAAACCAATTTATTAAGGTTTTTGAAGATTTCAAAAACCGTTATGAAAAAGATAAAGAAACTAAAAGATACGATAAATTTGATCGTTATAATATGCTTTCACTTGTTGGAAGTGGAATGATTATGATCATTTTATCTTTAGCAGTCATCTCTTTAGTTGGGGAGGTATCAAATGGGTTCTAAATTAGCTGTCATCCTCTCTATGGGAATTATCTTTTTCGCATTCTTATTCGGAGCCGATCTTGTAATGCTTCAACTTAATTATACGGAACTTGATTCTTTATCGACTGTAATTAGTTATCGAATTTCAAAAGATGCGACAATAAGCGATACTTTATTAGCATATTGCGAAGAAAAGAATGTCGTTATTGAAAGTTTAAATGATCAAGAAACGGGTTTTCAAAAAGGTGATGTTTTTACTTATTCTTTATCAAGAGAATATTTTCCTCTTGTTATGAGTAGTGAAGGCTTTGAAGTCAAAATCACAAGGTCAACCGTTATTTCAATTTTAAATTAATAATTTATTTATACTCGGAGGTTTAATTTATATGGGTGAAATTAAAGGACAAATTTTAGGTGTTGTTATGGTTTTAGCTATTTTTGGTGCAGTTAGTGCTGCTTTATATAATGCTTTTAGTACGGCATCAAACAATGTCAAAGATCAGATCACATCTTCAACAGATCCAGAAAAGATTAAGGAAGGAGCCGGAACTGCTTCAATATCTAGTGATGATGCTGTTGTTGGAAACTTAACATTCTAATTAATATTCATATAACTTAAAGAGTCCTCTGAAAGTGGAGGACTTTTTAACTTTATTATTTTCTAAATTATTCATTTTTAATATAATAATATTCGGAGGCAAAAATACTATGAGTAGAATTGCAGAAGTTGAAGTTTTAATTAAAGAAAAATTAAAAATTGACGAAATTGATAGAGGCGCAACCTTATCAACATATGGATTAGATTCTTTAGATGTTGTTGAATTTATCTTAGAATTAGAAGAAAAATTTGATATCTCTTTTGAAGCAGAAGAAACCAAAGACATTAAGACTGTTGGGGACTTATTAACTGTTATTGAAAAAAAATTATAATTAATTTATAAAATTATAAATTTATTATTGTTTTTTCAGCCGGCCTTTGCTATATTATTAAAGCGCAAATCCGCTGACTGCTGACTTAGCTCAATGGTAGAGCAATCGGCTGTTAACCGATCGGTTGTAGGTTCGAGTCCTATAGTCAGCGCCACAAATTATGGCCTATTGGAGAAGCGGCTTAACTCACATGCCTTTCACGCATGCATTCATGGGTTCGAATCCCGTATAGGTCACCATCTTGCAAAAATCGCGATAACTATCGCGTTTTTTTTATTTTTGAACCTCAAAAAATTGTATCAATTGTATCAAACGCAATTTGTTTTACAGTGTAAAAAAATTCTAGTAAACCTTTAAAAATTATTTAAAAGCTTCAAATCAAAAAAAGAAATTTACTTGACATTGAATAATTTACTTTTCCCTAAGAATAAAATATGTTATATTTTTCTTGGCAAAAAGACGGTGCTTATACGAAGTACAAGTATAAAGAAGAGTCTTTCTAAACCTAGCCCTTTATTTAAAGGTTGAAGCTAGGTTTTTTTATTTTCTCTTTTTATAAACCTTAACATACTTATAAAAATTGCTAATTTTTTTAACATCATGAATCTTCAAATTATTTAAATTTTTATATTTATCAACTTTAACACCTTGTATTGTATCAAAACCACTAACATTATATTTTTCCAATATTCCGCGTTTTACTTGTTTAAATCTTTTTTCATCCTTTATATATAAATGAGTTAATTGTCTTAAATATTTAACTTTATTTTTATTTTTATAAACTAAATATAAATGAGATTTATTTTTATCTCCATTAAACATTAGTTTATCATTCAACTTTACTAATAACATTTTTATTCCTCCTTATTGAATATATTTTTGATATTTTCTTTCCTTATTGGCAATAAATGAGAATAAACTCTTAAAGTTGTATCAACACTTGAATGACCAAGCCAGGAAGCAATATCTTTTGGATCTATATCTTTATTAATTAAATAAGTTGCACATGAATGTCTAAACTCATGAATCTTAATTCTTTTTAATTTAGCTAGCGAAGAATATTCATCCAACTTTCTTCTAATGGATGATTCTCCGATTACTTTATTTTGTTTTTTATTAATAAAAATAAAATCATCTTCTTCAAGCTTATTTTCTATAACAACAGCATCAAATAATTTTTTAATATCTCTTACATATGGATATTCTCTAAATGAAGAAGAAGTTTTTGGATCTAATATTTTTTGTCCACCAAACCTTCCCTTATTAGTTAATTCTTTATTAATTGAAATTCTATCCTTTTTAAAATCCTTAACTTGCAAAGCTCTTAACTCTCCAACTCTTAACCCATAATAAAAAAGAAGTGAAAATATTAACTTATCTTTTGAATCATCTATAACTTTTATAAGCTTTAAAAATTCTTTAAAAGAATAATACTTATAATCTTTTTTCTTTATTCTTGATCTTTTATAAACATAAAAAACAGAACTATTAATTTTTAATCCATATAAAGATAAAAAATTTATAAAAATTTTAACTAAAAATATATAAATCTCAATTCCTGAATATGGAAGATTATTAATTGAGTCATTCAAAAATTCACAATAACTTCTAGTAATGTTTGAAATCTTTTTCTTAACAAAATATTTTTTAATAACATAATTGAAACTATTCAAATATCTTTTTGCTGAAGTTTCTTTATATTTTTTAAATAAATATTCTTCAAAAAGGTTAAACAAATCATTGATTTCATAATCCTTTTGTTCATCACTATATTGTAAAAATAAATCTCTTTCGCAATCTAAAGCCATTTGCTTAGTAGCAATAATTCTTCCTAAATATTTTCTTCTTAAAATTTGTCTTCCATTAATACAAACTTTAACTATGTAACGATCTTTATCTTTATATATAGACATATTTGATTTACTTTTTAATCAATTTTGATAAAATAAAAAAGTGTTAAGAGGATATTTCCTCTTCTCTTATTAACAAATAAGAGATGGCTCCAATATTTTGGAGCATTTTTCTTTTTAATATAACTTTTTAGGTTTTTTATAATTTTTTGTTGCTCTTTTTAATTTTTTAAAACTTATAACTTTAGATTTGTTATAAATTCCTGACCAATGCTCAGTATTTAATTCTTTAACTGAAAACGGGGTTATTATTCCTTCTTTTGCTTTTTTAAGAGCTTCGAAATTATAACTTAACTTTCCATTATGCCTTTTTTCTAATGAAGTAATAGTTTTAACTCTACATATCTGTTTTTTTTCATTTTTCCGCACCAGTATTACATGATGAAAACCTTTTTTATTCTTTCCTAATCCTAAATCTTTATCATAAACTCTATAAACCTTATTTATATTTACAAACTTTCTCATAAATCCTCCGTTAATCTAAAATAAATTTATAAACAATACTTTTCTTTTTATTTTTAAGCTTAATAATCTCAGAAATGAAATATACTTCTTGATAGTCAAAATCTGATGGATTTTTAAATTCAGAATTAAAACGAAATTTAAATAATCGGATTTCATATTTATTTAAAAACTTCTTTCTAAAATAATTTTTAGCTTCTAATAAATTACAAAACTCTAAATCATTTAAATTAGAATCTCTTTTAAAATAAGAATAAGCTTTCCCAAATTTGTCGTAAAAAATAACCTTAATTTTATAAACATTATTCATCATATAAATAATCCTCACCTTTTATTATCTTTTCTAAATTCATAATTGTTTCATTTACATCATTTCCTAAAAGACTTCGTAGATATTCAATGTTAAACGATTCGACCATTAAATTATCTTTTATGAATTTAACTAATTCTTCTTTGTTTCTAAATCTATTATTTGAATGAAATTTATCTGATCCATTATTAACAACACATAAATCTTCATTATCAAGTTTTTCAATTTTAGAAATAATTAAGAAATTAATTAATGAATAGAAGTAATTTGGATTAGATAAATATAAATCCATTAATGTTTTAGCTACACTTCGTTTCATCCAGTTTGCTTTTTTACATAAAGATTTTTCTAAATCATATTGTCTGACAATTTTGATACGCACTGATTCATCTAAAAATTTATCCCAAACTTTCCAAGTCTTTAATCTAGCCGTGTTATCTGAATCATAATATTCTTTAAAATCAACAACATTTCTAATCAATGATTTAACGAGTAAATCAAACTTATTTTCATATAATGAAACAAGAACACTTTCTTTAATTTCATTTGCATAATCGTTTCTAAATCTTATCTCACAACGAGTCCAAGTTTTACAATCGATATATGCAAAATTTTTATTCATTCTTTCACTTTTTTTATCATAAATTTGTAAACTTCTAGATGAATTTCTAGAACCAAAAGTAATAGAAAAGCCTTTATATTCATTTCCAAATTTAGAAAACAAAATTACTGGTAATTTTTTTGAACAACTTACAAATTCATGATTCACAACTTTCTCTAATAAAGTGTCATAATTTAAAGTTCCTTCAAAATCATCATAAGCTAAATCTATTCTTTTAAAATCAAACTCATTTTTAATTAAAAATTCAAAAAGTTCTATCCAAGAACCACCTAACTCTTCAAATTTTCTACATCCTTCACCTTTTAATTCAATTTGAGTTGTTTCTTTTCCATCTTTTTTTGTAAATTCTCCACCAGTATAAATAGATATATATTCATTGAATAAATATCCAACATCATAACCATTTAAACCGCACTTCCTTACAGCAACATTTTTGTCAATAGAAAGTGCTTTCATGACCTCGTCAGCGAAGATGGTATCAAAAATAAACTTTTTGTCGATAACTACCGATAAATAATCGATACAAAAATTTTTCTTTTTTACTTGCACTAGGGGGGTATTACTAACCCCCCTAGTGCTCTTCATAAAGGAGTTAAATTCTGTCAATGAAAAAATTTTACTCATATATATCTTCTCCTTTATCAGCTTTAAGGTTATCCTCAAATAATCTTTCTAATCGATCATTAAAATAGCTATGTTGGGAGTTCATTTCTCCTACAGTAGCATTTAATCCAGAATATAAGTCATTTGAATAAACACCTTTTTTGGATTTTTTCAAAACTGACTTAAACAATGAGTAGTGAGAGTCAGTTCTATAAGAATCAGCAAAGATCTTAGCGTTAATTAAAAAGTATGAATATTCTTCTCCTTCATCCTCTTCCCTACCTTTAACAAGTAGAGTTAACTTTTTATAAGAATATTTATTAATATTTTTGTTGTAATAATTTTCGATGAAATAAGTACATTTATTAAAAATGTAATATAAGATACCAAATCTATTTCTGGTTGTTTTCATTTCATGATCTATTTCTTTTCTTTTCCTAATAACAAATCGACAGAAAATACCTTCGATAGTCCATAATCTTAAAGCTAGTTTATCTTGAACATTAACGGCTCTAATTAAAGAAGTAGAAATATCTTTATATTTACTAGCTAAATCGCCGAATCGTTGCATATCTAAAAACAATTTAATGTATGGCTTAAAATTCAAATTACAAACATGACGAATCATTTTTAAAATTAAATCTGTTCCATCATTTAAAGGATTAGCATTTAAATCTTTTAAATCATAAATTTTATTAGTATTTTGATTACCCAAATCTTTTTCAGCTTCAGCATAAGCAACAACACCAAAAGAGAATAAAGGTGATAAGTCTTTATCCTTTTTATTAAAATTAAAATTATTTAAATCATTGAAATATTTTTTAATTCTTATTTCATTAAGATTTATACAATGCGAAAATCTAGCAGTTAGATCATATTCTTCTTCCTTAATGAAAAAATAGTGACAAGCATATTCTGGATAATAACCACGATTAATTACAGCTTCAATAGTTTTAATAGGATAGTTAGAATAAATGTAATTATTTTGAGTAAAATAATAAAAATAATTCTTGGCGTACTCTATTAAAATATAATCAAGAGTAATTTTCTTAGTTCCATCCCAGTAATAATCTTTATATTTTTTAAAATCATAAGAAAAATAATAATATGATTTATAGCTAGTTAAAGAAGTGTTAGCAATTTTAAATCTCAATTCTAATAAATATTCAAGTTGAGCATGATTATAAACAGTATTTTCTAAAGCTAGTCTTTCAACATATTTTTCTAAATAAGAAAAATTAAAGTAAGGCAACATTGAACGATATTTATATAAATTATCATTAATGCTATATCTAAATAATTTGGATGTTGTCAAAGCAAAATCAGTAATAGTAGAAGTTTTAAAGCCACCCATTAATCCATCGAATAAATTAACAAGTCCTAATTTAGTATCACAGAACTTTAAGTTTGAACTTTCTAAAGAAATTAATAAATTTAAAGCTCTTTTTCTTCTTATATAATCAAAAATTAAATAGAAGATAACTATCCATCCAAATAAATTAATTTGGCTAATAATAGGAAATACTAAATATATTGAACTAACTAAAGCTTCTAAAATTAACATTAAGTCAAAACTAGAAGAAAAATAGAAAAAGTAAGCGAATAAATCAATAATAATAGAAATGCAGTTAGAATAAACTAAAAGTAAAACAATTATTAAAGTTAAAATCTTCTTTTCTTTAATATATTTATAAAAATTCTTTAAATATATATAAATAGGATGAAAAACTTTATAAATAAAATTTTCAAATCCTTTATATTTTTTTGTATATCCAATCTTTCCTGGATCTACTTCGTTAAATGAAATAGAAGAAATAAATATCTTTAAAGCTATTAAGAAAATTAAAATTAAAACTATAAAATTTAAATAACTAAAAACATTAATAAATCCAGAAAAGTAATTTATAAATGAATAATAGTCAAAAGCCATAAAAAAGCCTTCTTTTAAGTAAAGAACTAAATTATCTAAATTAAAAGATAATGCAAATAAAGGGATAGTGGAAATGACTGGTGAGGAATCCACTACCCCCATATTTACATCCTTTATCAAATCAAAAGTAGTATAAACATCACTTGTTTCAATTCTTAATAAACTTTGGAAATAAGTAACACAACTATTAATAAAAAATTCTAATGAAAGTCCAATTTTAAAATATGATCCATATGAAAAAATTGAACCTAGAGTAATAATTAATAAAACAATAATTAAAGAAGGGATAAAATATCTCTTATTTTTAATTTTCTTCATTATATTCATAAAAGTAACATCCCCCTTCTATATACCGTAAACTACTTGAAGTAAGGACAATAAAATTATCTTCAGTTGAAGAAATTAAGCCTTCTTCATATGTAAAATTAAATGTTTTATCATTATTACCATCAGTTAAAAAACAATTATCTTCATCAATTAAAAGTAAATAATTACTATCATCAGATACATAATATTTATTTACTAATTCATTAAGTTCTACATGAATTCCATTAAAAATTTTTATATAAGGACTGATGAAATAATATCCAATAACAATAGCTAAAAATCCTATTAGAATAATTAATAATAATTTCCATTTATCATTAGTTTTTTCTTTCATATTCACCAGTCCTTATTAATTTTTTATTTACTTTTATCTTTATTTAAGTAAAATATAAGTAACAGATAGACATAACTTCCTTAGAGAAGTTCGGAAATGTAAAAGTTTCCGTCTATCTTTTTTTATTTCTCATAAGTTTATAAATTTTCTTCTTATCCTTATCTGAAACTTTAAAATTTTTAAGTTGCTTACCTTTTAAAAATTTTTTTGTTTTGTTTGAAGTGTTTCTTATATATGTATCTCTAGAATCATTTTTATTAGGATTACTAGAAAGTTTTATATTACTTACAGAAGAATTATTAGAGTGAGTAACAGTAAAGTTAACCCAAATATCATCGTATTCTTCCCAAGTAATTCCTGAATGTTTATTTTGTCTATTGTAATAAACCTTCCATCTATTTATTTTTTAGTTCGTTTTTTATTTTTATTGGATTTCTTCTTTTTATTTCCTTCAAATTTCCCCTTTACCCACTTAAAAGGTTTTACAAAAATAAAGTTGAAAATATCTTTAAAAGAAATCCCAAATAAACCAAACAATTGATTTAAAAGGAAAATTCCTAAAATTATTAAAGCTATTAAAATTACAATTTTTATAATGGTAATTATTTTGCTAGAAATATATTCTGGAACCGCTGGAACAACTATATTAGAAATAATATCAATAGGATTGCTAACCGCTGGAATGATAGTGGTTATTCCATCTTTCATAAATGTAATATCTATAATGTCAAAATCTAAGAATAAATTTAATTCATAAACATATCCATCTCTACCCTCACGAAATAGATCCCCATAGGTTACATCATATATAGGTGCATACTGGTATTTTCCAAGATTAAATCTAAATAAATAAGTTGATTCATTTTTTGAATTAGATTCAGAAACGAAAGTTTTAAAATCGTTTAAATCTAAATCCGAAATATAATTTTCATTATTAATATTAGTGCTATCTATTTTTATAAAGGGATCTAATTCCAATTCTTCATATTGCGGATGACCAAAACCAGCTGCAATACTAGACCAAAAATCTCTTAATTTAATATCAATAGAATAAGTATCATCACTATTTATAACTTTTTTGTTATAACCTTGTGTATGACCTTCATCAACAGTACCATTTAATAAATCCATTGATAATCCACGATAATTTTTACCATTATAATAAGATTTATCATAGCTATATAAATAATTTAATAATTGTTCTCTAGTAAAAGTTGTTTCTTCTCCTTCTGGAACAGAAAATAACCAAGTTAGATAATTATTTTCTTTAAAATATGGAGTTCCAGTTATTTGTCCACCAAGATCTTTATCAACTAAATCACACGTTCTTAAATTACTGCCTGCTACAGCAGTGGCATCATAAACGTCATAAACCAATTTTTTACCAGGATTATTTTCTTCAGTATGAACAACACCTATATAATCATCAAAATAATCATATACACTTTCTCTTAAGAAAATAATTGGAGAAGTTTTATATTCATAATATTCAAAATTTATAGCGTAAATTTCCCCATATTCATTTAATATTTGATTTGGAATAGAGAAATAAACACTATTTAATTGATAATGATCATCATAAAAATTATCACCTTCAAAATTATAATAAGTTTGTTGAACATCTAAACTTAAAGTTTCAATTTCTTTAACTTTCCTAGTTAAAGTAGAAGAAGTATTTCCATCAATACCTTTTGCGAACCCAGAATATTTATATTTACCACCAATAGCATATTCAGTTGCATTAGATGAATTAATATCTTTAATTTCAAACCCACTAACTTGATAAACTCTCTCAAAATTTGAAAGCCTATTCATAATCATTGATAATTCTTCATCAGTAAAATTAACTTTAAATTTATAAATGTTATCGGCTTCATCTAAACATTCAATAGAATATTTTTGATAATTAGAATTTGAAGCTACAGCTAATTGAATCTTATTTAAACTTGAACTTAAATCTAAATCATAAGAAGTAGGAATATAAACATAAAAATAAAGTCCATAATATTCACTTCCATAAGCATACTCTATAAAATCAATAAATTTAGGTTGAGATAGTGATTGAATGCCAGATACATCATATCCAGCATTCTCTAAATCACTTTCTATCGTTGTAGAATCAAACTTTACATATTCTTCACTATTTAAAGCTAAAGGAACGGAAGAAGAGAATATAGTTAAAGCTATAACAAAAGAATTTAGAACCTTTAACATAATCTACTCCTTATTAACTTATTGTATAAGCTAATGATCCAATTAATACTTTACTTGAATTAAAGAAGTAAAATGTTCCGCCAGATGAATTGATATAGCCACCAGCAAATCCTGTAGCTCCAGTTGTTCCAGAACTCCATGATTCATTTAATGTAGTTGAAACTCCATCACTAACTGTAAGAGTAGAATAATCTTCTCCTAAATCGCTAGTAGTAGCTACATATACGGTTCCTGTGTATCCATTTATAGTAACATTCCCACTAACGACTCCATGAACAGCATTAGAAGCAGTTTCATAAGTCGAAGTTAAATTACCAGTAACTTCAATATTTTCAGTCATATTAATACATTCATAGTTAAGAGCACCGATTAAAACATTTCGAGTGTTATAAAAATAAAAAGTTCCACCAGATGAATTAATATATCCTCCAGCAAAACCGCTTGAAGCTGAAATGCCAGAAGTAAAAGATTCCTTAATAGTTAATTTTTGTCCAGCTGTTACATTTAGTGTTGAATAATCTTCAATAGGATTAGAGGTACTAACTCTGATTTCACCAGTATAATTTTCAACAGTAATGAAACCTTCAACATTTCCGCTAATTGTATTGTTTTGAATATTATATTCAACAGCTAAATTGCCAGATAAAGTAACTTCAGGAGTTATATTATTGGCTGTATAAGTAATCGAACCAATCATAACTTTACGTGTATTAAAAATATAAATTGTTCCGCCGTTAGTAGATAAATTCCCACCAGCAAATCCACTAGAACCACTAGTACCACTTGTAAATGTGTCATTAATTGTTTCAACTATTCCATTTTCTACTGATAATTCAGAATAATCTGCACAAGCACTAGTAGTTGATAAATAAATAGTACCTGTATAGCCTATAACTGTTATATTCCCAGAAACATTACCACTAACAGAGTTATAACCAACAATATAATCAACATCAATATCTCCTGTAACTGAAACTTCAACAGTTACATTTTCCATTGTATAAACAAATGATCCTAATAATTCTTTAGAAGTATTAAATACATAGATTCTTCCCCCAGTAGATGAAAGGTTACCACCAGCAAATCCACTAGAACCACTAGTACCACTTGTAAATGTGTCGTTAATTTCAACTACTTGACCATCTGTGACTTCCAAACTTGAATAATCATCACAATATGAAGAAGTAGATAAATAAACTATTCCCGAATATCCTGTAATAGTTAGATCACCTAAAACATTACCGCTTATGCCATTATAGTTAGTAATATATTCACCATTAACCTCACCTCTAATATTAATATCAATTGGAGGATTCTCTGGATCTACAACAGATTCATCTAAAATGTAATAATATTTTAAAGTTGTATTCTCGTAAATTTTAAAATTATCAGTCATAGAACAAGAACTATATTTATATCCGTAAATATCTTTTTTAAAAGAATTAATATAAATATCTTTCTCTTTTTCATATGAATAAATATCAGTTAAAGAATCATCCAAAACATCATCTTTATAATATTCAACGGTTAAAGTAACCAAATCGCTAACATAATATAAGGCCACTACTTTATTTTCATTTAATTGAAAAGAAACGAATTCTGTAATACCTTCAACTTTTTCAAATTTATAACCTGAGAATTCTAATTTATAAGGATTAGGATCAATAGTTTCCCCAATATTGACTTCTAAAACAGAAGTTTTAGTATCATCAACTATTCCATTGAAATTATATATAAAGATAATAGAAGCTTTTTCTTCATCATAGTTATCCCATAATACTTCAATAGTTTTTACTTTTTTTGAAATAGTATCTTTTATATTAATATAAGCAGGTTCTTTAAACTGAGAATAAGCACTAATCTGAAATTCAAAGTCCGTTTTGTCATTATCGACTATCTTTATAAATTGATTTGATGAAGTTATTTCAAACTCATATTTATTTGCATTTCCTGGATCTACTTCAAATTTATATAAATAATAATCTTCAACTACTTTAACTTCCTTCTCATCTAAATAAGTTTCAGCTGAGTTTAAAGTCACCTTATCTAATCCATTAATAGAATTAATACCAATTTCTTCTTTATCAATAATTGGATTATCTGTGTTTACTAATAATGCAGTAACTCCACCAACTACAGCTACTAAGCATAAACAACAAACAATACCACCTAAAATATTTTTTGTTTTCTTTTTCATTAAATTATCTCCTAAGCTAATTTATAGTTCCCGCATTCACATTTAGTGTAATAATCGGGAGTTGATGATGAAGTGAAAGAATAAGTTCGACTACATGAACTACATTTATAAGTAGCAGAACTACTACCACTTGAACCAAGCAAATTCAATTTTCCTTTGCATTCATAACAATATTTACCGGTATAAGAATGCGTAGCTTGTACATAAGAAGAAGATCTGCCACAATCTGTACATGTTCCAGTTTTTCTATGATAAGTAGCTGTATAATAAGACCAGCTACCGCTAATAGTGTGATTTTCTTTAACACTAGTTGAACCACTATCCCTTTCACCACATCTAGAACAGACATCATAGGTATATTTAGTGTGTTGCGCAGCCGAATATGCAGTATAACTATATTCTTTATCTGTATAAGAGTGTCCTAAAGCATCTACATAATCATCATTATAAAATTCATAATCATAATCTTTATCTCCACATCTCCAACATGTTCTAGTTCTGTATTTCATATATCTGGTATAGCCATCTTCAGTACAAGTTGCATCATACTCGCTAGAAACAACAGGATCAGAATAACTAGTCCAAGAACCATATGAATGTCCTAGAGCAGAAATAGTTACTATATCGCCACAATTAGAACAAGTTTTTTTACCAGAGCTTGTGCAAGTAGCAGATGAAGTAGTCGAATAACTATGTGAACGACTATAAGTAGTTGAAGTAGTTGAAAAATTTACATCAACATAATTGCTAGGATTATTTGTTTGATAACATCTAACAATTCCAGAAGAATAGGAACTTCTGGATGATTGAACTAGATAACTTCCACTAATACCAGCATAATCACTACCATTTGGAACACTGTATGAAACTAAAGATGAATCACTAACAGAAAAAATATCACTTAATAATTCTCTATCAAATTCATCACCTAAAGTAATTGAAGAACCATCGCAATTGTAATTATATTTGCCACTTAAAGTTACAGAAGTAACTTTGGCAGATATAACAATTCCATAATCATAAGTAACTTTAATCGAATGACTTAATGATGGAAAATATAAAGATTTAACCGTAATTGTTACTTCATCATCGAAAGGAGCAATACAAGTTAACTTACAAATACTACTATCTGAATCATCTGGAGTAACTGTGATTTTTGTTTCATCACTAGTTTCCCAAATTGAATCAACTAAACATCCTTCAGGTTCATAATTTGCTTGAATGATAACTTCTCCATAATTTTCCGTAGAATTTAATGTCGAAGTAGCAAAAATAACCGATGAAGGAATATCATAAATAGCATTTGTATTTAAATCATTCCCAACAATTAATTCTTCAATCTTATGATTATGAGAATGCTCATGGTCGCAACAACCAAAGCATTCTCCACAATTTAAGTAATTAAAATTTAAATTTTGATTAGAAGGATAAGAAAATAATGAAATTAATAAAGATGAAAATATTCCAAATAATTTATTAAATTTCATAGTCAATACCTTCTAATTTGCACCAATTTCGATATCTGAACCATCTCCAATTTGAACAGATTCTGGATAAACAACATCTTCAGGATCAATATCTAAATTAATAGATTTTGAATAAATACCTTTTGTAGCTGTAATCTTAAAATCTCCAGATGAAGTTTTAAGCTTTGCATTCATTAAATTTCTACCGGCACCAGTTAAAACATTGACACCAGTAAAGTTTCCAGAAGCGTTATAGAATTCATTATGACTAAATGCGACCTTACCGCTATTAATATCGTTTTTCATGAAATCGTAATTAATGGTGTAGTCGCTAATTAAACTTGAATATGTAACAACAACTTCTGATTCATCTTCTTGATCTACAGTACCACCAGAATATTTAGGTGTAACGGTATAGGTAATTTGGTCACCTTCATTTAAAATTTTATCTTCCATTGCGCCTGTCATTGTTAAATCAATTCCAGTTAATTGTTTATAGAATTCAACAGAACAAGTATCAGTAACTGGTAAAATACCATTCGCAGTCGCTGTTACTTTTAAAGTTGCAGTATGGTTAAATGGTTTTAAAACTTTAACGACAACATTTTTAGTATTTGCATTTTCTAAAGTAATATACGCTGAAATACTTTCGGTTCCACCCCAAGTAATTTCCCAAAGATATTCACAATACTCTTCAGCTTCAACTGGAGTAACAGTAGCTGATAAATTAATTGTTTGTGGATAAGTAATAGAAGAACCGGTAGCCATTAAATTATTCTCAACGCCTTTAGACATTGTTTTAGCAACTCCTAATGGTGATTTTTCGAGAGTATCAACAACTTCTTCATCGTCACCACTATAAGCATTTCCGAAATTCAATGATTTTGCAGGCATTAAATAAGTTTTATTAGTATCTGTATCTTCAACAATTAATGTATCAACTTTTTCTTCTGTCGGATCAACTTCATCCTTGTTGACTAAATCTTTGAAATTTTGTCCCCAATTATCTGTGTTCCAATCTGTAAATCCTTTAGAAGCAGTAGCTAAAGCACCAACACCCAATGCAAGTACAAGACAAGCGACTGCACATGAAATAATAGTTTTTGTTTTTTGTTTCATTTATTTTTTATTTCTCCTTAAATTATTATTTTTATTACCAGTCATTTTTGTCTTTTTAGAACCTAAAGAAGTTTTATAATACATTGCATATTCATAATCTCTATGTTCTTTCATTGCCTTTTTCCATGATTCCCAATCTTTATTTTTAGAATGTTTAGCTAAATCCTTTTCAGTCTGTTTATATCTATTTTTAAGTTCATTTTCTGTAAAAGTTTTAGCATATCTTTTCTGTTTCATAGAGAAAGGATTGTAAATTTTTAATTTCATTTAAACATCCTTAAATAAGAATAATTTCTTTTAGAGAGAAATTATTAAAGAACTCTTTTCTTTTTATATAGGAGGGTAACAAGAATTAGTCAAAATATTCTAACCCGCTTTCAATTTCTTTAGATGGACAAACAGCCCATTTAATTGGATCCATTTTTCCATTTTTAATCCATAAATCGAAAAGCTGTAATTCTTTCTCTCTTAATAAATATGTGAAATATATTCCAGTAGCGATAAATAATTGAACTTGATGATAATCGTTATCATTTTTATCTTTACCTGTAACATATCTGATAAATCCATTAACACCTCTAGATTGTTGAAATGAATTTAAACCTTTTACTTCACAAATTTTAAAGAAATCAATTTGATCCAATCTAATATCTAAATGCACTAAAGCTACAGGAATAGAAATAATATAAGTTTCAAAATTGTTTCTTTTAATTTTTGATAAGTTACATTGAACAGGGATAAATGTTTTAACATCATCCTTTCCAATTTCACTCATTTTTTTAAATGTTGTTTTTTCTTCTTTTTTGTTATTAGTAACAATGTTTTTATTTTCTTCTGCCATTTTAAATTCTCCTTTTTATATGCTTTCTTTCAGTGAAGCTAACTCTTATAACCTAAAACACTTGACAACGACAAATTATTAATGATAGATTAAGCCAAGAGACAAATTACTTCCATTTGGATTAATCATCCAAGTAAATTCATTGTCTCTTTTTTATTTGCTTGTTAATTATTTGATAATCCTTAGCATTTAATGTGTTACTAATTTTTTTGCCATAATAAGTTTTAGGCTTTTTATATAACTTTTTCTGTAAATAATGAGGTAAACCATTTTTACCTTTACTATCTAATAAAAGATTTTTAGACTTACCGCTTCTAGGATGTGATGTAATTTGAAATGAAAAATAATTACCTTTCTTTTTCTCATTTTTATCTCCACCAAACACAATATGCGGATGCCCGCCTCTTTTATATTTTCTTAAATGCCACCAATCTTTTTCTTTTACCTTTATTTATGGATCACCTCCTTAAAAATTTATAATTTATAAAAAGAGGACTGACATTTTAAAAATTTATCAGGGGTTCAGTCCTCTAATTATTAGTACATAAAAGCTTCTGGATAAAACGATTCAATCAATTTATCTTGATAATATGTTTCTCCAATTCTAATTGGTAAATTAATAATTTTTTCCTTTTCAATATCACTAATAACAAATAAATATTCTTTTTTTGAAATTGGAATGATATCTAGTAATTCACCAACTCTATTTTCCTTGCCGTCGACTAATTTAATTTTCATATCTTTCTCCTTTTAACCAGAAATTTTTATAATTTGGATATCTCCATCGTCTTCTCTGTCGCAACAATTTTTAAAAAAAGAAGATTTAAGACTTTTTGCTGATTTAGGCGTTGTCGCATATCCAACAACTTCATCAGTTAAATCATCATAGACAAGAAATTTTTCTTTTTTACTCATACTTAATCCTCACCTTTTAAATTAAAATCAAATTATTTTTATAAATAATCTTTCCCTATTTCGACACGGTATTTACCTGAATAGATTTTTTTCTTAACGCTTTTTGGACAAAATTTTCTGTTTTTCTTTTGCCAATAAGCTACCCTTTGGTGATATCTAATACTATTATCTAAAGCTATTTCTTTTTTTAATTTATCCATAATTTAAAACCTCAAAATTTGAAGAATCCTCAAAATCTATTTCTAGTTTATATATATATATATAAAGTCAAGAGAAATTTGATTTTTCCTCAAATAAAAGAAAAGATAAAGGTATGGAACTTAACAAAAAAGTTAAATATTTAAGGAAAACAAATAAATTAACACAAGAAAAAATGGCCAAAATAATTGGCACTAAAGGAAGTAATTATTCTAGATATGAATCTGGAGAACAATCATTTACGATTGAACACATCAAAAAGATTTCATCATATTTTAATGTTTCATTAACATATCTTTTAGATGATAATCCAAAAGAAATATTAATAACCGAACATCAATTTAAAAAACTAATAGAAGCTAAAAACATAATTGAAGAAATAGAGGAGACAACAAAATGAACATTCATAATCACGAAGAACAAAAAGTCACTTCAATGCAAGAACATATATATTCATCAATTGAAGAACTATCAGATAAATTATTTTCTTCAGCCATCCTTTTATATGAACATGCATATTCTAAAGATTCAATGACTAATGGTTTTTTACCAATGTTATATTTAGTAAATTCTATGTATGAATTTACAATCAACGAAGGAAATTTTAATAAAGAAAATTTTACCATTTATGATTTTTTAGATTATTTAAAAGATTCCTTTAAAAATATAAAAAAACTAGAAAAACAAGAAAAATATGAATAAATTAAAATACTATAGAACAAAAAACAAATATGATCAAAAATTTGTTGCAGATTATTTAAGAATTACACAGCCCAATTACTCAAACATTGAAACTGGTAAAGTTAAGCTTAATTTTGACTATGCAAATCTTTTATCAAAATTATATAAAATACCAGTATCTGATTTAATTGATCCTGCTAATAATATTTATTTAACAAAAGAACAATTAGATATATTAATAGAAGCAAAAAATATTATTAATGAATTAGAGAAAAAACAAAAATTAAACAAGTAAATTTTTGTTTTTTTATTATTTAAGATTAAAAAAAGGAATCCATTCATTAAAAAAATATAAATAATTTCCCTCATTTTTTAAAATCCACCTTCTCCAACCGATTTTATCACAAAACATTGTGATTTAAACAAATATGAGAAGGAGGATTTTCAAAAATGAAAAAAATAAAAAAAGAGTACTAGAACTAGCACTTCTAATACTCAAAATAATTTCAACCATAATTGAAATTATTAAAACAATATTGCTTTAAAGCATAACCTTTAAGCACTTTTATTTTATACTTATTTTATTTTTTCCTCAACGCTAAATCTTTCCTCCCTCTATCCAATAACCCTAGAAATTATTTATAAGGATAGACCTAATTATCTTTTTTCTTGACTTTCCTCATAACACCACCTTCTTAGTAATTGGATAGAAATAAATCTATCTTTTTTGATAATAGGAGGTGCTATGAAAAAAGTAAAGAAAAAAGAATTAGAACTCGCCCTTCTAATTCTTCAAATAATTGTTACTTTGGTCGAAATCATTGTAACTATTATAAGTTTAATTCTTAATTAACTATATTGCAAGGGAATTAAAAGAACTCATTCTAATTCTTCCAGATAACATCACACCCAAACCTGTATGTCCAACCTTTTCTATCCTCTGATACAATCTTGATACAAAAAATAAAAATTGAAAATTTTTACATAATTTAAATTTATAAAAAACAATTTTTAATAAATAAAATATAAATTTTATTTATAAATTTAATTGAATAAAACCCCGTATAGGTCACCATCTTGCAAAAATCGCGATAACCATCGCGTTTTTTTATTTTTGAATCTTAAAAAATTGTATCTATTGTATCAATCGCAATTTGTTTTACAGTATAAAAAAATCTAGTAAAACTTTAAAAATTATTTAAAGGGGGATGCGGACATTTTGTTGGACAGTTTTTAAATTTTTCCATAGTCTAACTTTTATTCTTTTTTCTCTAAACCATTTTAAATATTTATTTAATTTATCAATGAAGTCAGTGCATGTTGTCTTTGTCCGATCGTAAGGATAATAAAATTCGTTTTTTATTGTTCCAAAGAAACCCTCACACATTGAATTATCCGGCGAACACCCTTTTTTGCTCATAGATCTTGTATAACCAAATTTTTACATTAATGTTATCCGACTTGGGAAACGATAATGAAATCCTCTATCGTTATGAATAGTACAATTATTATTTTTAATTATTTCATGGCTTTTATAAGCATTGTATTAGTAAGTTCAGAATTAGGTGATGTGCCACAAGTATAAACTATTGGCAAACCATCATAACAATCAATTAAAGGAGATAAGTTTAATTTTCCATCTTTTAAAGAGAATTCTGTTATATCGGTCAATACTTTTGTATATGGTTTATTCACTTTAAAATCTCTATTTAATAAATTAGGAACTTCAGGGGAAATTTTACCTTCATAAGACTAGTATTTTCTTTTTCTCTTTTGATAAACTACAAGGCCGTTTTGTTTCATTAAGCGTCTAACAACTTTTTCGCTAATATTAATGTCGAAAGTATCAATAAGAGCTATTTTGATTCTTCTATAGCCATAACATTTATAATTTTCATTAGATATTATTTTTATTTTTTCTTTAATATCATTGTATTTATCGAATAAATTTCTAGTACATTCATAGTAAAAAGTAGATCTTTTGAGTTTTAATTTCTTTAATAAAGCTGTGATTGAATATGTTCATTTTAAGGCGTTAACTACAATAGTTTTTTCTTTGTTGGTTAAATTACCGTAATTAACGCCTATTTCTTTTTTTATTAATTCATTTGCCTTTTTTAGTATTTTATTTTCAAACTCTAAATCATTTTTCTCTTTCCTTAATTTATCAATTTCAGTGAGTAATTCGTCTTTATTGTTACTCTTGTCAATATCCATTTTTCCTCCCGTTAATTTTTTCGCCACATATAAATAATTTCTCTTGTAACACCTAATTTTTCAGCCATTTCTTTCCCAGGAATTGTCCTATTGGCAAATTCTTTTACAATAGCAATTTTATCATCTTCCGAACAATTATTTTTATTTACTTTCATTTTTCTTTTAGGCTTTTTATATCTTTTATCTTTTTTAACCCATAATTTTAAACAAGATTTTGATGGATACCCAAATTTTTTAACTGCATTAGAAATATTTTCTCCATGTTCGAAATAATAATCACACATCTGTTTCATTTGTTCAGAAGTCCGTTTCCCCTTTTTAGTATGAACAAATGGTCTTACCAAAGAGGTAACCAGCTTTTTCGCAGTTGTATCATCTTCTTATAGTTCTTGCTTTAATTCCAGTTTCTCTTGATATCTTTGCAAATTGGCAATCGTATTTCTGAAGTAGTTTAAGCGTTTTCTTTGTTGTTTTTAAATCGTACATATAAATTAAGTCTCCCTTAATTTAATGCCCAACTTTTTGTCCGCACGCCCAAATTGGTAAAAATTAAATTGACTTTATCAAATTTTATTTATAAATTTGATTTAATAAAAAGAGATTGCTTCTTAAATGGATGCAAGAACACATATTAGCTTTATCCTATACTCTTTAAATAATTTATATAATCGATTACTCCATTAGTGTTTGGAGTTTTTTATTAAGTAATAAAACTTCAAAAAGTAAAAGCGAAGATAAAAGAAGTGAAACTTTTGAATCAAATATGTCAATTGCTAGTAGTATTCTTGAGGTCATAATAGAAACATTAAGATTTACATCAAATGTAGTACGAATTTTATCGTAAATATTAAATAAAGCTATTTATTTGTAGGATGTTTAGATAAAGTAAAGAAATAGTAGATTATTAGTAGATATTTAGTAGTTTTCTAGTAATTATAATTTTTAGCACTTTCCTCTTGCAAGTGCTAAAATTTGTATTAAAATATAGAAAGTATCTGTTAAGGAGGTAGTTCAAATGGCAGTTGAAAAGAAAGAATTTCAAGCAGAATCTAAAGAGTTATTAAATTTAATGATTAACTCTATTTATAGTAATAAAGAAATATTTCTAAGAGAATTAATCTCTAATGCAAGTGATGCAATTGATAAGAGAAAATATGAAGCTTTTAATAGCAATGGTAAAATTCCGCTTCTAGAGAATCCTGAAATCTGGTTAAAAATTAACGAAGAAGAAAAAACATTAACAATTTCAGATAATGGAATTGGTATGAATCACGATGAATTAGTGAAAAATATCGGTACTATCGCAAAAAGCGGCTCTAAAGAATTCATAAATAAAATTAAAGAAGCTAAAGAAGGCAAAGAAGATTTAGATATTATTGGACAATTTGGTGTTGGCTTTTATAGCGCATTCATGGTTGCTAAAAAGATTGTTATTGAAACTAGAGGCTTAAATGCTAAAAAAGGTTATCGCTTTGAAAGCGAAGGAAGTGAATCATATACAATCGAAGATATCGATAGAGAAGATGTAGGATCTTCAATTACTTTATATTTAAAAGATGATACCGATGATACTACATATTCAACTTATTTAGATCACTATACCATTGAATATTTAGTAGAAAAATACTCAAATTACGTCAAATATCCTATTAAAATGGATGTAATTGAAAGAGAACCTAAAAAAGATGAAAATGGCAAAATAATTGAAAACGAATATGAAAATAAGGTCGTTACTAAAATTTTAAATTCAATGGTTCCTTTATGGAAAAAGAATAAAAAAGATATTACTGATGAAGAATTAACTAAATTCTATAAAACTAATTTCCATGATTATCAAGACCCATTAAATTCAATATCAATTAATGTTGAAGGAGTGTTTTCATATTCTTCATTAATCTTTATCCCATCAAGACTTAAAAACGAAGTATATAACAGGGAAAATATCGGACTCTCTTTATATGCTAAAAATGTCTTTATTATGGATAAATGTAAAGATTTATTGCCAAATTATCTTTATTTCTTAGAAGGAATTGTCGATTCATCTGATTTAGATTTAAACATCTCAAGAGAAATGCTCCAAGAGAATAAAAACATCATAAGAATCCGTAATTCTATCGAAAATAAAGTCATTTCTAATTTAAAGGAATTAAAAGAGAAAGAATTTGATAAATATTCAAAAATCTATGATTTATATGGCTCAGCATTAAAATATGGATTATATGAATCGTATGGAAATAAAAACGAATTACTTCAAGATTTATTAATGTTTAAATCTTTAAATCATGAAAATGAATATATTGATTTAAATAAATATGTTGAAGAGATGAAAGAAGACCAAAAAGCAATCTATTTTGCTAGCGGCTTAAAAATTGATGAAATTAAACTTTCTCCAGAACTAGAAAGATTTAAAAAAGATGGAATTGATGTTTTATTCTTTGATAAAGATGTCGATGAATTCGCAATTAGAGCTTTAAATAAATATAAAGATAAAGAATTTAAATCTATTAGTGAATTTAATGATTCCGAATTAAGTGAAGAAGAAAAACAAAAGATCGAAGATTTAAATGTAACTTATAAAAGACAACTTGATGAAATTAAAGAATCATTAAAAGATAAGGTCGGAGAAGTTAAATTCTCAACTAAATTAGTAGATTCTCCAGTTGCTATTGTTAATAAAGACGGAATGAGTCTTAATATGGAAAAGATTTTAAATGCTTTAAATCAAGCAAATCAAATTCCAGGAATGGATTCATATAAGAGTGAAAAGGTTTTAGAGATTAATCCAGATCATGAAGTATTTAAGAAAATGACTTCATTAAGTGATGAAGAAATTAAAGATTATTCGATTATTCTTTATAACCAAGCCTTACTTTTAGGAGGTCTTGAAGTAAGTGATAAAGAAGAATTTACTAAAGCTTTAAATAAGATAATGCTTAAATAATATTAAAAATTTTAGTAATTAATAAAAAATTAGGATGAACTAGTTTAAGCTATCATCCTAATTTTTATTATTAATTACAAAAAATAAATATTTCTTATTAGTTATTATTCATCTTTAGGAAAGATTAAATCTTCATTATATTCATCTTTTAAAGCTTTCCATTCGCCACCACTTGCACGATGTAATTCTTGTTGGGTTAATAATATTTTTGCGGCCATTCCTTTAGTTTTAAAGGTAAATTGCGTTAAAACTCCTTGATAGAAGAAGTGAATTATATCTCCATCATAAGACATGCAGAAAGTATATAACTCTTTATTAGGAACACTTAAAATTACATTTTCACCATTTCTAGTTCCAATATATTTAAAGCCATCTTTTAAGGATAAGACTAGTTTACCTTCACCTTCTTTAATAGCATTTTCTTTAGGTTTAACGTATCGATATTTAGGAAGTCCTGAAATAGTTGTTTCGACTTCAAAGGTAAAATTAAGGTCATTTTCAATAGCTTTTTTAATTTGAATTCTTTGATAATTCCGCCATTTTGTTTGAGTAATTGGAATTTTATCGTCTTTATTAAGTTTAGTTAAAGCATAGGTATCACTAATTGAAGCGCCATTTCCACACGCTTGGCATTTAATAACGTTGCCTTCCCCAACGTTTTTAAATTCTGCACCGCATTTAGGGCATTTATAAAGTAAAGACTCTAAATCTTTTGCAATTGGATAACCATTATCTTTATAGTGAATATTATTTTTTAAAGCCCATTCATAATCATCGTTAAATAAGATTTCGTTTAATTTTTGATCGATTTCACTAACGCTTAACTTTTCTAAATCTTCAGGAGTAAAGATTTTAGAAACAGTAGTGATGGTTTTTGCATATCTTTCTTTAGCACCAAACTTAACGTATTTAGGATAAATTAGATATGCTCCTTGGGTAATACAGGCATAAACTGGGAGTTTTAAGAATTTTAATAATTTTCCACTTCCTGGAGTAATTGGTTGATTAGCACCACTAATTCCTGATAATCCTTCAGGATAAAAACAGATATTAGCGTTATATTTTTTAACTAATGATAATATTTCAAAAACAGTGTAAGAATCATTAAAAAATTGTCTTTTTGGGACTAGTTGCATGATTCTAAATAAATCTTTAAGGTTAGTTCTAAAAAATTCATTATATGCGGCAACATAATTAAATAATTTTGGATAAGAAGGGATGGCAGTAAATAAAAAGTCGTTACGATTAGCGTGATTTGCTACCATTACGATATTTCCTTTTTCTTTACGAGGATCATCAATATAGTTAAAAGTCATATTATATTTTTTAAATACTAATTTGCCTAAATGATAGATTGCGCCATATAAAAATCTATTTGGTAGATGTAATTTTCTTGAATATAACTTATCGTGTAGTGTTTGTTTTGCCATAATTAAAATAGTCCCTTTTTCTTTTTTAATTATATCACTTAAAAAAGATATATAATTAAAAAATATAGATTATTACTTATGATTTTAAATATTAGCGGTAGAAGTGATGTTGTTAACTATTATATGGAATGGTTAATAAATAGAATAAAAGAAGGGTATTTAGATGTTAGAAATCCTTTTTATAAGAAGTTAGTGTCTAGAATCTATATTAAAGATGTAGATTTATACTTTTTTATAACTAAAAATCCTAAAAACTTAGTAGATAATATTCAATATTTTTTAGATAAACCGATATTGGTGCATGTTACATTAACTCCTTATAAAAAAGATATCGAGCCTCATGTTATAGATAAAAAAGAAGTAATAGAAAGTATTAAGAAATTATCGAATATTATAGGAAAAGATAATGTGGTTATTAGATATGATCCAGTATTTTTATCGAATAAATATAATCTTGAATATCATAAATTAGCGTTTTCTAAATTAACAAGAGAACTTAATGGGTATGTATCTTTGTTTATTATTTCTTTTTTAGATATTTATAAAAATGTCAAAAAAAATCGTAATATTTTGAATTATAGAGAAATAAAAGAAGAAGATTATAAAGAAATTGGTACATTTTTTAGTGAGGAAGCTCATAAAAATAATATGGAAGTTCAAACTTGTTTTGAAGATAGAGATTTAACTGAATATGGCTTTAAAAAAGGTGATTGCATATCAAAAGAGCTAGCTTTTAAAATGACTGGCAAAAATTTTAAGAAGTGGAGAGCTAGAAAAGGCAATAAATGTAACTGTGTAGAACTAGTAGATGTTGGCGAATATAACACTTGCTTAAATTTTTGTAGATATTGTTATGCTAATTTTGACGAAAACTTGGTAAAAAGCAATTATAAAAATCATGATAAAAATTCTTCATTATTAGTCGGGCATTTAGAAGAGGATGATATTATTAAAATTAGAAGATAAACGCCAAAAACCTAATATTAGTAGTTTTTTAGTAGTTTTCCAGTTAACTTCTAGTATACAAAAGTTTACACGTAGAAATATTTATCCATGAAAAAAGAGAGTTGAAATCCACCAAAAGCGGTGCTTTACAGAAAATCTCAACTCTCTTTATCAAAATGTACGATTAATCCCATATTATATATAAATAAGGAAGCGAAGTTTAATTTATAAAAAAGTCTTCGAAAGTAATAAAAAACCCCTTATTTAAGGGGAAATTTTTATAATGGTGGGTACCCTATTTACTGGACCGTTTTTTGCTATCGTTTTTTTACCAATTATAACCATTTTTAAGCCTGTATTGGACAGGTGATAGCCAGCCTGTTTTTTTCTTTATTCTTTTATTATTATAATACCGCATATACT